>NZ_PEMX01000022.1:0-85386 GCF_002759075.1 Pseudomonas sp. 382
CTACCGTACGGAAACCGTTGCTGCCATCCAAATAGGCAGTGATTGCTGTGAGCTTGAACTGCTCAGTGTACTTGGCCATGAATCCCCCAAGGGTTGGATTGGTGTCCAACTTCTTGGGGGCAGTCCAACAGGAGTAACTGGCCCGAAACAAATGTGGGAGCGGGCTTGCCCGCGATGCGCCGCGCGGGCGGCGCTCGATCTCACAGGCGCCGAATATCCCAAGGCAGGCACCAAGGCGGATCCTGTTGGCGGTACAGGAGTAACTGGCCCGAAACAGATGTGGGAGCGGGCTTGCCCGCGATGCGCCGCGCGGGCGGCGCTCGATCTCACAGGCGCCGAACATCCCAAGGCAGGCACCAAGGCGGATCCTGTTGGCGGTACAGGAGTAACTGGCCCGAAACAGATGTGGGAGCGGGCTTGCCCGCGATGCGCCGCGCGGGCGGCGCTCGATCTCACAGGCGCCGAACATCCCAAGGCAGGCACATCCGTGCCTCACCCCTTACTCCGCCTTACCCCCCTGCACACTGGAAACCCACTGCTCACTGCGGCTATGCCCACTGGTCCGCAACAGCCCCAGGTCCAGCGCATTTTCGCCATCCGCCGCGCCTTTGCCCTTGGCCATCTCGGCAATCGCCGTGCCCAGGTCCACCGGCGAATTGGACGCATCGACCGACACGTCCCGACGATAATCGTTGCCACTCAGGGTTTCCCGGCTCACCGAGCTGGCATCGAGCGCGACCGTGCCCTTGGCCGACTGCAGCCGCGCGCCAACCAGCTGGGCATCACCGCCCACTTTCAACTCGATACCGTCGCTGCCCTTGAGTACTGCCTGCTGCCCTACGCTGTCACGCTGCACATGCGACACCTGAAGGCTCAAGGTCGGCGAGAAGCCCGGGTCGGCCTTGCTCAAGGCCGACCCGGCTTTCTCCTTCACCTTGCCACCCAGTGGCCCGGCCAGCGAGGTGGCGGCGTTGACATAGCCCTGCGGGTTTTTCTCCTGGCTCAAGCGTGCATCGCCCTCCACCGCCAAGGTGTCGACGCTGTCCTTGCGGCTGGCGATGCGCAGGTCGCCATCGATCGCGCCGGTGATGCGCCCGGCTTCCAGGCTGGCGCCTTCGATGCGGGTATCACCCCGGCCTTGCAGGTCGATGGATTCGGCGCGCAGGTTGCTGGCGTTCCAGGTCTGGTTGTCGCGCTTGTCCAGCCCGACCTTGGCCCGGCCATGCAGGCCACGGGTGTCGGTGCTGCCTGCGGTCATGTTGAAACCGGCACCGGCGGTGATCTCGAGATTGTTGCGCTGCTCCTGATTGGAGGAGGCTTCGATCAGCATGCCGCCGCTGGACGCGTTGAGCGCGATCTGTTCGGCGGATGCCTGCAGGCCCTCCAGGTGCAGGGCGATGTCCTCGCGAGCCGCGCTGCTGAGGGTCAGCTTGCCGGCACTGGCGAACTGGGCATCGACGGCCTGACGGGCGTTTTCGTCCTGCTTGCCATGGGTGAAATGGCCACCGATGCCGCCGCCTTTGGCCTCGCCCATTTTGGCTGCCAGCTCCAGGCCACCGCCAAGTTTGCCGCCGTTGGCCTGCTGGGTGTCGCTGCCTGCCTTGACCTGCAGCAAGCCATCGCTGTGCAGGCGAATATCGCCGACCTTGGCTTCCCGACTGCCGATACGGGTGCCCTCCAACAGCAGATCACCCGCGCTGCTCAGGCGGACTGCCCCCTTGGCGTCGATCTGTGCCACTTGCGCCTTGGCTTGCACGGCTTGCAGCTGCGCGTGGTCAAGGTAGCCTCGGGCATCGAAGCCGGTGCTGCCGGGGCGGTTGCCGACCTTGGCCCACGCATTGCCGTCGAGCTGGCGAGTCATCTCCTCGGTGCGGTCGTTGGCCTGGGGCAGCGACAGGTTGCCTTCACTGTGGATGACCACCTCGCCTTCGCCCCCCTCGATGCGGGTCCCCTCATATCGACCATCGCTACCCAGCTGGACCTGAATACCCTGTTGGCCATAAAGGCTGCCCGGAACTGCGGTGCTGGCCGTTGCCTGCTTGCCCAGCGAACCCCCCTTGCCCGCGCCGCGGGCGTTCAAGTCACTGCCGGAGCTGGTGTCGACGCGCAAGTCACCGCCAAATGCCAGGCGCTCTACGCTGTCCTCCCGGGTATTTTCGGCGGCGCGCATGCTGTGCCGTTGCGCATCGACCTGCAGTTGGCCGCGGTTGGCACGCCAAGCGGTACCCTGGTCATCGATGACCTCGGCCTTGACCTGGACGTGTGCGCCAGACAGCTCGCTGACCTGAGCAAAGCCTCGACGCTGGTTTTCCAGGCGCTTGAGGTGCTCGAGGGTCATGTCGGCACCAACGCTGGGTGCCACCATGGCGTCTTCGGGCGATGCCTGCTGGAAGCGCGCGGCCTCCTCGCCCAGCACCAGCCGCTCGATCGGCCGGGTCAGGTCACGGTACTCGACGCTGGCGCCGAGGCTGCCGGACCACTCGCTACGAAGTTCTTCGCGTTCATAGGTATCGAGCACAGCACGGTTGTCGATGCGCTTGGCGCTCACTTTGAGGGTATCTCCGGCAGTGACGCGTGCCGCTTCGGCCACCAGCTCGTCAGCATCGACGCTCACGTTGCCACTGGCCTGCAGTTCGCTGCGTTGGGCCTTGCTGTCGCGCTCGGTCACCACGGTGCTGTTGTGATGGCCTTCGAACAGGCTGCCCAGGCGATCGATGCCGCCGGTGACGGTCAAACCGCCGCCGCTCTGGCGAGTGCTGGTGGTCGATTCGCGCTCATTGCCGGTGGCGCCGAGCGTCACTTGCCTGGCCTTCACATCGAGGTCGCCCGCAGCGGCCTGGACCTTGGAACCCTTCACTTGCAGGTGCCCCCCGCTGCCCAGGCCAACGGTAGCCCCCTTCAGCTCGCTGGCGACTTGGGCGGTTTCGCGCACATTTTCGCTGCCGGTGGTCACTTCATAGGCCACGCCCGCCGCATACTGGCGAGACTCCGGCTTGCCGTCTTCGGCTTGCTGGGTTTGCCGGGCACTGGCAGTCAAACCCCATTGCTGATCACGGCTTTCGCTTTCGTTGACCGCTTGCGCACTGCCGATCAGCAGATCGCCCTTGGCTTCGACCAGCAAGTGCGCGCCAGCCTCGACCTTGGCGCCCTGGATGCGCATCTCTTCGGCACTGGCCAGGCGCAGGTTGCTGCACGAACTGACATCGCTGACCAGCACTTGCTGTTCACGTTTGGTGCTCTGCTGATCATTGCCGAACAGGCCGAACAGCTTGCTGTCGCTCTTGCGCTCGGTGGACCGGCTACTGCCATGGTCCGCTTCGATCGCCAGCGCGCCCTTTTCGCTGTAGAGCACGGCATCTTTTTTACCGTACACGGTGCTGCCCTTGATGCTGACCTGGTCGGCATGGCCATTCAGCTTGCCATCCGCAGTGACGCTGCTGCCGGCAACGCTCTGGCCCTCGGTGTCGTTGCCCTTGCGATTGCCGAAGAAGGTGCCGGAGACCAGGTCGCCCCGGTAGTTGCCGTCGTTGCTGCGGTGCTGCAGGGTGGTGGTGCCGACCTCGACCTGCTTGGCATTGAGGTCCATGTCGCCGCGGCTATGCAGGTTGCTGCCCTCGACCTTGAGTGTGTCCTTGGCGTTGACTGTCATGCGCTGGGCGCTCAGCGAGCTGGGCCGAGCGGTTTCGGTGTACTGGTCGGTATCGCTGTCGCCGCGCCAGAGGTCCTTGCGGTGACGCACCTGTTGCTTGAATTGCTTGCTGTCGATACCGGCCGCGATGTCCAGGTTGGCACCGCTGTCGAGGGTCATGTCACCCCCTGCCTTGACCTCGGCGGCGACCAGTCGCATGTCGGCGCCGGACTGCAAGGCAATGCTGTCGCTGCCCTGCAGTTGCACACCCCGTTGCTGGCGCTCGGTGGTAGTGCTTTCACGGCTATAGGTTTCGCGGGTGATGAACAGAAACTTCTTATTCCAGCTGTCGCGGTCGTGGTTGATGGTTTCGCGGGTCTTGGCGTCCAGGGTGAGTTTCTTGCCGGCCTTGGCCTCGATGCGCTCGGCCTTGCCATCGACAGCGCTCAATGTCAGGTCATCGGCGGCGGTCAGAAGCAGGGTGCCTTGTTCAGTGTTTAGTTCGGCAGGGGTGGCGGCTTCGCCGCTGATGTCCAATGAGCCGGCCGAGTGAATGGCAATGCCGTTGTCGGCCTTTACCTTCGAGCCCATGCGCACGCCTGCACCTTCGGCAGTGCTCACCACGCGAATGCGCCCGGCGCGCATGGCACCGAACAGCTTGGCGTCGATGCTCGACGGGGTGCCCGGTAGGTGCTCGAGCACCTGGCCGTCGGCATGAGCGATGCGATTGCGGCCAACGGTCACATTGAGGTCACCCTTGGCCATGAGCAGGCCTTGCTGGTCCACCTTCGGGGCAATCAGATCAAGCGCGCCCTCGGCATTGCTCTGTCCGCCCTGAAGCACTTGCAATGTGCCGCTGGCATTCAGTGAGTTGAAATGGCGCAGCTGTTCTTCCTGCAATTCGGGCGTGCCGACCACGAACCCTGCGCGGGTGGTGTTGATGAAACTGCCGCCATTGAGGGTGATACCGTTGGGGTTGGCGAGGATGTAGTCGGCAGGGCGGCCGAAGATTTCCTGCGGGCCTTCGATCAGCGAGGCGTTGCGGCTGACCACTTCATTGAGAATGGTCGACGCTGCCTGGCCCCGGAACTGCGGGTTGGCGGCCAATGCGCCGGCCAGTTGCGACTGACCTGGCTGCAGAGCGTTGTTCAATACCACACCGGGGCGGGCAACGTTGTAGTCGAGAAACTGGTTGTGCGACAGGCCACTGGCATTGGGCGCTACGATGTCGATCACCGGTACGCCATGGTCATTGTTGATGATCGGGGTGCCTGCCGGGCCGCTGGCGGGCTCCAGCCCACCCTGCGCGAAAGCGCTTGCGGGGCTGAGCAATGCGAGGAAGATGGCCCAGCGCAAGGTATCCGGGCGGCTAGACGGTAACGGCGAGAGTGTCTGCATGTTCTCGTTCTCTTTGTTGTGGGTGAATCAGATGCTCAGGGTGCACTCCAGTACCCAGAAGCCAGGCTCCAGACGGGAGCGGGGCAGGTCGCTGGTGTAGAGGGCGCGTTGGTAGTCGAGCCGCAGCCGGGCGTTTGTCAGGCTCAGTTCGATGCCGGCGGCTGTGCCAGCCAGGCGTTGCGAAGGCTTGCCCGTGGCGGGCCGGGTCCAGCCCACATCCAGGCCGAGGTAAGGGCGTATCTGCAGGGGGTGGGCCCAGTTCGCCGGTAGCGGCTGGCTCAAGGTATTGCGCCAGGTCGCGCCGCTGGCGCCGGAGTAGGTGCTCAGGCGAAAGCCCCTTACGCTCGAGTCGTCGCTGACCAGTAATTGCTCGATGGCGGGCAACGCGTGTTCGCTGTACTGCAAGGCCAGCTCGCTTTGCCAGCGCCAAGCTGTGCCAGTCGGGCCCTGGCGCAGGTGCAGCAGGCTGGCGCGGTACTTGCGAAAGTCCGGGCGCAGGCGTTCGGCACCCAATGGCCCCTCGTCGGCAGCGAACCAGTCCAGGCCCTGGGCAACGCCCAGGTACCCGTTCCATAACCCGCCTTTCAGCCACAGTAGGTTGATGCCAGCCTCGACGCTGGTGAGGGTTGGGCTCTGCTGGGTGACGACGGCACCGGCGCTGCGGTTGACCAGTTGCTTGCGGTCCAGCCGCGTGCTGGCGCTGAGCAGGCCTTGCTGGTTGCGCCACAGCACCCGCTCGATGCTCAGGCCTTGGTAGCTGCTGCTGCCGTCGCTGGTCTGCCGGCTGTGCGGCAGTGGCGCATCGTAGCTCAGTTGGCTGGCGTTGAGGGCAAAGGTCCAGGGGCCATAGGGGATGCTGTAGTACACCGTGATGCCTTGCACCTGGCCGGGGGCGTGCAAGACGCTGGACAGCAATGTCACGCGCAGGTCGTCATTGAGCCCGAGCGGGCTGTCCAGGCCGAGGCCCAGGTTAAGGCGGTGGCGGCCGGTCAGCTCACTGCCACGGTTATCCAGGCGGCTGTCCAGGTGCCAGCGTGAGCCGACCGTGTGCGGTTGCAGTACAACCTGGGTACCGCCCTGCAATTCGCCGGGCAGCAGGTCCATGCTCAGGTCGTAGGCACGCAGGCGATTGAGTTGGTCGAGACCTTGTTCGAGGTCGGGCAGGTACAGCGGTTGGCCCACTACGCCAGGGAAGGCGCTCTGCAGCGACAGCGGCAATGCGGGGCCGGAAAGTTCGATGGATTCGACGAAGCCTTCGACGATGACGATGTCCAGTGGTGCGTCATCGCCAGGCTGGCGGCGCAGGTAGGGACGGCTGGTCGGGAACCCCGCACTGACGTACAGCTGGGTGATGCCCTTGAGCAGGTTATTGATGTCGTTGATGCCCATGCAGGGCAGCAGCCACTTGCGTAGCGCGGGCTCGAGCGCCTGGTCTGCAAGTTGGCGGTTGCCGATGATGCGCACGCCGGAGACGGCCCAGCACTGATCGCCGACCGACTGGGCAGCTGCCTGCTCGTGGCGCTCGGGTACAGGCGGCTGTTGCCAGCGCTTGAGCCGCTGTTGCTGTTCGAAATGCCGCAGGGATTGCTGCTGGTCGCGCAGTTGCAGGCTGGCAGGGTCGTCAGCCAGGACCGTGTGGGAGATCAGCATGCCAGCCAGGCAACCGGCGAGCAGCCTGCTGGCGGCGTGAAGGAGTCGGCATTGCATCAGGCACCCTCGCAAATGGCGTACGGGTTACGTACTCGTTTGCGTGGATGCTAAGAACTCAAGCCGTCGGTTGGATGCAGTCCCTGGCCTAAGCAGGATGTAGGGCAGGTGTGTATTTGAAGTATGAAACGTCCTACAAGCTCAATCTGAATGCAGGACTATCAAGGGCGAATCTCGATCAGGGTGCCGTCGCGGACCAGGTCCCAGACTTCCTGCATGTCGCGGTTGCGCATGGCGATGCAGCCGTCAGTCCAGTCGAGGGTGTGGAAGTACCACTCAGGGTAGTTCTCGTCGATCGGCGTGCCGTGGATCATGATCATGCTGCCAGCGCTCCAGCCTTCGCGGTTGGCGCGGGCGGCGTCGCTGATGTTCGGGTAGGTGATGTGCATGGCCAGGTTGAAGCGGTCGCTTTCCTTGCGCCAGTCCAGCCAGTACAGGCCTTCAGGGGTCTTCTTGTCGCCCTCGCGTTCCTTGGCACCCTTGGGCTGCTTACCCAGGGAGATGCGGTAGGTCTTCAGCGGTTCGCCGCGGCTGATCAGCTGCAGGCGGCGCTCGGACTTGATCACCAGCACCTTGTCGATCAGCGGCTGCATGGCCGCTTGGGATTGCGACTGGGCCGGCACTGGCGGTTGCGGCTTGCGAATGATGACTTCGGTGAAGGCCGCCTGGGACACCGTGGTAACGCAAAGGCAGAAAAGGGCGAACAACCAACGCATGAAGCAGTACCTGAGAGCTTAAGTGGTGGGCGAAACATTCATCGGCGGCAGGTATTCATGGCCAATCGGGTAGTGCTGCCTGATGCGGTCGCGATAATAGCATTCTAGTGTGCGAGTGACGGTGCGGAAAGCCAGCTCGCCCCACGGGATTTCGTGTTCCTCGAACAACCGCACCTCCAGGCTTTCGACGCCGACGGCAAAATCCAGGTCGGCCAGCTCGGCACGGAAGAACACATGCACCTGGTTGATGTGCGGCAGGTCGAACAGCTGGTACAGGGCCATGTCGCCGACCCGGGCGCAGGCTTCCTCGTCGGTTTCGCGACGGGCGGCCTGGTCGAGTGTCTCGCCGTTTTCCATGAAGCCCGCCGGTAGCGTCCAGAAGCCGCGGCGCGGCTCGATGGCGCGACGGCACAGCAGCACCTGGCTGCCCCAGGTGGGCAACACCCCGGCGACGATGTTGGGGTTCTGGTAGTGAACAGTCTGGCAAGACTCGCAGACGAACCGCAGGCGGCTGTCGCCCTGGGGAATCTGCTGAATGACTGGCTGGCCGCACGCGCTGCAAAATTTCATGCTTTTCTTCCCTCTTGACGGGGTTATCTTGGCGCGCCAGGCGGGGCTGCCGCAAGCGCACAGGGCTTGGGTGCTTCGCGGCTTTGGTGCATCATGCAAGGCAGGCCTTGGAAACGAGAGTGCGCAATGCTGGACGAGCTACTTCGCCGTATGAGCAACCACCAACCCGCTTCACTGGAAACCGACCGACGGTTCCCCGAGGCGGCGGTACTTTTGCCCATCACCCGCAGCGAAGCGCCCGAGCTGGTCTTGACCCTGCGTGCCAAGGGGTTGTCGACCCACGGCGGTGAAGTCGCCTTTCCTGGTGGCCGCCGTGACCCGGAAGACCCGGACCTGGTGTTTACCGCGCTGCGCGAAGCCGAAGAAGAAATCGGCTTGCCGCCCGGCCTGGTGGAAGTGATCGGCCCACTCAGCCCGCTGATCTCCCTGCACGGCCTGAAAGTGACCCCGTTCGTCGGCTTGATCCCGGATTTCGTCGAATACCGCGCCAATGACGCTGAAATCGCGGCAGTCTTCAGCGTGCCGCTGGAATTCTTCCGCCAGGACCCGCGTGACCATACCCACCGTATCGATTACCAGGGGCGCAGTTGGTACGTGCCCAGCTACCGCTACGGCGAGTACAAGATCTGGGGGTTGTCGGCGATCATGATCGTCGAGCTGGTCAACCTGTTGTATGACGCCGGTATCAGCCTGCATCAACCCCCCGAGCGCTACATCGAAATCTGAGCGGCGCACACCCCGCCGTCTGCGTGAACCCCTGAGGAGCAAACATGAAATACCGCCTGGGCGACCATCGGGTCGAATGCCACCCCACCAGCTGGGCCGCACCCAATGCCACCCTGATCGGCAAGGTGCGCCTGCAGGCCCGAGCCAGCGTGTGGTTCGGTGCGGTACTGCGGGGGGACAACGAACTGATCGACATCGGCGAGGACAGCAATGTCCAGGACGGTACGGTGATGCACACCGACATGGGCTCGCCGCTGACCCTGGGCAAGGGCGTGACCATCGGCCATAATGCCATGCTGCATGGCTGCTCGGTCGGCGATTACAGCCTGATCGGCATCAACGCCGTCATCCTCAACGGCGCGCGTATCGGCAAGCACTGCATCATCGGCGCCAACGCGCTGATCCCGGAAGGCAAGGAAATTCCTGATGGCTCGCTGGTGATGGGCTCGCCGGGCAAGGTGGTGCGCGAGCTGACCGAGCAGCAGATGCGCATGCTCGAAGCCAGCGCTGCGCACTATGTACACAATGCCGAGCGTTATGCGCGGGAGCTGGTGCTTGACGATGAGTGACGTAGCCGTAGAGCGGCCGGTGGCTTCGCCGTGCGTGAGCATTTGCGCACTGGACGAGCAGGATATCTGTACCGGCTGCCAGCGTACCGTGGCCGAGATCGGCCGCTGGGGAAGGATGGACAATACCGAGCGCCGGGCGGTGCTCAAGCTGTGCCATGAGCGGGCAGTGGCTGCAGGATTGATTATCGGGGCGTGATCTTGCGCTGGCTTCTTCGCGGGTTTACCCGCGAAGAAGCCAGCGGTAATCTGTCGGGCTTGCCCACAGACAACCTGCCCATGTTCTATCTCATTGCCTATATCAGTAGCGTAGTGCTGATCAACTACGCCTTCTCCAGCGCCCCGCACCTGGACATCATCTGGTCCTGCTGGGGCGGCCTGGTGTTCATTCTGCGCGACATGGTGCAGACCCGCTTTGGCCATGGCGCGCTGATTGCCATGCTGCTGGCCCTGGTGCTGTCGTACGCCACCTCGGAGCCGGCCATTGCCTTGGCCAGCGCCACCGCGTTCTTCGTCTCCGAGCTGATCGACTGGCTGGTGTTCAGCATCACTCGCCGGCCGCTGCGTGACCGCCTGTGGCTGAGCTCGGCGCTGAGCATTCCGGTGGATACCTTCATCTTCTTCGGCATGATCGGTGCGCTCACACCGGCGGTGATCGGCACCGCCATGGCGTCTAAATTCGCCGGTGTCACGGCCGTCTGGCTGGCCATGGCATTTCGTGCGCGGCGGGCCGCTGTCGCGGGCTGATGGTGTAGAATATTGGTCCTTTTTCAGCGGGCCGTGCCAAAGCCTGGTGCGGCCCCGGACGCCTTCGAGGACCTGAAATGACCCGTATCGGAACCCCATTGTCGCCAACCGCGACCCGTGTGCTGCTCTGCGGCTGTGGCGAGCTGGGCAAGGAAGTGGTGATCGAGCTGCAGCGCCTGGGCGTCGAAGTGATCGCCGTCGACCGCTACGCCAATGCCCCGGCGATGCAGGTGGCACACCGCAGCCACGTGGTCAACATGCTCGATGGCGTTGCCCTGCGGGCAATCATCGAAGCGGAAAAACCGCACTACATCGTTCCGGAAATCGAGGCCATCGCCACCGCCACGCTGGTCGAGCTGGAGAACGAAGGCTTCAACGTGGTGCCGACCGCACGCGCCACCCAGCTGACCATGAACCGTGAGGGCATTCGCCGCCTGGCGGCCGAAGAGCTGGACCTGCCAACCTCGCCGTACCACTTCGCCGACACCTTCGAGGACTACACCAAGGCCGTGGCCGACGTCGGCTACCCCTGTGTGGTCAAGCCGGTGATGAGCTCTTCAGGCAAGGGCCAGAGCCTGCTGCGCAGCGATGCCGACCTGCAGAAGTCCTGGGACTACGCCCAGGAAGGCGGCCGTGCCGGCAAGGGCCGGGTGATCATCGAGGGCTTCATCGACTTCGAATATGAAATCACCCTGCTGACCGTGCGCCATGTCGGCGGTACCACCTTCCTCGAACCGGTGGGTCACCGTCAGGAGAAGGGCGACTATCAGGAATCCTGGCAGCCGCAAGCCATGAGCGCGAAAGCCCTGGCCGAGTCGCAACGCGTGGCCAAGGCGGTTACCGATGCACTGGGTGGCCGTGGTCTGTTCGGCGTGGAGCTGTTCGTCAAGGGCGACCAGGTGTGGTTCAGCGAAGTTTCGCCGCGCCCGCATGACACCGGCCTGGTGACCCTGATTTCCCAGGACCTGTCGCAGTTCGCCCTGCACGCCCGCGCCATTCTCGGTTTGCCGATTCCGGTGGTGCGCCAGTTCGGGCCATCGGCTTCGGCGGTGATTCTGCCGGAAGGCCAGTCGCAGCAGACCAGCTTCGCAAATCTGGGCGCAGCCCTGAGCGAGCCTGACACGGCGATTCGCCTGTTCGGCAAGCCGGAAATCAATGGCACCCGTCGCATGGGTGTTTGCCTGGCACGTGATGAATCGGTCGAAGCGGCGCGGGCCAAGGCGACCCGTGCTTCGCAGGCGGTCAAGGTCGAATTCTGATCCGAGATTGTACGGGGCTGCTGCGCAGCCCATTCGCGGGACAAGCCCGCTCCCACAGGAGACCGTGCAAGCCAATGCAGATGCGATCCCTGTGGGAGAGGGCTTGACCCGTGAATGGGCCGCAAAGCGGCCCCAATCACTTACAGCTCGGTATTGCGGGTTTCCTTCAGGCACAGCACGGCAATCAGGCTGATCACAGCCGCCGCCGACACATAGCCCCCCACCCAGCTCAACCCACCCATGCTCACCAGCTTCTGGGCAAAGAACGGTGCCGCCGAGGCCCCGACGATGCCGCCCAGGTTGTACGCCGCCGAAGCGCCGGTGTAACGCACATGGGTCGGGAACAGCTCAGGCAGCAGCGCCCCCATTGGTGCAAAGGTCACGCCCATCAGGAACAGCTCGATGGCCAGGAACAGCGCCACACCCGTGGTCGAACCCGAGGTCAGCAGCGGTTCCATGGTGAAGCCTGAAGCCACCGCCAGCAGGCCGCCGACGATCAGCACCGGCTTGCGCCCGTAGCGGTCGCTCAGCCAGGCCGAAAGCGGTGTGGCCAGGGCCATGAACACCACGGCAAAGCACAGCAGGCCGAGGAAGGTCTCGCGGCTGTAGCCCAGCGTGGTCACGCCATAGCTGAGCGAGAACACCGTCGAGATATAGAACAGCGCATAGCACACGACCATGGCGGCTGCGCCCAGCAAGGTCGGCATCCAGTACTTGCCGAACAGGTCGACCACCGGCATCTTCACGCGTTCATGGCGGGCGACTGCCTTGGCGAACACCGGGCTCTCTTCAAGCTTCAGGCGCACATACAGCCCCACCAGCACCAGCGCGGCACTGAGCAGGAACGGAATGCGCCAGCCCCAGTCACGGAACTGCTCGTCACTGAGCAGCATGGCCAGGGTCAGGAACAGGCCGTTGGCCGCAAGGAAGCCGATCGACGGGCCAAGTTGCGGGAACATGCCGAACCAGGCGCGTTTGCCCTCCGGCGCGTTCTCGGTGGCCAGCAGTGCCGCGCCGCCCCATTCGCCACCCAGGCCCAGGCCTTGGCCGAAGCGCAGCAGGCAGAGCAGGATCGGTGCCCATACGCCGATGCTGTCATAGCCTGGCAGCACGCCGATCAGCGTGGTCGAAACGCCCATCAGCAGCAGCGAGGCGACCAGGGTCGACTTGCGCCCGATGCGGTCGCCGAAGTGGCCGAACAGTGCCGAACCCAGCGGGCGGGCAAGGAAGGCGATGCCGAAGGTGATGAAGGCCGCGAGCATCTGCGCGGTACCCGAGCCGGACGGGAAGAACACCGGGCCGATCACCAGCGCGGCGGCGGTGGCATAGACGTAGAAATCGTAGAACTCGATGGCGGTGCCGATGAAACTGGCAGTGGCGACCCGCGCTGGCGAGTTGACCGGCGCGGCAGGCGCCTCGGCATAGGTGCTGGTTGTCATTTGGTAGGTCCCTAACAGTCTGGTCCGCTCCATGGCATTGTCTGCGGCCTGTGCAGGCCTTGAAGGCAGGCACGGCTTGGCGGACGCCGGAGCGTATTGTTGTTGTGTTCGCGCGACTGGCACCAGCCCAGGAGGGTAGGGGTGGGAGCGGGCACTGTTCGGGGTGTTGAAGCAGGACCGCGGGGCGTGTCAGTGCAGCGGACTGGCCGTGTGGCGCCGGGTGCGGGTAGCGGGCGGAACGGCGGGGCTGGGTAAGCGTGGCCCGAGTATAGCTATCGGGTCACGGTCCATACCAGTACCTTGCTGGCACAATTGTCCTCTGTTTCGAGGATTTCCAGGCGATAGCGGCCGATCTTCAGGCAAACGGCGCTTTCCGGAATGCTTTCGAGGGCTTCGGTGACCAGCCCGTTGAGGGTTTTCGGGCCACCGTCACACGGCAGGTGCCAGCCCAGGGTACGGTTGATTTCACGCAGCGAGGCGTTGCCTTCGATGACGAAGGTGCCATCGGCCTGCGGGTGCACATGCGGGTTGTCCAGGCTCTGCTCGTCCTCGAACTCGCCGACGATCTCTTCAAGGATGTCTTCCAGGGTGACGATACCCAGCACCTCGCCATACTCGTCCACCACCACGCCTAGGCGCCGCTGCTGCTTGTGGAAGTTCAGCAGTTGCATCTGCAGCGGCGTACTTTCTGGCACGAAGTAGGGCTCGTAGCAGGCGCCCAGCAGTTGCTCCAGAGTCAGCTCGGCCTTTGGCAGCAAGTGGCTGATGAGCTTGGTGTTGAGGATCGCTTCGACCTGATTGATGTCGCTGTGATACACCGGCAGGCGAGTGTGCCGGCTGACGATCAGCTGCTCGATGATCTGTGTGATGGGGTCGTCGAGGTTGATGCCATCGACTTCGTTGCGTGGCACCAGGATGTCGTTGACGGTGATCTTGTCCAGCGACTGCAAGCCGTCCAGCAGGCCATGGCGCGGCGCCTCGTGCTCATCGTCTTCGTCGAAGACGTCGTCGTCCTGCGGATGCAAGGCCACTGCCGTGGGCTGCGCGCGGAACGGCCGCAGCATCAGCTTGGCGATGCCATCGAACAGGCAGGCCAAAGGTTGCAGCAGGGCCAGCGGAAACGGGCGCAGGCTCAGGCCAAGGCTGATAAAGGCCTGCGGGTTGCGCCGGGCCAGGCGCCGCGGCAGGAATTCGGCAAACACCAGCAGCGCTGCCACCGCGCCCAGGCCCGCGAGCCAGAAGCCGTGTTCGCCGCTCTGGCGTTGGCCGATCAGGCACGCCAGCCCCAGCACCAGCAGCTTGCCCAGGCTGGCGCACAGCACCAGGGCCTGGGCGGGTAGCGGCGGCGGGGCGTCATCGCCGTTGCGCAGTGAACCATTGAGCTGCAGGCGGGCGGCGTCGACGGCGGTGAACAGTGCCGACCACAGTAGCGCCAGTGCCAGAATGCCGAGTAGCGGTGCGTACGGCAGGGTGTCCATGGGCGGCCGTCAGATATGCAGGATGAATTCGCGGACCAGCTTGCTGCCGAAGTAGGCCAGCATCAGCAGGCAGAAACCCGCCAGGGTCCAGCGGATCGCCTTGTGCCCGCGCCAGCCCAGGCGGGTGCGGCCCCACAGCAGCACGCTGAACACCACCCAGGCCACACAGGCCAGCAGCGTCTTGTGCACCAGATGCTGGGCAAACAGGTTTTCGAGGAACAGCCAGCCGGAAATCAGCGACAGCGAGAGCAGGCACCAGCCCGCCCAGAGGAAGCCGAACAGCAGGCTTTCCATGGTTTGCAGCGGCGGGAAGTTGCGGATCAGGCCGGACGGGTGCTTGTTCTTCAGCTGGCGGTCCTGCAGCAGCAACAGCAGCGACTGGAACACCGCGATGGTGAACAGGCCATAGGCCAGGATCGACAGCAGGATGTGCGCGAGGATGCCCGGCTCTTCGTCGATCAGCGGCACGGTGCCGGGCGGGGCGAACTGGGCCAGCAGGGCGGTGACGGCGCCGAGCGGGAACAGCAGCACCAGCAGGTTTTCCACTGGGATACGCAGGCAGGCCAGCAGCGTCAGGGCGATGACCGCCACGGCGATCAGGCTGGCAGCACTGAAGAAGTCCAGGCTCAGCCCCAGCGGGGTGATCAGCTGGAAGAACAGTGCGCCACCCTGGGCGACCACGGCGAGGGCGCCGAGCAGGCCGAGCAGGCGTTTGTCGGCCTTGCGGCCCTGGGCCAGGTAGGTGCCCTGATAGATGGCCGCAGCTATATATAAGACGGCGGCGATCAGGTTGGGGATGAGGCTGGGTGAGGAAACCATAAGTCCTGGTTGCAGAGCCCTGAAAGAGACGGAGTTTGGCATAGATTCCGCTGGTCAAGGAAGACTGAAGGCTTGTGTCGGGGCATTCGCGGGCATGCCCGCTCCCACAGGTACAACACAGGCTCCCACTGTGGGAGCGGGCGCGCCCGCGAAGAGGCCGGAGCAGGCACCGACCATCTCCCAAGGTGTGCGCCGCCGCCGCACTTCGTTATAATCGCCGCCTTGCTGTGCCTCACGGGTGTGCATTTCCCCTCGGGCGCCTGACAAACCTCGGCTTTTACTGGGCCTGAAAGGATCACCATGTTCGAAAACCTGACCGACCGCCTGTCACAGACGCTGCGCCATGTCACCGGCAAGGCCAAGCTGACCGAAGACAACATCAAGGACACGTTGCGCGAAGTGCGCATGGCCCTGCTCGAGGCCGACGTTGCCCTGCCGGTGGTCAAGGATTTCGTCAACAGCGTCAAGGACCGTGCGGTCGGCACCGAGGTGTCGCGCAGCCTGACTCCGGGCCAGGCGTTCGTGAAGATCGTCCAGGCCGAGCTGGAAAGCCTGATGGGCGCGGCCAACGAAGACCTCGCGTTGAACGCCGCACCGCCAGCGGTGGTACTGATGGCCGGCCTGCAGGGTGCCGGTAAGACCACCACAGCCGGCAAGCTGGCGCGCTTTCTCAAGGAGCGCAAGAAGAAGAGCGTGATGGTGGTTTCCGCCGACGTCTATCGCCCGGCGGCGATCAAGCAGCTGGAAACCCTGGCCAGCGACATCGGCGTGACCTTCTTCCCGTCCGACATCAGCCAGAAGCCGGTGGCCATCGCCGAAGCTGCGATCCGCGAAGCCAAGCTAAAGTTCATCGACGTGGTCATTGTCGACACCGCCGGTCGCCTGCACATCGACGCCGACATGATGGACGAGATCAAGGCCCTGCATGCCGCAGTCAAGCCGATCGAGACCCTGTTCGTGGTCGACGCCATGACCGGTCAGGACGCTGCCAACACCGCCAAGGCGTTCGGCGAGGCCCTGCCGCTGACCGGTGTGGTGCTGACCAAGGTCGACGGTGATGCCCGTGGCGGTGCCGCGCTGTCGGTGCGCGCCATCACAGGCAAGCCGATCAAGTTCATCG
Organism: Pseudomonas sp. 382; assembly: GCF_002759075.1. NCBI lineage: Bacteria > Pseudomonadati > Pseudomonadota > Gammaproteobacteria > Pseudomonadales > Pseudomonadaceae > Pseudomonas > Pseudomonas sp. 382. The sequence goes on from NZ_PEMX01000022.1 coordinate 16,174, forward strand.
GTATGGGCGAGAAGACCGAGGCCCTCGAGCCCTTCCACCCGGATCGTGTCGCTTCGCGCATCCTCGGCATGGGCGACGTGCTCAGCCTGATCGAGCAGGCCGAGCAGACCATCGACAAGGCCAAGGCCGACAAGCTGGCCAAGAAGCTGAAAAAGGGCAAGGGCTTTGACCTCGAAGACTTCCGCGACCAGTTGCAGCAGATGAAGAACATGGGTGGCCTGGGTGGCCTGATGGACAAGCTGCCGAGCATCGGCGGGGTCAACCTGTCGCAGATGGGCAACGCCCAGGGCGCGGCCGAGAAGCAGTTCAAGCAGATGGAAGCGATCATCAACTCGATGACCCCGGCCGAGCGTCGCGACCCAGACCTGATCAGCGGTTCGCGCAAGCGCCGCATCGCCCTTGGCTCTGGCACCCAGGTGCAGGACATCGGCCGGCTGATCAAACAGCACAAGCAGATGCAGAAGATGATGAAGAAGTTCTCCGCCAAGGGCGGCATGGCCAAGATGATGCGCGGCCTGGGCGGGATGCTGCCGGGTGGCGGCATGCCGAAGCTGTAACCCCTTATTTAGGGTGCCTGCCTTTAAAGAGGCGGGCACCCGGAACCCCCGCTTTGGCGGGGCAACGGCCTCGGATTCCGTGGCTTAACCGGCAAATCTGGGCGGTAGGGCAGGGCTCTGCCGAAAAAGGCATTTGCAAATGTCCGTGTATTCCCCGAGAATATGCGGCCTTTTGGGCACCCGTGTGCCTATTTGGCATTCAGATTTGCAGCACCGACTATAGGAACAATGTTCACATGGTAACCATTCGTCTTGCCCGTGGCGGCTCGAAAAAGCGCCCATTCTACCACCTGACCGTGACCAACTCGCGTAACGCCCGTGACGGCCGTTTCGTTGAGCGCGTAGGTTTCTTCAACCCGATCGCTGCTGGCGCCGAAGTCAAGCTGTCGGTCAACCAAGAGCGCGTCAACTACTGGCTGAGCCAGGGTGCACAGCCGTCTGAGCGCGTTGCTCAGCTGCTGAAGGACGCTGCCAAGGCTGCTGCCTGAGTAGTATGAACGCGACGCCAGAAAAGGCTGACGACCTCATCGTCGTTGGCAAGATTTTTTCGGTTCACGGCGTTCGCGGCGAGGTGAAGGTGTATTCCTTTACCGATCCGATTGAAAACCTGTTGGATTATCCGCGCTGGACGCTTCGGCACGAAGGCAAGGTAAAGCAGGTCGAGCTGGTCAGCGGTCGTGGCTCCCAAAAGGGCCTGGTCGTGAAGTTGAAAGGCCTCGATGATCGTGATGAAGCCCGTCTTCTGAGTGGTCACGAAATCTGCATTGCGCGGAGCCTTTTGCCCAACCTGGCTGCCGACGAGTACTACTGGTACCAGTTGGTGGGTCTGAAGGTCATCAACCAGGACGAACAGCTGTTCGGCAAGGTCGATCACCTGTTGGAGACCGGTGCGAACGATGTAATGGTGGTCAAACCCTGCGCAGGCAGCCTGGATGATCGCGAGCGTCTGTTGCCCTACACGGCGCAATGCGTGCTCGATATCGACCTGGAAGCGGGCGTGATGCGGGTTGAGTGGGACGCGGACTTCTAACCGATGGGTAACCTTCGCGTAGACGTCATCACGCTGTTCCCCGAGATGTTCTCGGCCATCACGGAGTACGGCATTACCAGCCGCGCGGTGAAACAGGGGTTGCTTCAGGTGACTTGCTGGAACCCGCGGGACTACACCACAGATCGCCACCATACCGTGGATGATCGGCCGTTTGGCGGTGGTCCGGGCATGGTGATGAAAATCAAGCCTCTGGAAGACGCCCTGGTTAGCGCCAGGCAAGCGACCGGAGCAGCGGCGAAGGTGATCTACCTTTCGCCACAAGGCCGCAAGCTGACTCAGCAGGCGGTCAAAGGCCTGGCCGAACAGGAATCGTTGATCCTGATCGCCGGTCGTTATGAAGGCATCGACGAGCGCTTTATCGAGGCTCATGTCGATGAGGAGTGGTCGATTGGTGACTATGTGCTTTCCGGTGGCGAGCTGCCGGCCATGGTACTGATCGATGCGGTTACACGGCTGCTGCCCGGAGCTTTAGGGCATGTGGACTCGGCGGAGGAAGACTCTTTCACCGACGGTCTGCTGGATTGCCCGCACTACACCCGACCTGAGGTGTATGCGGATCAGCGTGTTCCCGACGTGTTGCTAAGCGGCAACCATGCACATATCCGGCGATGGCGGATGAAGCAGTCCCTTGGTAGGACCTTCGAACGACGCGCCGATCTTCTGGAAAGTCGCTCGCTTTCTGGAGAAGAGAAGAAGCTGCTCGAGGAATATCTCCGCGAGCGGGACGATAGTTAAACGTATCGATGGTGGATCAAGTATCCATCTTAGGAGCACAGCATGACCAACAAGATCATCCAGCAGCTCGAAGCCGAGCAGATGAACAAGGAAATCCCGACCTTCGCACCAGGCGACACCATCGTCGTCCAGGTTAAAGTGAAGGAAGGTGATCGTTCCCGTCTGCAGGCGTTCGAAGGCGTTGTTATCGCCAAGCGTAACCGCGGTCTGAACAGCGCCTTCACCGTGCGCAAGATCTCCAGCGGCGTAGGCGTTGAGCGTACCTTCCAGACCTACAGCCCGCAGATCGACAGCCTGGCCGTGAAACGTCGTGGTGACGTGCGTAAAGCCAAGCTGTACTACCTGCGCGACCTGTCCGGCAAAGCCGCTCGCATCAAGGAAAAACTGTCCTGAGTACAGTTTGCCCGGTGGCCAAGGCCGCCTAGCGAGAAAAAAGCAGCCTTCGGGCTGCTTTTTTGCTTTCTGAAACCTGTAAACGTGATGGATATGAGCAGCCGAGACCAGGAAATCCAGCGCCGCACCGAGCTGTCGGTGACCCGCGTGACCAAAGCGGTGTTCCCCAACACCACCAACCACCACAACACACTGTTCGGCGGCACGGCGCTGGCCTGGATGGACGAAGTGTCGTTCATCGCCGCAACGCGTTTCTGCCGGCTGCCGCTGGTGACCGTGTCCACCGACCGCATCGACTTCAAGCACCCGATCCCGGCAGGTTCGATCGTCGAACTGGTGGGCACGGTGGTCAAGGTGGGCAATACCAGCTTGCAGGTGCAGGTCGATGTGTTCGTTGAGAACATGTACCTGGATGGCCGCGAGCGGGCGATCCACGGGGTGTTCAGCTTTGTCGCCATCGACGAGGACAAGCGCCCGGTGCCGGTCCTGCCCCAGGCCTGAGCTTTCCTGTACCGGCCCTTTCGCGGGCAAGCCCGCTCCCATGGGTACAGCGCAGTGTTCAAATTCTGTGGAGAACCCTGTGGGAGCGGGCTTGCCCGCGAAAGGGCCAGTACAGACAACCTATGAGCTGCTGTGAAACACTAGGCCCAACTTCAACACCCAGCAGCCCTGCATGCCCGCCCTAGACCACCCCCTGATCGACCAGTTCCTCGACGCCCTGTGGCTCGAAAAAGGTCTGTCCGACAACACCCGCACCTCCTACCGCAGCGACCTTGCCCTGTTCAACGGCTGGCTCCAGGCGCATTCGGTAGCGCTGCCCGACGCCGGCCGCGAACTGATTCTTGATCACTTGGCCTGGCGCCTGGACCAAGGTTACAAACCTCGCTCCACTGCGCGCTTTCTCTCCGGGCTGCGAGGCTTCTTCCGCTATTTGCTGCGGGAAAAGCTGGTCGCCGTCGACCCGACCCTGCAGGTCGACATGCCGCAACTTGGTCGGCCCTTGCCCAAATCACTGTCGGAAGCCGACGTCGAAGCCCTGCTGCAGGCCCCGGACCTGGGCGAAGCCATCGGTCAACGCGACCGCGCCATGCTCGAAGTCCTTTACGCCTGCGGCCTGCGCGTTAGCGAACTGGTCAGCCTGACCCTCGACCAGGTCAACCTGCGCCAGGGTGTGCTGCGGGTTATGGGCAAGGGCAGCAAGGAACGCCTGGTGCCAATGGGCGAGGAGGCGGTGGTCTGGCTGGAGCGCTACCTGCGTGATGGCCGCGCCGAACTGCTGAACGGCCGCCCCAGCGACGTACTGTTCCCCAGTCAGCGCGGCGAGCAGATGACTCGCCAGACTTTCTGGCACCGCATCAAGCACCAGGCGCGGGTGGCCTGCATCGACAAGCCGCTGTCGCCGCATACCCTGCGCCATGCTTTCGCCACCCACCTGCTCAACCACGGTGCCGACCTGCGTGTGGTGCAGATGCTGCTGGGCCACAGCGACCTCTCCACCACGCAAATCTATACCCATGTAGCCAAGGCGCGGCTGCAGCAGTTGCACGCCCAGCACCATCCGCGTGGATGAATGTTTTTCATGTTCCGCCGACCGGTCCTTGCAGGCCCCTTCATCCGCAGCGCGATGTGGTAGGCTTGGGCGGTTTGCATCAAGGGCCGCACGGTCGCCGCATTTTTTTTTGCAGGTGACGCCCTCCGGCCCCTGTCCGCCTCCAGGAGTTCCCCATGCGCGTGACCCATATTTTCGCCGCCGCCGTGTTGGCGCTGGCCAGTACCTTTGCCGTTGCCGCGGCTGACAGCAATGCCAGCGCCGAGCAGGCTATCCGCAAGTCGTTGCAGAACCTCGAACTCGAAGTACCGGTGGAAAGCGTCGGCAGCAGCCCGCTCAATGGCCTCTATGAAGTCAAGCTGCAGGGCGGCCGTGTGCTGTATGCCAGCGCCGACGGCCAGTACGTCATGCAGGGCTACCTGTACCAGTTGCAGGACGGCAAGCCGGTCAACCTGACCGAGAAAACCGAGCGTCAGGGCGTCGCCAAGCTCATCAACGGCATTCCGGCCGCCGAGACCGTTGTCTATCCTGCCAAGGGCGAGACCAAGTCGCACATCACCGTCTTCACCGACACCACCTGCCCGTATTGCCACAAGCTGCACGCCGAAGTGCCCGAGCTCAACCGCCGCGGTATCGAAGTGCGCTATGTCGCCTTCCCGCGCCAGGGCCTCGGCTCGCCTGGTGACGAGCAGCTGCAGGCAGTCTGGTGCTCCAGCGATCGCCGCGCGGCGATGGACAAGATGGTCGAAGGCAAGGAAATCAAGGCCGCCAAGTGCGCCAACCCGGTCAGCAAGCAGTTCCAGCTGGGCCAGCAGATCGGCGTCAACGGCACGCCGGCCATCGTGCTCGAGAACGGCCATGTGATCCCGGGCTACCAGCCCGCACCGCAGGTGGCCAAACTGGCCCTGGATGGCCAGCAGCAGGCCGCCAAGTAATCAATTCAATACGCCGTCGTCATGGGGTGACGGCATGTTTCACGGTCGGTGAAGGCGCCGGCCGTTCAATGGGGAGTTCACAGTGAAACCGGTCAAAGTAGGCATCTGTGGGTTGGGGACCGTCGGTGGCGGAACCTTCAATGTACTTCAGCGCAACGCCGAGGAGATTGCCCGCCGTGCCGGGCGCGGTATTGAAGTGGCACAGATTGCCATGCGCTCGCAGAACCCGAACTGCCAGATTACCGGTACCCCCATTACCGCTGATGTGTTCGACGTTGCGAGCAACCCGGAGATCGACATTGTCATCGAGCTGATCGGTGGCTACACCGTGGCGCGTGACCTGGTGCTCAAGGCCATCGAGAATGGCAAGCACGTGGTGACCGCCAACAAGGCGCTGATCGCCGTGCACGGTAACGAGATCTTTGCCAAGGCGCGCGAGAAGGGGGTTATCGTTGCCTTCGAAGCCGCAGTGGCCGGTGGTATCCCGGTGATCAAGGCGATCCGCGAAGGTCTGTCGGCCAACCGCATCAACTGGCTGGCCGGCATCATCAACGGCACCGGCAACTTCATCCTCACCGAAATGCGTGAAAAAGGCCGCGCCTTCCCCGACGTGCTGGCCGAAGCCCAGGCGCTGGGCTATGCCGAAGCCGACCCGACCTTCGACGTCGAAGGCATCGATGCCGCGCACAAGCTGACCATCCTGGCGTCCATCGCCTTTGGCATCCCGCTGCAGTTCGACAAGGCCTACACCGAAGGCATCACCCAGCTGACCACCGCTGACGTGAATTACGCCGAAGCGCTGGGCTACCGCATCAAGCACCTGGGCGTGGCCCGTCGCACCGCCGAAGGCATCGAGCTGCGCGTGCACCCGACGCTGATCCCGGCCGACCGCCTGATCGCCAACGTCAACGGCGTGATGAACGCGGTCATGGTCAACGGCGACGCCGCCGGTTCGACCCTGTACTACGGCGCTGGCGCCGGCATGGAGCCAACAGCGTCGTCGGTGGTAGGTGACCTGGTCGACGTGGTCCGTGCCATGACCTCCGACCCGGAAAACCGCGTGCCGCACCTGGCCTTCCAGCCAGACTCGTTGTCGGCCCATCCGATCCTGCCGATCGAAGCCTGCGAAAGCGCCTACTACCTGCGCATCCAGGCCAAGGACCATCCGGGCGTGCTGGCCCAGGTGGCGAGCATCCTCTCGGAGCGCGGCATCAACATCGAGTCGATCATGCAGAAGGAAGCCGAGGAGCAGGACGGCCTGGTGCCGATGATCCTGCTGACCCACGGTGTGGTCGAGCAGCGCATCAACGACGCCATCGTCGCGCTGGAAGCCCTGCAGGACGTGGTCGGCAAGGTTGTACGCATTCGCGTCGAACAGTTGAATTAATCTGCCAATCGGGCCGCTCGGGCGGCCCTAGCATCGAAGGTTTGCACCCATGCGCTATATCAGTACCCGCGGCCAGGCTCCGGCCCTGAATTTCGAAGACGTGCTGCTGGCTGGCCTGGCCAGCGACGGCGGCCTTTACGTCCCTGAGAACCTGCCTCGCTTCACCCAGGAAGAAATCGCCTCCTGGGCCGGCCTGCCGTATCACGAGCTGGCCTTCCGGGTGATGCGCCCGTTCGTCGAAGGCAGCATCGCCGACGCCGACTTCAAGAAGATCCTCGAAGAAACCTACGGCGAGTTCGCCCACGCTGCGGTCGCCCCGCTGCGTCAACTGAACAGCAACGAGTGGGTCCTGGAGCTGTTCCATGGTCCGACCCTGGCCTTCAAGGACTTCGCCCTGCAACTGCTCGGTCGCCTGCTCGACCACGTGCTGGCCAAGCGCAACGAGCGTGTGGTGATCATCGGCGCCACCAGCGGTGACACCGGTTCGGCCGCCATCGAAGGCTGCCGCAGCTGCGAAAATGTCGACATCTTCATCCTGCACCCGCACCAGCGTGTGTCGGAAGTGCAGCGTCGGCAGATGACCACCCTGTTCGGCGACAACGTCCACAACATCGCCATCGAAGGCAACTTCGACGACTGCCAGGAAATGGTCAAGGCCAGCTTCGCCGACCAGTCGTTCCTCAAGGGCACCCGCCTGGTCGCGGTCAACTCGATCAACTGGGCGCGGATCATGGCCCAGATCGTCTATTACTTCCATGCGGCCCTGCAGCTGGGCGGCCCGGCCCGTTCGGTGGCATTCTCGGTGCCGACCGGCAACTTCGGCGATATCTTCGCCGGTTATCTGGCGCGCAACATGGGCCTGCCGGTCAGCCAGCTGATCGTCGCCACCAACCGCAACGACATCCTGCACCGCTTCATGAGCGGCAACCAGTACGTCAAGGAAACCCTGCACGCGACCTTGTCGCCGTCGATGGACATCATGGTGTCGTCCAACTTCGAGCGCCTGCTGTTCGACCTGCACGGTCGCAACGGCGCCGCGCTGGCCGAGCTGATGGCGACCTTCAAGCAGGGCGGCGGCTTCAGCGTCGAGCAGGACCGCTGGACCGAGGCACGCAAGCTGTTCGATTCGCTGGCAGTCAGCGACGAGCAGACCTGCGAGACCATCGCCGAGGTGTTTGCCGCCACGGGTGAGGTGCTCGACCCGCACACCGCGATCGGTGTCAAGGCCGCCCGCGAGTGCCGCCGCAGCCTGGACACGCCGATGGTGGTGCTGGGCACCGCCCACCCGGTCAAGTTCCCTGAGGCGGTGGAGAAGGCCGGTGTTGGCAAGGCGCTGGAGTTGCCGGCGCACCTGAGCGACCTGTTCAGCCGTGAAGAGCGCTGCACCGTCCTGGCCAATGATCTGAAGGCTGTTCAAGCCTTTGTCAGCCAGCATGGTAATCGCGGCAAGCCTTTGTAATCGCACGGTTTTCGGGGCTGCAATGCAGCCCCGGATTTCAAAAACTTCCTACCCCTTTTGCAGAATTGTCCTATGTAAGGCTTTAAAAGCCTTGCCTAGAGTGGCCGGTCCTTCCCTAGGAGCGGCACATGCGACAGCCCTTCGTGTTGATTCACCCGGCACGCCCATCCCACAAGATCCTCCTGCACCAGGCCTGCAACGCCATGGGCCTGTTCAATGTGCGCGTCACCCACGACCTGGCCGACCTCGACAGTTGCCTGGCCCGTCCACCGCGCGCTGACCTGCTGATTCTCGAGCATGCGGTGACCGATGGCCTGGCCTTGCTCGAACGGGCCTGTCGCACTCGCGCCGTGCTGTTTGTCGGGCATGCCAACGCGGGTTCCCCGAACCTCGCCCATGAAGCCCGACGCCAGGGCCTGTGGGTCCTTGCCGACCTCCCTTGGCCGCTGCCAGTCCGGCGCTGGCAACGAGCCCTGCAACGTATTCAAACTGTCACGTCGCCCGCGCATCCTCACTGAAACAGCCGGGGGCAACGAACTTTTCGCCACGCGTGCTGGTCAGTTCCTTCATGTCCCATTACATGCGAGTGATCCGGATGGAAAGAATCTGCAGACTGCTCAACGACGCACTAACGCCGTACCAGGCCATGCTGGGTGTCACGGATGCCAACGGCAACCGTCAATTGACCGTGTACGACAGCCTCGGCGGCACGGCCTTGCGGCGCACCGTCAGCCAACGCCAACTGCAGGAGCAAAGCCTGCTGATTGATCTGGTAGACGGCTTGCACCGCGACTTGCAGATTGTCGAGGGGCGCTTGCAGCCTTGTGTGATCGCGGCCTTGCAACAGCGCCAGCAGCCACAGGGAACCTTTGCCTGAAGGGGTTATCCTAAACATCAAGGGCAGCCGGCCAGTGCACAGCTCCGGCACTGGCGGGTTGTCGTGGAGAGTCCATCAGGACTTTCGATTGGCCCCGGGCGTCCACCCCAGCGTCCGGGGTTTCTTTTTGCCTGTTTTTCAGTGGCTTTCGAAAAAGTGCTTGCTCTCTTCCAGATAGGCTGCGCGCAGCTCCGGGTCGAGCCAGTGTGCGTACAGGGCGGGCAGGGTATTCATGCGCAGGGCCGGTAGCAACTGGTCGATGTGGCTTATGGCGGTGCGCCCCAGTGGCGTGTCCGAGCAGCCTACATGCAGAACCTGATAGCGGGTCACACCCTGGATCGGATGGAACTGATAGTCCGCCGGCGAGCCGCCTTGTTGCTGAATCAGGTAGCGCAACTCAGGCCAGTAGCCCAGCACCAGTTGCAGGCGCCCGAGCTGTTGCATCTGCAACAGGTTGGCGGTGGCATCGTTGCCGTAGTGGCGGCTGAACGCCGAGTCGGGCAGCTGTCGCAGGATTTCGTCGACCTGGCTGCTGTAGCTGCGCTCGGCGACGATGCCCAGCTTCAGCGAGGTATTGCCGAGCAAGCCCTTGAGGTCGACCTGCTGGCCATCAAGGTAGGGTGCCAGCAGCGACTGCCCACTCTTGCGCACCACCACGCCGCTACTCAGCACGCCAAGCATCGGTTGCGAGAACTGCACGAACTTCGCCCGCTCTGCAGTCCACAGCAGCGTCGGGTCGCAGGTGAAGCTGGACGGGTCCTGGAGCATCTGGAGCCCACGCGCACGGTTTACCCGGATGATGCTGTGCTCGTATTCGGGCATCTGCTCGATCAGCAGCGGCAGCATCTGGTCGATAACCCCCTGGCCTTTCTCCGTGCCTTCGAACACGGTGAAGGGCGGCAGGTCGCGCACCAGCCACAGCAGGCGTTCCTTGGCGTGTGCCGGCGTTACCAGCAGGGCAAGCAGCAGCGCGCAAAACAGGGCTGGCGAACGCATCGGCAGCCGCTTCAGACCGTGCCCGCCTGGCGCAGACTGGCGATCGCCGCCTGGTCGTAGCCCAGGCCAGCCAGCACGCTATCGGTGTGTTCACCCAACGTCGGACCTACCCATTCGGCAGAGCCCGGGGTATCCGAAAGCTTGGGCACGATACCCGGCATCTTGAACGGCTTTCCGTCTGGCAGGCGCGCCTGCAGGAACATCTCGCGGGCCAGGTACTGCGGGTCGCTGAACATGTCCTCGGCCGAGTAGATACGGCTGGCCGGCACTTGCGCGTCGTTGAGCACCTGCATCAGCTGGTCCAGCGGCAGGCTGTTGGCCCAGCGGTCGATCACCCCGTACAGCTCGTCGCGCCGGGCATCGCGGCCGTCGTTGCTGGCCAGGCTCGGGTCGTCGGCCAGGTCGGCACGGCCTATGGCCTGCATGAAGCGCTTGAAGATGGCGTCACCGTTGGCGCCGATCTGCACATGCTTGCCGTCGGCGCTGGTGTGGATGGAAGAGGGCGTGATGCCGGGCATGATGTTGCCGGTACGCTCGCGGATGAAGCCGAACACGTCGAACTCCGGCACCATGCTTTCCATCATGGCGAAGATCGCTTCGTACAGGGCCACGTCCACCACCTGGCCCTGGCCGCCATTGACTTCGCGATGACGCAGCGCCATCAGTGCGCCAATCACGCCCCACAGCGCAGCGATCGAATCACCGATGGAAATCCCGGTGCGCACGGGCGGGCGGTCGTCGAAGCCGGTGATGTAGCGCAACCCGCCCATCGATTCACCGACCGCACCGAAGCCCGGCTGATCCTTCATCGGCCCGGTCTGGCCGAAGCCGGACAGGCGCACCATGACCAGGCGCGGGTTGAGGGCGTGCAGCACGTCCCAGCCCAGGCCAAGTTTCTCCAGCACGCCTGGGCGGAAATTCTCGATCAGGATGTCGGCCTCGCCGAGCAGGCGCTTGAGCACCTCCCGGCCTTCGGGGTGCTTGAGGTTGAGCGTCAGCGACTGTTTGTTGCGCGCCTGCACGAACCACCACAGTGATGTGCCCTCGTACAGCTTGCGCCACTTGCGCAGCGGGTCGCCGCCGTCCGGCGACTCTACCTTGATCACTTCAGCGCCGAATTCGGCGCAGATCCGCGAGGCGAACGGCCCGGCGATCAGGGTGCCGAGTTCGATGACTTTCAAGCCGGCGAGGGGTTTGCTGGGCGTAGACATTAGGCATCCGTGGCAACTGGTCAGAGCCGTGGTTTTAGCATAGGTCCGAAGCGGCCGATACTGCCCCGGCGCAAGCGCAGGCAGGATCGGTTAGACTAGCGGCCTTTTCTTTACGCACGAAGCCCATTCGACCATGGCCCAGCCGTCCACCACCTACAAATTCGAACTGAATCTGACCGACCTCGATCGCGGCGTATATGAAAACGTCCGCCAGACCATTGCCCGTCACCCTTCGGAAACCGAAGAGCGCATGGCCGTGCGCCTGCTGGCCTATGCGCTGTGGTACAACGAGAACCTGTCGTTCGGCCGTGGCCTGTCCGATGTCGATGAAGCGGCGCTGTGGGAAAAGAGCCTGGATGACCGCATCCTGCACTGGATCGAAGTCGGCCAGCCGGATGCCGACCGCCTGACCTGGTGCTCACGCCGTACCGAACGCACCAGCCTGCTGGCCTACGGCAGCCTGCGGGTGTGGGAAGGCAAGGTGGTGGGGGCAGTCAAGGGCCTGAAGAACCTGAGCATTGCCGCCGTGCCGCAGGAAGTGCTGGAAGTCCTGGCCACCGACATGCCGCGCACCATCAAATGGGATGTGATGATCAGCGAAGGCACGGTGTTCGTCACCGATGACCGTGGCCAGCACGAAGTGCAACTGCAATGGCTGCTCGGTGAGCGTGGCTGAACCGACTGACACCTGACTGCCGAAGACACCATGCGTATCGAACCCCGCCCGCTGCCCCCGACCCTGCCATTGCTGGGTAATCTGCCACCCCTGCTGACTCGCCTGTACGCCGCCCGTGGCGTGCAGTCCGAGGCCGAACTGGACAAGAGCCTGGCGCGGCTGGTGCCGTATCAGCAGCTCAAGGGCATCGAGGCCGCGGTGGACCTGCTTGTCGAAGCCCTCGACCAGCGCCAGCGTATCCTCATCGTTGGTGACTTCGACGCCGACGGCGCCACTGCCAGCACCGTCGGCGTGCTTGGCCTGCGTCTGCTGGGCGCGGCCCACGTCGACTACCTGGTGCCCAACCGTTTCGAATACGGCTACGGCCTGACCCCGGAGATCGTCAAGGTCGCGCTCGAGCGTCAGCCGGACCTGCTGGTGACCGTCGACAACGGTATCTCCAGCGTCGAGGGTGTTGCGGCTGCCAAGGCGGCCGGGCTCAAGGTGCTGGTCACCGACCACCACCTGCCGGGCCAGCAGTTGCCGAACGCCGATGCCATCGTCAACCCGAACCAGCCTGGCTGCGACTTCCCGAGCAAGTCGCTGGCCGGCGTCGGGGTGATCTTCTACGTGCTCATGGCCTTGCGCGCCCGGTTGCGCAGTATGGGGCGTTACGAAACGCAGCCGCAGCCGAACATCGGCGAGCTGCTCGACCTGGTCGCCCTGGGCAGTGTGGCCGACGTAGTGCCGCTGGATGCCAACAACCGCATCCTCGTCCACCAGGGCCTGGAGCGCATTCGCGCCGGCCGCGCGCGGCCTGGCCTGAAGGCCATCCTGGAGGTGGCACGACGCGACCACCGGCGCATCACTTCCACCGACCTTGGCTTTATCCTCGGCCCACGGCTCAATGCTGCCGGGCGCCTGGACGACATGAGCCTGGGCATCGAATGCCTGCTGTGCGAAGACGCAGCCCTGGCCCAGGACATGGCCCAGCAGCTGGATGACCTGAACCAGGACCGCAAGTCGATCGAGCAGGGCATGCAGCGCGAGGCCTTGGCCCAGCTCAAGGATTTGCCGGTCGAGTCCATGCCTTATGGCTTGTGCCTGTTCGATGCCGATTGGCACCAAGGCGTGATCGGGATTCTCGCCTCGCGCCTGAAAGAGCGTTACCACCGGCCGACCATCGCCTTCGCCGATGCTGGCGACGGCATGCTCAAGGGCTCGGCGCGTTCGGTGCCGGGCTTCCACATTCGCGACGCGCTGGATGCGGTGGCAGCGCGTCATCCGCAGTTGATCAGCAAGTTCGGCGGGCATGCCATGGCGGCGGGGTTGTCCCTGCCGGAAAGCAACTTCCCGGCGTTTGCCGAAGCCTTCGATGAAGAAGTCCGGCGCCAGTTGCGTGAAGAGGACCTGACCGGTCGTCTGCTCTCGGACGGCAGCCTGGCGGTGGAGGAATTCCACCTCGACCTGGCCAAGGCCCTGCGCAATGCCGGGCCTTGGGGGCAGCACTTCCCCGAGCCGCTGTTCCATGGGGTGTTCCAGTTGGTGGAGCAGCGTGTGGTCGGTGAGCGGCACTTGAAGGTGGTGCTCAAGAGCGAGTGCGGATCGGTGCGGCTGGATGGCATTGCCTTTGGTATTGACCGCGATGTGTGGCCGAACCCGACGGTGCGTTGGGTGGAGCTGGCGTACAAGCTGGATGTGAACGAGTTTCGTGGGAATGAGAGTGTGCAGTTGATGATTGCGCATATGGAGCCGCGCTGAGTCTATCGCCAGGTGCCTGCCTTGGTTTTTGCGGTGGGGCACATATCGAGCGCCGCCCGCGCGGCGCTCGATCTCATAGGCGCCGCAACCCTTTCGGCGTACACCTAGCCGCCCTGACACGTTAGTTAACGTGCCATCCCTAACTCGGCATCATCCATCAGTGCTTTGGCCATGGCACTCAGGTAATGGGATGCCCAGATCATCATCGGTTTTTCATCCATCAGGCCGATGATGGTCAGCTCTCTTACATAGCCCATCAACTCCGAGGCCTGCTCACGGGCATCCCGGCAGGGAATGCCTGGCTCGATGCGGAACAGGGGATGGGTCTGGTGTTCGCCTTGGAAGAAGGTGGTTTTGCCGACAGTGAATTGGGTGTCGTCTGTGCTCATCGATTCCTCTCCTGAAATTTCTTGATTGCCTGTCATGGCCTCTTCGCGGGCGCGCCCGCTCCCACAGGTACTGCACAAGTCTCGATGCCTGTGATCAACTGTGGGAGCGGGCATGCCCGCGAAGAGGCCAGCAAACCCAACTTCAATGCAGGCCGGTACTCCGCTCCAGAGCCAGCGACAGCGCATCCGCCTGGCCCCAGGCAATCTGCATCGCACGCAGTCCGTTCACCAACGATTCCCGGGTGCGGTCATCTTCAATGGCGTCGAGGGTTCGGTGGCAATGGTTATAGGCAAGCATCAGTAGTGGGTGACGTTCATCACCACGTGGTCGATGGGCACGATGCCCTCGCTGATGGCATGGGTGAGGGGCTCGCCGGAGGGAAGGTCGAAATGACGGGGTGGATCGGGGACTATTTTTTTCATATGAACCGACTCGTAGGGTTACCGATTGGCCAACCTCTCCGATTCCACACGAAGGGTGGCAGTTGTACGCGGTGTGGAATCCAGGCTACGAGTAAACCCGGTAGGCTTTGCGGCCTCCCGCGCACAACTGCCATGACGGCAGCAACTCAGTAATTGACCAGGATTCCACCCCCGGACGCTAAACATCAGCGACCCGAAAAAGCCTAAAGGGCGGTGTTTCCAGGGACAATCAGACGCGAGTCGACAGGGCTTGTAGGATATTTTCCTTAATCAGGCACCGCTAGTTCATATGTGTAGGAAGTATCTGATGCATGCGTCGGACCAGTAAGCAATCCCGGTGAACCTTCTCCCCCATCAATCTGGTCTAGTCTGATTAATGACCGGTACCGGGCCAGGGATGTGCACTTGAGTGTCCGGGCCGGATCACCATTGGAGTCCTTGGGAGGTGCCCTCATGAGCCTGCTGCTCGAGCCTTACACCCTGCGTCAGCTGACGCTGCCCAACCGCATCGCGGTTTCGCCGATGTGCCAGTATTCCGCCATCGATGGCCTGGCCAACGATTGGCATCTCGTTCACTTGGGCAGCCGCGCCGTGGGTGGCGCTGGCCTGGTCATCAGCGAAGCCGTCGCGGTGACTGCCGATGGCCGCATCACAGCCGAAGACCTCGGCCTTTGGAACGACGCCCAGATCGTCCCGTTGCAGCGCATCACCCGTTTCATCACCGCTCAGGGCGCCGTCCCCGGCATCCAGCTGGCACACGCCGGGCGCAAGGCCAGCACCTATCGGCCCTGGCTGGGCAAGCAGGGCAGTGTGAAGCTCGAAGACGGCGGCTGGCAGCCCGTGGGGCCGTCGAAGATTGCCTTTGACCCGCAACACACACCGCCTCGCGAGTTGAGCAAGGACGAGATCCAGGATGTGATCAATGCCTTCGTCGCCTCGACCGAGCGGGCGCTCAAGGCCGGTTTCAAAGTGGTCGAAATCCACGCCGCCCATGGTTATCTGCTGCACCAGTTCCTCTCGCCGCTGAGCAACCAGCGCCGCGATGACTACGGCAGTTGTTTCGAAAACCGCATTCGCCTGACCCTGGAGGTGGTGAAAGCGGTGCGCGAGGTCTGGCCGGCGGAATTGCCGCTGTTCGTGCGGGTATCGGCGACCGACTGGGTAGAGGACGGCTGGAACCCGGATGAAACCGTCGAACTGGCTCGTCGCCTGCGAGTGTTGGGTGTCGACCTGATCGATGTGTCCTCCGGTGGTACCTCGGTCAACGCCGAAATCCCCACTGGCCCCGGTTACCAAACCCGTTTCGCCGAGCGCGTGCGCAAGGAAGCGGAGATCGCCACCGGCACTGTCGGCATGATCACCGAACCGGCTCAGGCCGAGCACATTCTGCGCACCGGGCAGGCTGACGTGATCTTCCTGGCCCGTGAGCTGCTGCGCGATCCTTACTGGCCGTTGCATGCCGATGATGATCTGGGGGGTAATAAAGCCACCTGGCCGGCGCAGTACCAACGGGCGACCAGCCGCGCCAACCCGATTCACGAGTCCGATTTGCGGGATTGATTAAGGCCGCCGACTCAGTGCGGTTCCTGTGGGAGATTACCCAGCTCTGCAGGCTGCGCTGTCGCACAGGAAACTAATGTCCGCCAGGGCGCGCCGCGATTCCTGTGGGAGCGGCTTTAGCCGCGAAGCAGGCAACGCGGTGGCTGGCACCGGCTTTGCCGGTGTTCGCGGCTAAAGCCGCTCCCACAGTGGTCGCGTTGATTTCGGAGGTTGTGTTTTACCTCCGACCCTCTTTGCTGTATTTCACTACTGCCTTGTGTCCCAGATATTCCATGCCTTCTGGCTTCCAGATCGTAGGTTTTCGATGATCACAAGATAACGAAAGCAAGAGATGGGCTTGACGCAATGTAGGAAAGCTCCTGGATTGAGGTCCCGCCTCAATCCAGGCATTACGTTCAATGCTTGATCATCACATGCCGCACACAGGTGTAATCCTCCAGCCCATACATCGACATGTCCTTGCCATACCCCGAATGCTTCTGTCCCCCATGGGGCATTTCACTGACCAGCATGAAGTGGGTGTTGACCCAGGTGCAGCCATACTGCAAGCGCGCCGCCAGGCGGTGGGCGCGGCCGGTGTCGCCGGTCCACACCGATGATGCCAGGCCGTAATCGGAGTCGTTGGCCCATTCCAGCGCCTGCTCTTCGGTGCTGAAGCGGGTCACCGAGACCACCGGGCCAAACACCTCGTTGCGCACGATCTCGTCATCCTGCAAGGCGTCGGCCAGTACGGTCGGTTCGAAGAAGAAGCCATCCCCCGCAATCACCTTGCCGCCCGTCACCAGGCGGATATGCGGCTGGGCGATGGCACGCTGGACCAGGCCGGCCACCTTGTCGCGGTGCTGGGCGCTGATCAGCGGGCCGAGTTCGGTGTCCTCGGCATCCTGCAGGCCGGCCTTGAGGCTGGAAACGGCCTTGCCCAGGCGCTCGACGAAGCGCTCGTAGATACCCGCCTGCACATACAGGCGGCAGGCCGCCGTGCAGTCCTGGCCGGCGTTGTAGAAGCCGAACGTGCGGATGCCATCGATGGCTGCGTCGATATCGGCATCATCGAACACCAGCACCGGCGCCTTGCCGCCCAATTCCATATGCATGCGTTTCACACTGCTGGCAGTGGCGCCAATGATATGCGCGCCGGTGGGAATGGAGCCGGTCAGCGAGACCATGCGCACCTTGGGGTGGGTGACCAGCGGGTTGCCGACCGTCTGCCCACGGCCGAACAGGATGTTGAGCACACCGGGCGGCAACAGGTCCTTGGCCAGTTCGCCCAGGCGCAGGGCGGTCAGCGGGGTCAGCTCGGAGGGTTTGATGACTACCGTATTACCCGCTGCCAAGGCCGGGGCGACCTTCCACGCCAGCATCATCAACGGGTAGTTCCACGGCGCAATCGAAGCCACCACGCCCAGCGGGTCGCGGCGGATCATCGAGGTATGGCCCGGCAGGTATTCACCCGCCGCCGAACCGCCGAGGCAGCGTGCGGCGCCGGCAAAATAGCGGAATACGTCGGCGATGGCCGGGATTTCATCATTCAGGGCCGCGGCAAACGGCTTGCCGCAGTTCTGCGACTCGAGTCGGGCCAGTTCATCGCCATGGGCTTCGAGGGTGTCGGCCAGCGCCAGCAGCACCAGCGAGCGCTCCTTGGGGCTGGTCTGAGACCAGCTGTCGAAAGCCTGGTCGGCGGCGCGCACGGCGGTATCGACCTGGGCCTCGGTGGCTTCGTTGATTTGCGCCAGGGCGCTGCCTTCGGCTGGATTGAGTACAGTCCAGGCAGGGCCTTCGCCGGCGACCAGCTTACCGTTGATCAGCATTCGGGTTTGCATGAGGGACTCCTTGAGGGTCATTTGCCACTGCCCGCGACGCTTTCGCCGCCACGGGTCAGGTAATAGGCGCCGAGGATCGGCAGCATGGTCACCAGCATCACCAGCATGGCGACCACGTTGGTCACCGGCACGTCGCGGGGGCGGCTGAGCTGGTTGAGCAGCCAGATCGGCAAGGTCCGCTCGTGGCCGGCGGTGAAGGTGGTGACGATGATCTCGTCGAACGACAGGGCGAACGCCAGCATGCCCCCGGCCAGCAGGGCTGAGCCGAGGTTGGGCAGGATGATGTAGCGGAAGGTCTGCCAGCCGTCGGCACCAAGGTCCATGGACGCCTCGATCAGGCTCTGCGAGGTGCGCCGCAGGCGCGCGATCACGTTGTTGTAGACGATCACCACGCAGAACGTGGCGTGGCCTATGACGATGGTCAACACGCCGGGTTCTACACCCAGGCTCTTGAATGCCGAGAGCAGGGCAATGCCCGTGATGATCCCGGGCAGGGCGATGGGCAGGATCAGCATCAGCGAGATGCTCTCCTTGCCGAAGAAGCTGCGCCGGTACAGCGCCGCCGAGGCCAGGGTGCCGAGCACCAGCGCGATCAGCGTGGCCAGGCAGGCCACCTGCAGCGACAGCTTGATGGCATCGAGCACGTCGGGGCGGGCGAGGGCCACGCTGAACCAGTTGAGGGTGAAGCCCTTGGGTGGGAAGCTGAACGCCGCATCCTCGGTGTTGAAGGCGTACAGGAAGATGATCAGGATCGGGAAGTGCAAGAACAGCAACCCGCCCCAGGCCGCCAGGCGCAAGCCGACAGACGCTTTTTCAGAGTGCATCGAAGGCCCCCAACCGCTTGACGATGGACAGGTACACCGCGATCAGCACGATCGGCACCAGGGTGAAGGCTGCCGCCATCGGCATGTTGCCGATCGCCCCTTGCTGGGCATAGACCATGCTGCCGATGAAGTAACCCGGTGGGCCGACCAGCTGCGGCACGATGAAGTCGCCCAACGTCAGCGAGAACGTGAAGATCGAGCCGGCGGCGATGCCGGGGATCGACAGCGGCAGGATCACTTGCCGGAACGTTTGCCCGGGCCTGGCTCCAAGGTCTGCCGAAGCCTGCAGCAACGAGGGCGGCAGGCGCTCCAGCGAGGCCTGGATGGGCAGGATCATGAACGGCAGCCAGATGTACACGAAGACCATGAAGCGCCCCAGGTGCGAGGTCGACAACGTGCTGCCGCCAACCCCGGGTACGGCCAGCACGGCCTCCAGCAGCGCACCCAGGTGCAGTTGCTGGATGAACCACTGGGCCACTCCTCCCTTGGCCAGCAGCAGGGTCCAGGCGTAGGTCTTGACGATGTAGCTGGCCCACATCGGCATCATGACCGCAATGTAGAAGAACGCCTTGGTCTTGCCGCTGGTGTAGCGCGCCATGTAGTAGGCGATGGGGAAGGCCAGCACCGCACTGGCCAGCGAGACCGCCACGGCCATGGCCAGGGTGCGCAGGATGATGTCGAAGTTCGACGGGTTGAACAGCGCGGCGAAGTTGCCCAGGGTCAGTTCCGGGGTAACCGCCATGGTGAAGTCGTCGAAGGTGTAGAACCCTTGCCACAGCAGGCCTAGCAGCGAGCCCAGGTAGATGGCGCCGAACCAGGTCAGCGGCGGGATCAGCAACAGTGCCAGGTAGAGATTGGGGCGCCGGTACAGCAGGTCGGACAGATGGCGCATGTCAGCGCGCCTCAGCCAGGACAGTTTCCTGCAGCGCGGTCATCGCCTCGCGCGGCCAGCGCACCTGCACCTGCTGGCCGGCCTGCCAGGGCTGCGGTAGCGCCTGCCAGCGGTCGTTGGCGTGGCTCACAGCCAGCAGCTGACCGTTGTCCAGCGGCACCTCATAGCGCGTGGCGCTGCCCTGGTACTGGATATCGCGCAGCAGGCCACTGAGCTGGACGTCATGCGCCTGGCCGGCCTGCTCCACCAGGCGGATATGCTCCGGGCGAATGGAAAACGGTGAGCGACTGCCACTGAGCTGTACGGCGAGGTCGCCCCGTATGACATTGGAGGTGCCGACGAATTCGGCGACGAAGGTGGTCGCCGGTTTCATGTACAGGTTACGCGGCGTGTCGACCTGCTCGATGCGCCCGCGGTTGAACACCGCCACCCGGTCCGACATCGACAGTGCTTCGGTCTGGTCGTGGGTGACGAAGATGAAGGTGATGCCCAGCTGACGCTGCAGTTTCTTCAATTCGCCCTGCATCTGTTCGCGCAGCTTCAGGTCGAGCGCGCCCAGCGGTTCATCGAGCAGCAGTACCCGTGGCCGGTTGACCAAGGCGCGGGCCAGGGCAACGCGCTGGCGCTGGCCGCCGGAGAGTTGCGCCGGTTTGCGTTCGCCGTAGCCGGCCAGGGCAACCATGGCCAGCGCTTGTTCGGCGCGGGCATGACGCTCGCCCTTGGCCACGCCCTTAACCTTGAGGCCGTAGGCGATGTTGTCGCGCACGTTCATGTGCGGGAACAGGGCGTAGTCCTGGAACACGGTGTTGACGTCGCGCTGGTAGGGTGGCACGCCAGCGGCCTCGACACCATGGATGCGGATCGACCCGCTGTCGGGTTGTTCGAAGCCGGCGATCAGCCGCAGGCAGGTGGTCTTGCCCGAGCCGGAGGGGCCGAGCATCGAGAAAAATTCGCCGTCATCGATGTCGATGCTGACCTGGTCGACGGCCTTGACCTCGCCGAAGGTGCGGGAAACCTGGGTGAACTGGACGGCTAGGGGCATTACCTTGGCTCCGTTCGATTTCTGTCTCGTCTACTGGCCTCTTCGCCGGCGCGTCCGCTCCCACAGGTACGGCGCGGTTCCTGTGGGAGCGGGCGTGCCCGCGAAGAGGCTGGTACAGGCTCAACCGGCTTTAGCGCCCGCCCATGATCGCGATGTAATCCTGGGTCCAGCGGCTGTACGGCACGAACTTGCCGCCTTGGGCCTGAGGAGTTTTCCAGAAGGCGATCTTGTCGAAGTTGTCGAAGCCGTTGGTCTTGCACCCTTCAGCCCCCAGCAGTTCACTGCCGGTGCAGGCTGCCGGGACTGCCGGCAAGGAGCCGAACCAGGCCGCGACATCGCCCTGCACCTTGGGTTGCAGCGACCAGTCCATCCACTTGTACGCGCAGTTGGGGTGCTTGGCCTCGCTGTGCAGCATGGTGGTGTCGGCCCAGCCGGTGGCGCCTTCCTGCGGAATGGTCGAGGCCACAGGCTGGTTCTCGGCCTTCAGGCCGTTGACCATGTAGCCCCACGAACTGGAGGCGACCACGCCTTCGTTCTTCACGTCGCTCATCTGCACTGTGGCGTCGTGCCAGTAACGGTGGATCAGCGGTTGCTGTTGGCGCAGCAGTTCCAGCACGGCCTTGTACTGCGCCTCATTGAGCTCGTACGGGTCGTTGATGCCCAGCTCGGGTCTGGCCGATTTAAGGTAAAGCGCCGCGTCGGCGATGTAGATCGGCCCGTCATACGCCTGCACGCGGCCTTTGTTCGGCTTGCCATCGGGCAGGTCTTGCGGCTCGAACACCACGTTCCAGCTGGTGGGTGGCTGCTTGAAGACGTTGGTGTTGTACAGCAGCACGTTCGGGCCCCACTGATACGGCGTGCCGTACACCTGTTTGTCGACCACGTACCAGCCGCCGTTCTGCAGGCGCGGGTCGATGTTCTTCCAGTTGGGGATCAGTGCCGTGTTGATCGGCTGCACGCGCTTGCCGACGATCAGGCGCAGCGAGGCGTCACCGGAAGCCGTGACCAGGTCGTAGCCACCCTTGGTCATCAGGCTGACCATTTCATCGGACGTGGCCGCCGTCTTGACGCTGACCTTGCAGCCGGTTTCCTTTTCGAAACCGGTGACCCAGTCATAGGCCTTGTCGCTTTCGCCGCGCTCGATGTAGCCGGGCCAGGCGACGATATCCAGCCGGCCCTCACCGGCGCCCAGGGCCTTGGGCATCTCGGCGGCCTGCAGGCTGGCGCCGGCCAGCAGCGCGCCGGTCGCGGCGCCGAGCAATGCGGTCTTGTGCACTGACATGGTGTTCCCTCTTTTTGGAGATTTTGGTCGGGGCAGTCGTCAAGAAAGCAGTGAAGCAACGGTTATAAGCGTAGTCGCCTGTGCAAGTGGTTGGCGATGAGGAGTCTAGTTGGCTTTTTGCCAGCTAATGCAACATCCGGAAGCAAATCCCTGGGTGGCGTGCCGGATGGCAAGCCGTACTCTGGGCGCTCCTTCTCATACCGTGGAGACGTGCGCATGAACACCCGGGGCCTGCTCGACCAACTGCTCAAATCCGGTCAGGAACTGCTCAACAAGCCTTCTGCTGCGGGTAAGCCCTCGGCTGGCACGGGTGGGCTGGGCAGCCTGCTCTCCGGTGCTGGAGGCGGTGCCCTGGGGGCAGGGGCGCTGGGCCTGCTGCTGGGCAGCAAGAAGGCCCGCAAGTATGGCGGCAAGGTGCTCACCTATGGCGGCCTGGCCGCACTTGGCGTGCTGGCCTACAAGGCCTATGGCAACTGGCAGGCACGCCAGGGCGCAGGCCAGGGCGCCGAGCCGCAGACCCTCGACCGCCTGCCGCCGGCCCAGGCCGAGCAGCACAGCCAGGCGGTGCTGCGCGCCCTGGTGGCGGCGGCCAAGTCCGATGGCCATATCGACGACCGCGAGCGGGCTTTGATCGAAGGCGAGTTCACCCGCCTGGACAGCGATCGCGACCTGCAGCACTGGCTGCACGATGAGCTGAACAAGCCGCTGGACCCGGCCGAAGTTGCCCGCGCGGCGCAAACACCGGAGATGGCGGCCGAGATGTACCTTGCCAGTGTGATGATGGTCGATCAGGAAAACTTCATGGAGCGCGCCTACCTGGACGAACTGGCCCGTCAGTTGCGTCTCGACCCTGCCCTGCGCCAGGAACTGGAGAGCCAGGTACGGCTTGCCGCAGGCCAGTGAAGCGGAAAATAGCCAGGCCGACCAGGATAGAGGCCTGAATACCTCGCATTTCAGCCGCAATAGGGTCGCAACCCTGGGCTATAATTCGGCGATTTTTCCCGCTCGTTGTGAATTCCTGAGGGCTGAATGTGAAGAACTGGACCTTGCGCCAACGGATCCTGGCAAGTTTCGCCGTGATCATCGCCATCATGCTGCTGATGATCGTAGCCGCCTACTCGCGGCTGGTGACGATCGAAACTGCCGAGGAGGCGGTGGGAACAGACAGCATTCCGGGGCTCTACTACAGCTCGATGATCCGCAGCGCCTGGGTCGACAGCTACGTCACCAGCCAGCAGTTGGTGGGGCTGTCCGGCCACCGCGAAATCACCACGGCCGACATGGAGCTGTTCAAGAGTTTCGAAGATCGCCTCAAGCAATTCATGGCGAACTACCAAGGCACCATTCAGGACACCGATGACCAGGAACGCTTCGATACCTTCATCAAACTTGAAGAAAACTACCTCAAGATCATCGGCCAAGTGCTTGAGGCTTACCGCCAGCAGAACTACGTCGAAGCCGAGCGGCTGATCAGGGATGTGCTCACCCCGGCCTGGGTGGAAGGGCGCAAGCACCTCAACACGGTAATCGAGCACAACCGCGAGTCTGCAGATGCAGCGACCCGTGAAATCGTCACGGCCGTTAGCACCGCCAAGGGCAGCATGATGGTCTCGCTGCTGTTGGCGATCGTGGCCGCCGGTATCTGCGGCCTGCTGTTGATGCGTGCCATCACCGCACCGGTACAACGCATCGTCCATGCCCTCGACAAGCTGCGTTCGGGCGACCTCAGCATGCGCCTGAGCCTGGACCGCAAGGATGAGTTCGGTGCCATCGAAAGCGGCTTCAACGAAATGGCCGAAGCCCTGGCCAACCTGGTGGCCCAGGCGCAGCGCTCGTCGGTGCAGGTGACCACGTCGGTCACCGAGATCGCCGCCACCTCCAAGCAACAGCAGGCTACCGCGACCGAAACGGCCGCCACCACCACCGAAATCGGCGCCACCTCGCGTGAAATCGCTGCCACTTCGCGCGACCTGGTGCGCACCATGACCGAGGTCACCTCTGCCGCCGACCAGGCCTCGAGCCTGGCCGGTTCCGGCCAGCAGGGCCTGGCGCGCATGGAAGAAACCATGCACCAGGTGATGGGCGCCGCCGACCTGGTCAACGCCAAGCTGGGCATCCTCAATGAAAAGGCCAGCAACATCACGCAGATGGTAGTGACCATCGTGAAGGTGGCCGACCAGACCAACCTGCTCTCGCTCAATGCCGCCATCGAGGCGGAAAAGGCCGGCGAATATGGCCGCGGTTTTGCCGTGGTCGCCACCGAGGTGCGACGCCTGGCCGACCAGACTGCCGTGGCCACCTACGACATCGAACAGATGGTCCGCGAGATCCAGTCGGCGGTATCGGCAGGGGTGATGGGCATGGACAAGTTCTCCGAAGAAGTGCGCCGTGGCATGTTCGAAGTGCAGCAGGTGGGCGAGCAACTGAGCCAGATCATCCACCAGGTCCAGGCCTTGGCGCCGCGGGTGCTGATGGTCAACGAGGGCATGCAGGCCCAGGCCACTGGCGCCGAGCAGATCAACCAGGCCCTGGCCCAGCTCAGTGATGCCAGCACTCAGACGGTGGAATCGCTGCGCCAGGCGAGCTTTGCCATCGATGAGTTGAGCCAGGTGGCCGCCGGCCTGCGCGGTGGTGTATCGCGCTTCAAAGTCTGACCACCATGACCGGTTTGCATTCCTCCCCGGCAGCTGCGGCCAGCGCCAAGGGCATCCTGTATCTGCAGTTTTGCCTCAACCAGCAGCGCTTTGCCCTGGATGTGCGCGAAGTGATCGAGGTGCTGCCACGACGGCCGCTCAAGCCGATTGCCCAGGCGCCGGCCTGGGTTGCTGGCATCCTGGCGCATCGCGGTGTGCTGGTGCCGGTGGTCGACCTCGGCGCGCTGAGCTTTGGCCAGCCGGCAGCCGAGCGCACCAGCACGCGCCTGGTGCTGGTGCGCTATCGTGGCGACCAGGTGCTGGGCCTGATCCTTGAACAAGCGACCGAAACCCTGCGTTGCATGCCGGACGAGTTCCAGCCCTATGGCCTGGACAACGGCGAAGCGCGCTACTTGGGCCCGGTCCGCCAGGACGCCCAAGGTTTGCTGCAACGGATAGAAGTCGATGACCTGCTGACAGAGCGCGTGCGCGAACTGTTGTTCCCGCAAGCGCCAGAACAGGTGACGCCATGAGCGAGCAACGTTTCTTCCGCTTCCTGCAGGAACGTATCGGCCTGGATGTCGAGTCGGTTGGTGTGCCGATGGTGGAGCGGGCCCTGCGCCAGCGTTGCGTCGCCCTGAATGCCGCCGATCTGGGTGACTACTGGGTTCGCCTGCAGCAATCGCCGGATGAGCAACTGGCGCTGATCGAGGCGGTGATCGTCCCGGAAACCTGGTTCTTCCGTTATCCGGACTCGTTCACCGCGCTGGTCGGGCTGGCCCAGAAGCGCCTGGCCGAGTTGGCCGGCGAGCGGCCCTTGCGCCTGCTCAGCCTGCCTTGCTCCACCGGTGAGGAGCCGTATTCGCTGGCCATGGCCTTGCTCGATGCGGGTATGAGCCCGGCCGATTTCCGTATCGACGGTATCGATATCAGCCCTACCTCGGTGGCCAAAGGCATACAGGGCGTCTACGGGCGCAACTCGTTCCGCGGCGCTGAACTTGGGTTTCGCGAGCGGCATTTCCGTGAGGATGATGATGGCCACAAGCTGAACGAGCGGGTACTGCAGCAGGTGAATCTGGAGGTTGGCAACGTGCTCGACCCAGCGCTGGCCCGCCGCTATGGTCAGTATGATTTCGTGTTCTGCCGCAACCTGCTGATCTATTTCGATGTCCCGACCCAGCAACGGGTGTTCGAAGTGCTCAAGCGCCTGGCGCAGCCGCAGGGTGTGCTGTTCATCGGCCCTGCCGAAGGCAGCTTGCTGGCGCGGTTGGGCATGCGCCCGCTGGGCATAGCCCAGTCGTTTGCCTACGTTCGTCAGCCTGCCGATGTGCCGACTGCACCCGCCCAGCCGCCACGGCCGCTGCCAGCTGCGGCAGCACCGAGCCGCCCGCGGCCCATGACGGTGCCATCGGCTCGGCCCTTGCGCGTGGTGCCACCGGCCGCCCACGCAGCTGAACCGCGCGAGAGCGAAAGCGAGTTGCTGGCCAACATCGCGCGCCAGGCCAATGCCGGCGACAGCGCCCAGGCCCGCGCCAGTTGCCAGCGCTACCTGCGCCTGTTCGCCCCCAAAGCCCAGGTCTACTACTGGTTGGGGCTGCTCAGCGATACCGAAGGTGATGCGCAGCAGGCGTTGAGCCTTTACCGCAAGGCCCTTTACCTGGAGCCGCAGCATCCCGAGGCATTGTTGCACCTGGCCACGCTGCTGGCTTCCCAAGGGGACGAAGCCGGTGCCCGCCGCTTGCAGGAACGTGCCGCACGTGCCGGCCGGGAGTCTGAACGATGAAAGCCGAACACGCGGTCGAGCTGCTGGCCAAAGACGATGAGCGCATCGACGACTGCTGGAACCGTATCGGTGTCCACGGCAGCAAGGATTGCCCGTTGCTGGAACGGCACATCCATTGTCGTAACTGTGAAGTCTATGCTGCGGCGGCCACGCGCCTGCTCGATCGCTATGCGCTGATCGAAACCGACCTGGCGCACGAGACGGCCCCGGTCGAAACCTCGGCCGGGCGCTCGCTGCTGCTGTTCCGCCTGGGCGAGGAGTGGCTGGCCCTGGCCACAGCCTGCCTGGCCGAGATCGCTCCCCTGCAACCGGTGCATTCGTTGCCCCATCAACGCTCGCGGGTACTGCAAGGGGTCGCCAATGTGCGCGGCGCGTTGGTGCCCTGCCTGTCACTGGCCGACCTGCTGGGTGTGGAGCGCTTGTCCGAGCAGCCGCGCAGCGGTCGGGCGATGCCGCGCATGCTGATCCTGGCAGCGTCGGGCGGGCCGGTGGTGATGGCGGTGGACGAAATCGACGGCATTCATCGCCTCGATGCCGCTTTGCAGGGGGCCACCGAGGATGCCGCACCGTTTACCGCTGCGGTGTTGCAGTGGCGGGGGCGCAGTGTGCGGGTGCTGGACGATCACCATTTACTGTCTGCCGTGCAGCGGAGCCTGTCATGACCCCAGAGCAAATGCGCGACGCATCGCTGCTCGAACTGTTCAGCCTGGAGGCCGAGGCACAGACTCAGGTGCTCAGTACCGGGCTGATGGCACTGGAACACAACCCGACCCAGGCCGACCAGCTGGAAGCCTGCATGCGGGCGGCGCATTCGTTGAAGGGCGCCGCGCGTATCGTCGGCATCGATGCCGGGGTCAGCGTCGCCCATGTCATGGAAGACTGCCTGGTGGCGGCGCAGGAAGGCCGGCTGCTGTTGCGCGCCGAACACATCGATGCACTGCTGCGCGGCACCGACTTGCTGATGCACATCGCCACCCCCGGCGATCCGAATGGCGAGGCATTGGTGCCGGCGTTCCTGGTGCAGATGGCCGGCCTGCTCGACCCCGCTGGCTCGGTACCGGCAGCGGCAGCGCTTGAACCGGCGCTTGCCGTGGCTCCGCCGTCCCCGCCTGAGCCTGAGCTTGAGCCGATGGCGCCGGCCGTCGCGGCCGAAGTCGAACCTGCCGTGCCGCGCAAGGCCGGCAAGCGCGCAGGCGAGGGCGGTGAGCGGGTCTTGCGGGTCACCGCCGACCGTCTGAACAGCCTGCTCGACCTGTCCAGCAAGTCATTGGTCGAGACCCAGCGCCTGAAGCCCTACCTGGCCACCTTGCAGCGCCTCAAACGCATGCACGGCCAGGGCATGCGTGCCCTCGACGGTTTGAAGACGCAGCTTGAAGACAGTGGCCAGAGCCCCGAGGTGCTGGATGCCCTGGCGCAGACCCAGCGCCTGTTGCTGGAAACCCAGCAGATCCTGCAGCAGCAAGCCGCTGACCTCGACGAGTTTGGCTGGCAGGCCAGCCAGCGAGCCCAGTTGCTGTACGACACGGCATTGGCCTGTCGCATGCGCCCGTTCGCCGACGTACTCACCGGCCAGACCCGCATGGTTCGTGACCTCGGGCGTTCGCTTGGCAAGCAGGTGCATCTGCAGATCGAAGGCGAGAAAACCCAGGTCGATCGTGATGTTCTGGAAAAACTCGAAGCGCCCTTGACCCATTTGCTGCGCAATGCCGTCGACCATGGCATTGAACTGCCCGAGCGGCGCCTGCTGGCGGGCAAACCGGAGGGAGGTACGATCCGCCTGCGCGCCTCGCACCAAGCCGGGCTGCTGATCCTCGAACTGAGCGATGATGGCTCGGGCATCGACCTTGAGCGCCTCAAGCGCAACATCGTCGAGCGCGGCCTGTCGCCGGCCGACACCGTAGCGCAGATGAGCGAAGCCGAGTTGCTGACCTTCCTGTTCCTGCCGGGCTTCAGTCTGCGCGACAAGGTCACCGAAGTGTCTGGCCGTGGTGTCGGCCTGGATGCGGTGCAGCACATGGTCCGCGACCTGCGTGGTTCGATCGAGCTGACGCAGCTGCCCGGCCAGGGCTGTCGTTTCCACCTGGAGGTGCCGTTGACCCTGTCGGTGGTGCGCAGCCTGGTGGTGGAAGTCGGTGGCGAGGCTTATGCGTTCCCGCTGGCGCATATCGAGCGCACCCTTGAAGTGGCGACCGAAGACATCGTACAGATCGAGGGCCGTCAGCACTTCTGGCACGAAGGTCGGCATATCGGCCTGGTGGCTGCCAGCCAGCTGCTCAACCGGCCGGCGGGGCAGGGCGAGGCCAGCAGCCTGCGGGTGGTGGTGATCCGTGAGCGCGAGCAGCTTTACGGGGTCGCCGTGGAGCGCCTGGTCGGTGAGCGGGTGCTGGTGGTGATGCCGCTCGATCCGCGCCTGGGCAAGGTCCAGGACATCTCGGCAGGGGCCTTGCTGGACGATGGCTCGGTGGTGCTGATCATCGATGTCGAGGACTTGCTGCGCTCGGTCGAGAAGCTGCTCAGCACCGGCCGGCTGGAGCGTATCGAGCGCGGCGCACAAGGGGCGCGAGGCGCCAGCCGCAAGCGCGTCCTGGTGGTCGATGATTCGCTCACCGTGCGCGAGCTGCAGCGCAAGCTGCTGGGCAACCGTGGCTATGACGTCGCAGTGGCGGTGGACGGCATGGACGGCTGGAATGCGCTGCGCAGCGAAGACTTCGACCTGCTGATCACCGATATCGACATGCCGCGCATGGATGGCATCGAACTGGTCACCTTGGTGCGCCGCGACCAACGGTTGCAGTCACTGCCGGTGATGGTGGTGTCGTACAAGGACCGTGAAGAAGATCGCCGGCGTGGCCTTGATGCCGGGGCCGACTACTATCTGGCAAAAGCCAGCTTCCATGACGATGCGTTGCTGGATGCCGTGGGGGAACTGATCGGAGGTGCTCAGGGATGAAGATCGCCATCGTCAACGATATGCCCATGGCGGTAGAGGCGTTGCGCCGGGCCCTGGCCTTCGAGCCGGCGCACCAGGTGATCTGGGTGGCCAGCGATGGCGCTGAAGCCGTGCGCAAATGCGCCGAGGACACTCCCGACCTGATTCTCATGGACCTGATCATGCCGGTGATGGATGGCGTCGAGGCGACCCGGCGGATCATGGCCGAATCGCCCTGCGCCATCGTCATTGTCACGGTCGACCGCAAGCAGAACGTGCACCGGGTGTTCGAGGCCATGGGCCATGGCGCCCTGGATGTGGTCGACACCCCCGCACTGGGAGCCGGTGACGCACGTGAGGCTGCGGCGCCGCTGCTGCGCAAGATCCTCAATATCGGCTGGTTGATTGGCCAGCAGCGGCCCGGCGCGAGCAAGTCGGTCGCCGCCCCCCTGCGCGAGGCTTCCCAGCGCAGTGGGCTGGTTGCGATTGGCTCTTCCGCAGGTGGCCCGGCCGCCCTCGAAGTGCTGCTTAAAGGCCTGCCGCGCGGTTTTGGGGCATCGATCGTACTGGTCCAGCATGTCGACCAGGTGTTCGCTGCCGGCATGGCCGAATGGCTCGCCAGCGCCTGCGGCTTGCCCGTGCGCCTGGCCCGCGAAGGCGAACCGCCCCAGCCCGGGCAGGTGCTGCTGGCCGGCACCAACCACCATATCCGTCTGCTCCAGGGCGGCCAGCTGGCCTACACTGCCGAGCCCGTCAACGAAATCTACCGGCCTTCGATCGACGTGTTCTTCGAGAGCGTGGCGCGCTACTGGAACGGCGATGCGGTGGGGGTGCTGCTTACCGGCATGGGGCGTGACGGCGCCCAGGGCCTGAAATTGATGCGCCAGCAGGGCTTTCTGACGATTGCCCAGGACCAGGCCAGCAGTGCGGTGTACGGCATGCCCAAGGCCGCTGCGGCGATCGATGCCGCAGTGGAAATCCGCCCGTTGGAACGCATCGCCGGGCGCTTGATGGAGCTCTTCGCAAAATGACGACTTGTATAGAATCGCGCCGCGTGAGCGGACGTGGTCAGGTGAATTCTAATGACTGATCTACCGATCGAAGGGTTCACGACCCCCAATGAAAACATGGCGATGGTCCTGCTGGTCGATGACCAGGCGATGATCGGTGAGGCGGTGCGTCGTGGCCTGGCAGTGGAAGAGAACATCGATTTTCATTTCTGCGCCGACCCGCATCAGGCGGTAGCCCAGGCCGTGCGCATCAAGCCCACGGTGATCCTTCAGGACCTGATCATGCCCGGCCTGGACGGCCTGACCCTGGTTCGCGAGTACCGCAACAACCCGGCCACCCGGGACATCCCGATCATCGTCCTGTCGACCAAGGAAGATCCGCTGGTCAAGAGCGCCGCCTTCGCCGCCGGCGCCAACGATTATCTGGTCAAGTTGCCAGACAACATCGAGCTGGTGGCGCGTATCCGCTACCACTCGCGCTCCTACCTGACCCTGCTGCAACGCGACGAGGCCTACCGCGCCCTGCGGGTCAGCCAGCAGCAGCTGCTCGACACCAACCTGATGCTGCAGCGTCTGATGAATTCCGACGGCCTGACCGGGCTGTCCAACCGCCGCCACTTCGACGAATACCTGGAGCTGGAATGGCGCCGGGCCATGCGCGAGCAGCAGCAATTGTCGTTGCTGATGATCGATGTCGATTACTTCAAGGTGTTCAACGACAGCTTCGGTCACCTGGCCGGCGACGAAGCGCTGCGCCAGGTCGCCGAGGCCATTCGCGGCTCCTGCTCGCGGCCAACCGACCTGCCGGCGCGCTACGGCGGCGAGGAGTTCGCCCTGGTGTTGCCCAACACCTCGCCTGGCGGTGCACGCCTGATCGCCGAAAAGCTGCGCCAGACCGTGCTTGGCCTGAACATTGCGCACAGTGTGCCCACGGCAGACTCGCTGCTGACCGTAAGCATCGGCCTGGCGACCCAGACGCCGGCCATTGGCAGCCATTGTCGGCAGTTGATTTCGGCGGCGGACAAGGGGCTGTATCAGGCCAAGAACAACGGGCGCAACCAGGTCGGCATTGCCTGACGCCGATGCGGCTGCCCAACGGGCTGCCGCCGCTCTTTGGATGGGTTATACTCGCGGGCTTTTCACCGAATTCGCACGAGAGCCAGCCGCCCATGGAAATCCAACCAATCCTGAACACCATCAAGGACCTCACCGAGCGTTCCCTGTCCATTCGGGGGTATCTTTGACTACGATCACAAGCATGACCGCCTGATCGAAGTCAACCGCGAGCTGGAAGACGCTGCCGTCTGGAACAAGCCCGAGTACGCCCAGGCCCTGGGCCGCGAGCGCGCCATGCTGGCGCAGGTCGTCGAGACCCTGGACAAGCTGGCCAATGGCCTGGCCGACTGCAAGGACCTGCTCGACATGGCTGTCGAGGAAGGTGATGAAGGCGCCGTCAGCGACGTCGAGACCGAGCTGCAGGCCCTGGAAGAGTCCCTCGCCCAGCTTGAGTTCCGTCGCATGTTCAGCGGCGAGATGGACATGAACAACGCCTACCTGGACATCCAGGCCGGCTCCGGCGGCACCGAGGCGCAGGACTGGGCCAACATCCTGCTGCGCATGTACCTGCGCTGGGCCGACAAGCGTGGCTTCGACGCCACCATCATCGAGCTGTCCGAAGGTGAAGTCGCCGGCATCAAGGGCGCCACCGTGCACATCAAGGGTGAGTACGCCTTCGGCTGGCTGCGCACCGAGATCGGCGTGCACCGCCTGGTGCGCAAGAGCCCGTTCGACTCCGGCGCGCGTCGCCACACCTCGTTCTCGGCGGTGTTCGTGTCCCCCGAGATCGACGACAAGGTCGAGATCGAGATCAACCCGTCCGACCTGCGCATCGACACCTACCGCTCCTCCGGTGCTGGTGGTCAGCACGTCAACACCACTGACTCGGCGGTGCGTATCACCCACGTACCGACCAACACCGTGGTGGCTTGCCAGAACGAACGTTCCCAGCATGCCAACAAGGACACCGCCATGAAAATGCTGCGGGCCAAGTTGTACGAGCTGGAAATGCAAAAGCGCAACGCCGCTTCGCAGGCGTTGGAAGACAGCAAGTCGGACATCGGCTGGGGCCACCAGATCCGCTCCTACGTGCTGGATGACTCGCGCATCAAGGACCTGCGTACCGGCGTCGAGCGCAGCGACTGCCAGAAGGTCCTGGATGGCGACCTCGACCAGTATCTGGAAGCGAGCCTCAAGCAGGGGCTGTAAGCCGTACACCACCGCCGCGCTACCCGGCCACTTGCCGGTAGCGCGTGCCCTGCCCGGAAAGGGCAACGAATACCTGATGGAAAGAATGACGACATGAGCGACCTGAAGACCGAATCGCAAGACCTGCAACAGGAAGAAAACGCCCTGATCGCCCTGCGCAAGGAAAAACTTGCCGCCGAGCGTGCCAAGGGCAATGCCTTCCCCAACGACTTCCGCCGCGACAGCTACTGCAACGATCTGCAGAAGCAGTACGCGGACAAGACCAAGGAAGAGCTGGAAGCAGCCGCGATCCCGGTCAAGGTTGCCGGTCGCATCATGCTCAACCGTGGCTCGTTCATGGTCATCCAGGACATGACCGGCCGTATCCAGGTCTACGTCAACCGCAAGACACTGCCCGAAGAAACCCTGGCCGCCGTCAAGACCTGGGACCTGGGCGACATCATCAGCGCCGAAGGCACCCTGGCCCGTTCCGGCAAGGGCGACCTGTACGTCGAGATGACCAACGTGCGCCTGCTGACCAAGTCGCTGCGCCCGCTGCCGGACAAGCACCACGGCCTGACCGACACCGAGCAGCGCTATCGCCAGCGTTACGTTGACCTGATGGTCAACGAAGAAACCCGCCACACCTTCCGGGTGCGTTCGCAGGTGATCTCGCATATCCGCAAGTTCCTCATCGAGCGCGACTTCCTCGAAGTCGAGACGCCGATGCTGCAGACCATCCCGGGTGGTGCAGCGGCCAAGCCGTTCGAAACCCACCACAACGCCCTGGACATGGCCATGTTCCTGCGTATCGCGCCGGAGCTGTACCTCAAGCGCCTGGTGGTTGGCGGCTTCGAGAAAGTGTTCGAGATCAACCGCAACTTCCGTAACGAAGGCGTTTCGACTCGTCACAACCCTGAATTCACCATGCTCGAGTTCTACCAGGCCTACGCCGACTACCGCGACAACATGGACCTCACCGAGGAACTGTTCCGCGAGCTGGCGCAACTGGTGCTGGGCACCACCGACGTGCCATACGGCGACAAGGTGTTCCACTTCGGCGAGCCGTTTGCTCGCCTGTCGGTATTCGACTCGATCCTCAAGTACAACCCCGAGCTGACCGCTGCCGACCTGCAGGATGTCGACCGTGCTCGCGACATCGCCAAGAAGGCCGGCGCCAAGGTGCTGGGCCACGAAGGCCTGGGCAAGCTGCAGGTGATGATTTTCGAAGAGCTGGTCGAGCACAAGCTGGAGCAGCCGCACTTCATCACCGAGTACCCGTTCGAAGTGTCGCCACTGGCTCGCCGCAACGACGACAACCCGGCCGTGACCGACCGCTTCGAGCTGTTCATCGGTGGCCGCGAAATCGCCAACGCCTACTCCGAGCTCAACGATGCCGAAGACCAGGCCGAGCGCTTCCTGGCCCAGGTGGCAGAGAAGGATGCAGGTGACGATGAAGCCATGCACTACGACGCCGACTTCGTTCGCGCCCTGGAGTACGGCATGCCACCGACTGCCGGTGAAGGCATCGGTATCGACCGCCTGGTGATGCTGCTGACCAACTCGCCATCGATTCGCGACGTGATCCTGTTCCCGCACATGCGCCCACAAGCCTGAGTGATCTGAACAAGCCGCCTTTCGGGGCGGCTTTTTCTTGCCTGTACACTTGTATTGCCTGTACCGGCCTCTTCGCGGCTAAAGCCGCTCCCACAGGTACTGCACAGGCCCTCAGAGCTGCGTAATCCCTGTGGGAGCGGCTTTAGCCGCGAAGAGGCCGGTACAGGTCGACCACTGTCCATGAGGTAACCACTGTGACACCCGCAATGGCCCAACAAGGCGCCGCCGGCATCGCCACCGCCGTCGCCGAAAGCGTGCAGTACCAGGGTCGCAAGACCGCCCGTCAAGGCAGCGAACAGCGCCGCCAGCTGATCCTCGACGCCGCCATGCGCATCGTCGTGCGCGATGGCGTGCGAGGCGTGCGCCACCGTGCGGTGGCCGCCGAGGCGGGAGTGCCGCTATCGGCCACCACGTACTACTTCAAGGACATCGAAGACCTGCTCACCGACACCTTTGCCCAGTATGTCGAGCGCAGCGCCGCTTACATGGCCAAGCTCTGGGCCAACACCGAGGTGGTGCTGCGCCAGTTGCTCGCCCAGGGGGATGGCAGTGTGCATTCGCGGGCGCGGCTGGCTGATGAAATCGCCCGCATGACCGTCGACTATGTACAGCGTCAACTGCTCAGCCGCCGCGACTTCATGATGGCCGAGCAGGCCTTCCGCCAGGAGGCCTTGCTGTGCCCGCGCCTGGCCGAACTTGTGTGTGCCCACGAGCAGATCCTGCTGCACGGCGCCCGCCAGCTGCTGCAGGTGGTCGGCTCGCAGCAACCGGAACAGGACGCCCAAATGTTGACGGCGATTATCGAGCAGATGGAATATCAGGGCCTGCTCAAGGATGCCGATGCGCAAGCCGATGGGCAGATGCTCGCTATGCTTACCCGTTACCTGCACCTGGTGTTGGCCTCGGCCTGAGCAGTGACCGAACTTTCAAGGAGAACCTGATGAAAGCCTGGCGTGTGGTGTTGTTGACGTTGTCATTCCTCCTGCTGGGCGGTTGCCTTGTGAGCTTTCATGAGCCGCTGCCGAGCAACCAGGCTGCGCCCAAGGCATTGCTCGGCAAGTGGAGCAGCAAGGATGCCTGGGGCGAGCCGCTGAAGCTGACCATCAGCCGCAGCGGCGGTGATGCGTACAAGGCGGTGGCCACGGCCAAAGGCAAGGCGCCGGAGGAATACACCTTCACCGTCTCCCGCCACGGCAACCGCTGGTACTTGTCGGCTGGCGTGCCCAAGCGCCTGGGCGGCAACTTCCTGATTGGCGGTTTCGACATCGTCGATGGCAAGGAACTGGTGGTCTATAACCTCGACGTCGAGCAAGTGCAGCAGGCGGTCGAGAAAAAGGAACTGAGCGGGCGCAGTACCCAGATTGCGCAAGACAGCGAGCAGGGCGTGCTGATCGACAGCCCGTCGCAACGCGTGCTGGCGTACCTCGACGACCCGGCCAACTCCGACCTGTTCGTCGAAGTGGCGCGGTTCCAGCGCAGTAGCAAGTAGTCACCTGTGCTGGCCTCTTCGCGGGCGCGCCCGCTCCCACAGGTATTGCACCGGGGCTGAAACCAGTGCGGTCCCTGTGGGGGCGGGCTTGCCCGCGAAGAGGCCGGCACAGGCAAAGCAAGACTTGTATCTTGATCTAGAAAGGAGTCCCCGGTGGACGAATACCAGCAGACCATCCGCGCGCTGTCCGACCGCATTGTCGCGGCGCAGACCCCGATCCGGGTTCTGGACGCCGTGAAATGGGACGACAACATCCGCCAGGGCTTCCTCAAGGCCAAGGGCAAGGAGCCGCCCGCCGTTGACCGTGAGTACTACCTGGCGCGCCCGCTGGCATTCGACTCCAGCGCGGTGAAGGCCGAGTTCCAGGCCATCGAGCGCGACATCATCCGCCAGCTGGGCCAGTTCAACCCGGTCGGGCAGATCATGAAGCGCATGTGCCGCGAATACCGCATGGTCGTGCGCATGCTCGAAGCCCGGGGTACCGAAGACTTCGGGCTGATCTCGCAGGAGCTGTATGGCGCTGCCTCCGACGCCTTCCACGCCGGTGACCCGACCCTGGCCGACCTGGGGCTTATGCTTTCGGACTACCTGAACAATATCGACGGGCGTGGCGACCTCAAGGACGAGCCGAAGAACCTGACTGCCAAGGAGGCCGTGGACATCCTCCAGCGCCGCCTGAACAAGGTGTTCGGCGAGGCCGAGGAGACCATCCGCGTTTTCGAGTCGGACGGTATCGTCGCCGATGCCGCAGCCGGTGCCGACTACATCAAGGTGCGCGCCGATGCCATGTTCAACAACCGTGACGTGCGTGCGCTGGAGGTCCATGAGGGCCTGGTGCATGTGGGCACCACCCTCAACGGTTTGAACCAGCCGATCTGCACATTCCTGGCCAAGGGCCCGCCCTCGTCGACGGTGACCCAGGAAGGCCTGGCCATCCTCATGGAGGTGATTGCCTTCGCTTCCTACCCCAGCCGCCTGCGCAAGCTGACCAACCGCACCCGCGCCATCCACATGGTCGAAGAGGGCGCCGACTTCCTGCAAGTGTTCGAGTTCTTCCGCGAGCAGGGCTTCGAGATGGGACAGAGCTACAGCAACGCCAGCCGGGTGTTCCGGGGTTCGGTGCCCAATGGCCTGCCATTCACCAAGGACTTGTCCTACCTCAAGGGCTTCATCATGGTTTACAACTACATTCAGTTGGCCGTGAAGAAGGGCAAGCTCGAGCAGATACCGCTGCTGTTCTGCGGCAAGACCACCCTGGAAGACATGCGCACCTTGCGCCAACTGGTCGAGGAAGGGCTGGTCGAGCCGCCCAAGTACTTGCCGGAGCAGTTCCGCGACCTCAACGCGCTGTCGGCCTGGATGTGCTTCTCCAACTTCCTCAACCACTTGAGCCTGGATCGTATTGAAGCCGACTACGCGAACATTCTCTGAACGCTGCCGCCCGCTGGTACTGGGCATGCTCCTGCTGGGGCTGTGCGGCTGCAGCAGCCTGTTGTTCTATCCCGAACCCGGCGAAGCGTTCACTCCGCAACGCGCCAAGCTGGAGTACCGCGATATCAGCCTCACCACCGCCGATGGCCTGCGCCTGCATGGTTGGTGGCTGCCGGCCAAGGCGGGGGTAGAGCTCAAGGGGACGGTGCTGCATCTGCACGGCAACGGTGGCAATCTGCCGGGCCACCTTGGCGGCAGCTACTGGCTACCGGAGCAGGGCTACCAGGTACTGATGATCGATTACCGTGGCTATGGCCTGTCCGAGGGTTCGCCAAGCTTGCCTGAGGTCTATCTGGACATCGACGCGGCAATGGCATGGCTGGCCCAGGCCCCCGAGGTCAAGGGCAAGCCGCTGGTACTGCTCGGCCAGAGCCTCGGCGGAGCGATGGCGATCCACTACCTGGCGCAGCACCCCGAGCAGCGCCAGCGCTTCAGTGCCCTGGTGTTCGACGGCGTGCCGGCCAGCTACCGTGGGGTAGGGCGTTATGCCCTGGGCACTTCGTGGCTGACGTGGCCGCTGCAGGTGCCGCTGTCCTGGCTGGTACCGGATGGCGACAGCGCAATCCATTCGATCGGGCAAGTGAGCAGCCCGCCAAAGCTGTTCTTCCACAGCATCGACGACACCTTGGTGCCGATGGACAACGGCATCCGCCTGTACCAGCACGCACCGGCGCCACGCGTGCTGCAACTGACCCGTGGCGGCCACGTGCAGACCTTCGCCGACCCGGTATGGCGCCAGGTGATGCTGCGCTTCCTCGATGACCCCAGCCATTTCAACGGCCTGCGGCGGCTTGCCGAAGTGCCCAACTACCCTGACGAGAAGAACGCCCAATGAGTGAAGAACGCAACGCCATCCCGCTGATCCTGACCGGTGTCGGCAGCATCGTCGTGACGGTGGGGACCCTCTGGTACTACGGCTACCTGCATTTCGCCAAACCAGAGGATGCGCTGCTGCTGCAGGACTTCACCATGCTCAAGACGATTCCTGGCGAGGACTACAAGGTCTCGCTGGACCCGGCATCGCAGGTGGCCCAATGCGTGGATGGCGTGCTGGTGCTGTTCGATACCGAGCAGAAAGGCCTGACTGGCGTGCTGGTAGACAGCCGCAAGCGTGCAGTGCGCTGCATGGGCAAGGAGACGCCGCAGCAGGTGCAGTGATCCTCAGGTCAGGCGGGAGCGGGCTGCATCATAGGCTGCGCTTCGCTCTCGCTTGCCGATCGCAATGACAATCACAACCAGGCGGTGATCGACTACCCGGTAGACCAGTCGATAGCCAGCGGACCTCAGTTTGATCTTGTAACAGTCAGCCATGCCGGAGAGTTTGTCTTTCTCCACCCTCGGCTGTGTCAGCCGCACCTTGAGTTTTCTTGCGAACTGTAGCTGCAACGAGCCGTCGAGCTTTGCGAACTCCTTCCTTGCTCTTACATCGAATTCAAGGTCATAGCTTTTTGCTGCCTCCGGCTTCGGCGATGAGCTCATCAATATCCACTCTTACTGTGGGCCCTCCACGCCGTTGCCGGACAAGCTCGGCCAGTTGCATGTCGTCGATCAGATCCATCATCGCTTCGTAGCGCTCGGGCGGCACGGCATAGAACGCCGGTTCGTTGCGATTGAGGATGACCACGGTTTCACCGGCAGCTTCGCGGATAGTACCCATGGGGTCTTTCTTAAGGTCGGTGATCGATGCTGCCAGATCGGCGAGAACAGGATAGGTCATCGTTGTATCAACCCGTAAATTTGGTTATCGACGCGGAAAGTGTAGTATTTCAAAGAGTGCTTTTAAAGGTGCTTTTTTCGGTGTTCAAGCATGAAAAAACCCCGCCATGAAGGCGGGGTTTCTTTTTAGCCAGCCTTATTGCTGAATCTGGCTCACCGAACGGGGTGCCACCGGCTGGTTGTCGTTGGAGATGGTCACCTCCACCCGACGGTTCTGCGCACGGCCCGAGTTGCTGCCGTTGTCCGCCACCGGGTATTCCTTGCCATAACCCTGGGCGACGACACGCGCCGGGTCCACGCCTGCACGTACCAGCGCGGCGCGCACGCTGGCGGCGCGGCGTTCGGACAGGCCCTGGTTGTAGCTGGCCGAGCCGACGCTGTCGGTGTAGCCCTCGACGATCACCTTGCGCTCCGGGTTTTCCTGAAGGAACTGGGCCAGCTTGGTGATGTTCGGGTAGGCGTTGCTCTTCAGGGTGGCCTTGTTGAAGTCGAACAGCACATCACCAAAGGTCACCAGGGTGCCGCGGTCGGTCTGCTTGGCATTCAGGCTTTGCTGCAGCTTGGCGATCTGTGCGTCGCGGGCATCGAGCTTGGCCTGGGCGCGCTGGGCCGAGGCGTTCTTCAGCTCGTTCTCGGCGGTGCGCAGGGCGATGGTCTGCTTGGCCACCTCGATCCGCTGGTTGGTCAGGTAGGCGAGCTGGTCGACCTTCTGGCTGTCTTCACGGTCCATGAAGGCCTTGTCGGACTTGTTCAGCCAGTCCTGGGCATCCTTGGTCTCGAGCGCGGCCACCTTGCTTGCCTGCGGGTCACTCTGCAGTGCAGAGAAGTTGGTGCGAGCCGACTCCAGGTTAGGGTTCGGGTCGTGGGAACAGGCGGCAAGGCCGACGCTCAGTGCCAGCAGGGCGGGAATCATGACGTAGTTGCGCATAGTGTTCATCCTTTGATCAGTTGCGAAGGCTGGGGTTGGCGTGGCGGCGCTCATTCGGCGCTGCGGAGGCCTTCCTGACGTACGTCCTGAACGCCCTGGCGGGCATCCTGCACGGCCTTCTGGGCCTTGGCTGCCTGGGCCTTGCGCTCGGCGACGCGGGCATCCCATTCGGCCTGCTCGGCCAGGCGCTTGGCCTCATCGTACTTTTTGTCGTGCATGGCGATTTCGGCTTGTTTGAACTTGTCCTGGGCCGATTTCATTTCCACGGCGGCGAACTCGGTGCCACCGGCACTGACGGCCGAATTGACCGCGGACTGGGTGACAGCGTACTGCTCGGTAGGCGGGTTGCCTGCACAGCCGGCCAGGACCAGGCTACTGCCCAGGGCCAGCGCGGCCAGCTTCAACCCGCGCACGTGAGTAGATGAGAGGTTCGGGGTGCGGGTCTTGATGGTGGTCAGTTCCATTGGATCACTCCTGATTACGACGATGTCCGTAGCAGTCCATCGCTCAATCCCTGACAGTGCCTGCGCTTGTGCTCAACGATGCACATGGCAGGAGTGCAGGGTTTTAGCGTGATGGCTATTGGCTGGGACTTGACCGTTTTTTGAATGGTTCCGAAAAAAATGCGCCGTTTTGCCATTTTTTTCTGACTGATCGGTCAGTGAGATTTACCCGGAACTTTTCATCGCTGGAGTGGTTTCCGGGCCTGTTGCAGGCCCGGATCGTGGTGCTGCACGCTCAGTTCCCGGTGTCGTCGCCGGTATTGCTGAGGTCGTGCAAATGGCGCCGTGACAGGGCCAGAAAACGCGGGGTCGGGCCGATATCTTCGAACAGCGGGTCACCCTCTTCGTCAGTGGCGATGACCTTCTGGCCCTGCACGTAGGGGAAGCTGGCTTCCAGCTCTTCCAGCGCGGCGGCGACCAGTTCGCCGAGCAGTTCCTCGGCGGTGCGCTTGGGGTACATGTCGATCAGGGCAGCCAGGCGTGCCTCGGACTCCAGGTCCAAGTGCAAGGCGTGGCCGGTGGGGCTCAGGGTGCCGGCGGCATTCTGTTCCCAGTGCTGGGCGAGTTCGCGGATTTTCATGATGACCTCTGTCAACGCCAGAAAAGGCTGCATTGCATCGGACTGCGCTGGTTTAACTTTAGTTTGCTTTGCGCGATCGCGGCTTGCCATCGCGCCCCGGCAATGGGCA
This sequence comes from Pseudomonas sp. 382, assembly GCF_002759075.1. Taxonomy (NCBI): domain Bacteria; kingdom Pseudomonadati; phylum Pseudomonadota; class Gammaproteobacteria; order Pseudomonadales; family Pseudomonadaceae; genus Pseudomonas; species Pseudomonas sp. 382. The sequence continues at coordinate 57,004 of NZ_PEMX01000022.1, forward strand.
CTCTTGGGCCAGTGCTGTTTCCTGAGCAGAGCGTGGCGAGCCGCGCCGAAGAGAGGGCCAATGACTGATATCGATGTGCGCCTGCGTGAAGATGTCCATGTGTTGGGGGAGTTGCTCGGCGAGACCATCCGCCAGCAGCACGGTGATGCGTTCCTGCAGAAGATCGAGGACATCCGCCACAGTGCCAAGGCCGACCGCCGCGGTGCTGGCGAGCAACTGAGCTCGACCTTGGCCGACCTGGCCGAAGAAGACCTGCTGCCCGTGGCGCGAGCCTTCAACCAGTTCCTCAACCTGGCCAACATGGCCGAGCAGTATCAGCTGATCCGCCGTCGCGATGCCGGTCAGCCAGAGCCGTTCGAGGCGCGGGTCTTGCCCGAGCTGCTGGCTCGCCTGAAGCAGGCCGGGCACAAGGATGACGCCCTGGCCCGGCAGCTCGCCAAGCTCGATATCCAGCTGGTGCTGACCGCACACCCGACCGAAGTGGCGCGGCGCACGTTGATCCAGAAATACGATGCCATCGCCGGCCAGCTGGCCGTCCAGGACCACCGCGACCTGACCCCCGCCGAGCGTGAGCAGGTGCGCGAGCGCCTGCGCAGGCTGATCGCCGAGGCCTGGCACACCGAAGAGATCCGCCGCGCCCGGCCCACCCCGGTAGACGAGGCCAAATGGGGCTTCGCGGTGATCGAGCATTCGCTGTGGCAGGCCATCCCCAACCACTTGCGCAAGGTCGACAAGGCATTGTTCGACGCCACCGGCCTGCACCTGCCGCTGGAAGCTGCGCCGATTCGCTTCGCCTCGTGGATGGGCGGTGACCGCGACGGCAACCCCAATGTCACGGCGGCCGTGACCCGTGAGGTATTGCTGCTGGCCCGCTGGATGGCCGCCGACCTGTTCCTGCGTGATATCGATGCGCTGGCGGCCGAGCTGTCCATGCAACAAGCCAGTGAGGCCTTGCGTGAACGTGTGGGCGACAGTGCCGAGCCGTACCGGGCGTTGCTCAAACAGTTGCGCGAACGGCTGCGCGCGACGCGCGCCTGGGCCCAGCTTGCATTGACCAGCAACCAGCCGGCCAGCGCCGAGGTGCTGGTGGATAACCGCGACCTGATCGCACCGCTGGAGCTGTGCTATCAGTCGCTGCATGAATGCGGCATGGGGGTGATCGCCGATGGCCCGCTGCTCGACAGCCTGCGCCGGGCGGTGACCTTCGGCCTGTTCCTCGGCCGCCTGGATGTGCGCCAGGATGCCGCCCGGCACCGTGATGCGCTGGCGGAGATTACCGATTACCTTGGCCTGGGCAGCTATGCCGACTGGGACGAAGAGCAGCGCATCGCATTCCTCCAGGCGGAACTTAAGAATCGCCGGCCGTTGCTGCCCGCGCACTTCACGCCTCAGGCAGAGACCGCTGAAGTGTTGGCCACCTGCCGCGAGATCGCCGCTGCGCCGGGCGCTTCGCTGGGCTCCTACGTGATCTCGATGGCGGGTGCGGCCTCTGATGTGCTGGCCGTACAACTGCTGCTCAAGGAAGCCGGCCTTACCCGGCCGATGCGCGTGGTGCCGCTGTTCGAAACCCTGGCGGACCTGGACAACGCCGGGCCGGTGATGCAGCGCCTGCTTGGCCTGCCGGGCTACCGCGCCAGCCTGCGCGGGCCGCAGGAGGTGATGATCGGCTATTCCGACTCGGCCAAGGACGCGGGCACCACGGCAGCGGCCTGGGCTCAGTACCGTGCCCAGGAAAACCTGGTGCGCATCTGCCGCGAGCATCAGGTCGAACTGCTGCTGTTCCACGGCCGTGGTGGTACGGTGGGCCGTGGTGGTGGCCCGGCCCATGCGGCGATCCTGTCGCAGCCTCCGGGTTCGGTGGCAGGTCGGTTCCGCACCACCGAACAGGGCGAGATGATTCGCTTCAAGTTCGGCTTGCCGGCCATCGCCGAGCAAAATCTCAACCTGTACCTGGCTGCTGTGCTCGAAGCCACCTTGCTGCCACCCCCGCCTCCAGAACCCGCCTGGCGGTCATTGATGGATCAGCTGGCAGCCGATGGCCTCAAGGCCTACCGCGGCGTGGTGCGGGAAAACCCGGCCTTCGTCGAATACTTCCGCCAGTCCACCCCCGAGCAGGAGCTGGGTCGCCTGCCGCTGGGCAGCCGCCCGGCCAAGCGCCGTGCCGGTGGCATCGAAAGCCTGCGGGCGATCCCGTGGATCTTCGGCTGGACCCAGACACGCCTGATGCTGCCGGCCTGGCTGGGGTGGGAAACCGCCCTGAGCAATGCCCTGGCGCGAGGCCAGGGCGAGCTGCTGGCGCAGATGCGCGAGCAGTGGCCATTCTTCCGCACCCGCATCGACATGCTGGAAATGGTCCTGGCCAAGGCCGATGCGCAAATCGCCGAGGCCTACGACCAACGTCTAGTGCAACCAGGCCTGCTTCCATTAGGTGCACACTTGCGCGACCTATTGTCGCAGTCGTGCCAGGTGGTGCTGGGCCTGACCGGCCAACCGGTGCTACTGGCGCACAGCCCCGAGACCCTGGAATTCATCAGCTTGCGCAATACCTACCTGGACCCGCTGCACCGCCTGCAGGCCGAATTGCTGGCCCGTTCACGCAGCCGCGAAGCCGCTCTGGACAGCCCGTTGGAGCAGGCCCTGCTGGTGACCGTGGCAGGTATCGCCGCGGGGCTGCGCAACACCGGGTAAGGCCTGCCGTCGCGGCCCTTGCCGGTTGACCGGCGGGCAGCCACGACAGGGCGAGGAGGGTGGTTGCGCCGGGCGCAACCACCCTCCGTTCTGGTTACGGACGACGCAATGCTGCAACTTTGGGACGCTTGTCTGGCTGCCGGGCGCTGTGTATCTTGAGCAGCCTTTTGACCGATTTATGGTCATACCCGATTTTCCGGACTTGGCCTCGATTGCCGAATCCATTGAATTTCATAAAAAAATTTGAGGAGCACGAGATGCGCGTAATTCTGCTGGGAGCTCCCGGGGCCGGTAAAGGTACTCAGGCAAAGTTCATCACCGAAAAGTTCGGTATTCCACAGATCTCCACCGGTGACATGCTGCGTGCCGCCGTCAAGGCCGGCACCCCATTGGGCCTGGAACTGAAGAAAGTCATGGATGCCGGTCAACTGGTGTCCGACGAGCTGATCATCAGCCTGGTCAAGGAGCGCATCGCCCAGCCGGATTGCGCCAATGGCTGCCTGTTCGACGGCTTCCCCCGCACCATTCCACAGGCTGAAGCGATGGTTGCCGCGGGCGTGGATATCGACGCCGTGGTCGAGATCGCTGTCGACGACGAAGAAATCGTCGGCCGCATGGCTGGCCGCCGTGTGCATCTGGCCTCGGGCCGCACCTACCACATTCAGTACAACCCGCCGAAAGTGGAAGGCAAGGACGATGTGACCGGCGAAGACCTGATCCAGCGCGACGACGACAAGGAAGAAACCGTGCGTCACCGCCTGTCGGTCTACCACAGCCAGACCAAGCCGCTGGTGGACTTCTACCAGAAACTGTCGGCAGCCAATGCTGGCAAGCCGAAGTACAGCCACATCGAAGGCGTCGGCTCGGTCGAGTCGATCACCGCCAAGGTGCTGGCAGCCCTGAGCTGATCCCTTCTGACGCAGCGGCCGCTTTTTTGTGGGAGCGGCCTTGCGTCGCGAAAGGGCTGCAGAGCAGCCCCCTCGATTTTTGCCGTGTCGCTGACATCCTGGGGCCGCTCCGCAGCCCTTTCGCGACACAAGGCCGCTCCCACAGGGACTGCAGCTGCTCTATACTGCCGCTCTTTTCCCCTAGCACCTGGATACCTGTTCGATGACCACCCTGCTGGCCCTGGATACCGCCACCGAAGCCTGTTCCGTTGCGCTGCTGCATGACGGCAAGGTAACCAGCCATTACGAGGTGATCCCGCGCATGCATGCGCAGAAGCTGCTGCCGATGATCAAGCAGCTGCTGGCAGACTCCGGTGTGGCGCTGAATGCTCTGGATGCCATCGCCTTCGGCCGTGGCCCGGGCGCGTTCACCGGGGTGCGCATCGCCATCGGTGTGGTGCAGGGCCTGGCGTTTGCGCTGGAGCGCCCGGTGCTGCCGGTGTCCAACCTGGCCGCGCTGGCTCAGGGCGCGTTGCGCGAGCATGGCGTGCAGCAGGTGGCTGCGGCCATCGACGCGCGCATGGATGAAGTGTATTGGGGTTGCTACAAGGCCGAAGCCGGCGAGATGCGCCTGCAAGGGCTGGAAGCCGTGCTCCCGCCCGAGCGCGTAGCCGTGCCGGCAGGCAGCAGCGGTGACTGGTTCGGTGCCGGTACTGGCTGGAGCTATGCCGAACGCCTGGCGGTGCAGGCCAGCGCCACGAACGCTTCAGCTTTGCCAGGTGCCCTGGATATTCTCAGCCTGGCCAGCTTCGCCTGGGGCCGTGGCGAGGCAATCGCCGCCGAACAGGCGCAACCGGTTTACTTGCGCGATAATGTGGCTACGCCAAAGGCGCGCTGAGTGCTGTTCGTCGGTTATCGCGGTTGGCGATAAAACCTTTAGGCGCAATCTGTGGTCCAGTTATCACTCGAGCATTAGCGACGCAATCCTGATGCTGCTAGATTGCCATCATTGGTCCTGAGTGCTCACTCCATGCGTATCGACGGTTTTTCCTCGCAGTCCTACCCGATCAAGCGTGCGCCGCGCAAAGCAGCGGTGCGCGACGAGAGCGTCGATGATGCCGAGCTGATCGAGGAGAGCGAAGTCACTCAGGAGGCTGCTGCGCGTCGTCGTCCGGCGGGCTTGCCGGCTCGTCAGCAGGACATGGTGTTCCCCCGCGCCCGTGACCGGCGCACTGCTACCGCGTTGGCCAGTTACCTCAGCACGGCCGGTTTTACCGACTGGGACATGGAAGTACTGGGGCTCGACCTGTACATTTGACGGATGAGTCCGTCACCCTTGCCTTATTTCGTAGGTTGCCCGTCCTGGAGCGAGAACGCCTGGCGCGAGTACCTGTATCCCGCCGACGCCACCACCCATGAAATGCTTGGCTACTACAGCCGGGTATTCAACGCCGTCGAGGGCAACACCACGTTCTATGCCCGGCCGGCACCCGGCACTGTCGCCCGCTGGGCGCAGGTCATGCCCGCGCACTTTCGTTTTACCGCCAAGTTCCCTGGTGATATCAGCCACGCAGGTGACCTGCGTGATCAGCTGGAGTCTGCCTTTGACTTCACCCGCCTGATGGCGCCATTGGGCCAGCGGGTCTCGCCGTACTGGCTGCAGTTGCCGCCCCTGTTCAGCCCCGCACGACTGGGCGAGCTGTGCCACTTCCTCGACGAGATCGCTGTGCCGGTGGCGGTGGAAGTGCGTCACCCGGCGTTTTTCGCCAAGGGCGAGGAAGAACGGCTGCTCAACCGCCTGCTCCATGAACGCGGCGTCGAGCGCATCTGCCTTGACCCCCGCGCCCTGTTCAGTTGCACCTCCCGAGACCCGGCAGTGCTGCATGCACAGTCGAAAAAGCCCAAGGTGCCACCGCGTCCCGCAGCCTTCAGCCAGTACCCGCAGGTGCGCTTCATCGGCCATCCGCAGCTTGAAGCCAACGACACGTTCCTCGCGCCCTGGGTAGACAAGGTCGCCGCCTGGATCGAGGAGGGGCGCAGTCCTTATGTGTTCCTGCATACGTCCGACAACCGTCTGGCTGCCGCGCTGGCCCAGCGTTTTCACCAACGACTGATGGCGCGTCTGCCAGGCTTGCCCGCATTACCTGAATTGCCGCGCGCCCCTGAGGTCGAACAACTGGGGCTACTCTGACCCTTCCCTGACCCCGGAGGTTGTGATCATGGATGTACAGACCCTGCGAGCCGAAGCCTTCAAGGCACTGCACGAGCGTGATGGCGCCTTCGTCATGCCCAACCCCTGGGACGCCGGCTCCGCCAAGCTGTTGGCAAGCCTCGGTTTCGAAGCGCTGGCCACCACCAGTGCCGGTCTGGCTTTCAGCCTCGGACGACCGGATGCCGAGGGTGCCTTGAGCCTGGATGAGACATTGGCTAACGCCGGGCTGATCGTCGATGCCACGCCCTTGCCGGTGGCTGCTGACTTGGAGAATGGCTTTGGCGACCTGCCGGAGGACTGCGCCCAGACCCTCCTGCGTGCTGCTGGGACGGGACTGGTCGGCGGTTCGATCGAAGATGCCAGCGGCCGGCCAGAGGCGCCAATCTATGACTTCGAGCTGGCTGTAGCGAGGGTCCGAGCTGCGGTGCAGGCCGCGCGCAGCCTGCCATTCCCCTTCACCCTGTGTGCCCGTGCGGAAAACCTGCTGCATGGGCGCATGGACCTTGACGATACCATCCTGCGCCTGCAGGCCTTTGCCGAGGCGGGTGCCGATGTGCTCTACGCGCCGGGATTGCGCAGTGTCGATGAGGTGCGAGCGGTGGTGCAGGCCGTGGCGCCGAAGCCAGTCAACGTGCTGATGGGGCTGGCGGGCGTGCCGTTGAGCGTCAACCAGCTGCAGGACTTGGGCGTGCGCCGTATCAGTGTCGGTTCATCGTTGGCCCGGGCAGCACTCGGCGCGTTGCAGCGTGCCGCCCTGGAGATTCGTGATCAGGGCACATTCAGTTACGGTGAGCAGGCCTTGCCGTTCGCCCAGCTCAACGACCTGTTCCGTCGCTGAGGCGCCATGCGCGCCGTGATGGTGCTATGCGGCCTGCTGTTGGTGATGGCGGGCCTGGCCTGGCAATTCGGCTGGCGCCTTGCGGACACCTGGAACCCGTGGGCGGCGCTGGATGTGAGCCAGCCGCCGAACTGGCTGACGAGTTACAAGCTGTCGCGGCTGCGCAACGACCCAGGCTTGTGCCGCCAGGCCCTGGAGACGTCCGGGCTGCGTTACCGGGCGCAGGTCGACAGCCCGTCATCGGCCAGCTGCCTGCTGCAGAACGTGTGGCGTATCGAGCGAGGGGACGTTCGCTTGAGCAGCAGCTTTCTGGCCAGTTGCCCGTTGGCGGTCGCCTATGCGTTGTTCGAGCGGCATGGGCTGCAGCCTGCTGCGCAGCGGGTATTTGGCCAGCCTGTGGTGCAAGTGGATCACTTGGGCAGCTTTGCCTGCCGCAATGTCTACAACCGCAAGCAAGGGCGTCTGAGCCAGCACGCTACGGCCAACGCGCTGGATATCAGCGGCTTTCGTCTGCAAGATGGTCAGCGCGTCTTGCTGGCGCGGGACTGGCAGGCGGGCGGGCAGAAGGGTGAATTTCTGAGGCAGGTGCGGCAAGCGGCCTGCGACAGTTTCAACACCGTGCTGGGACCGGACTACAACGCGGCCCACCACAATCACTTTCATCTGGACATGGGGCGTTGGCAGGTCTGTCGCTGATCTCAGGCGTGGACGCGAACGTTGTTCAGCACTACCGGGCGCGCCCAGTGCATGTCGAACTCAAGGTCGTGCTGCTGCTTGGCCATGGTCGCTTCGTCGTACGGTTCTGGCGCAGGGTCGAGCAGGTTCACTTCGAATTCGGCGATCGGCAGGTGCAGCGGGCGCGGGGAAGGGCCCGGGCCTGGTTCGGGGAGCGGGTGGCCCTGGCTCATCACCACCGGGCGCAGCCAGCTGTTGCTGAGGTCGAGCTGGCGCTGTTGCTGGATCATCTCGGCGGCGCTGAACGGCTCGGGCGCCGGCGCCAGCAGGTTGGCCTGCAATTCCGCCTTGGGCAGGAACAGTGGCTCGGGCGGTGCGACGATGGTGTCCTGTACCGGGCAGGTGCGCTGGGTTTCGATCAGGGCCAGGGCCTTGGCCCCGCCGATCGGCTCGCCGCTGGCCTGGTCGTACTGGACCATGGCCTGGCTGATGCTGTCGGGTTCTTCCGCTTGCTGCTCGGCCATGGCGCGGGCAAAGAAATCCTGCCACAGGTGGCTTACGCCCCCGAGTGCCTGGGTATTCTGCCGACCGTAGTTGCCGACAGGCGACAAGTAGGTCAAGCCGATGGGAAGAGTATCTGTCATGGCAGTCGTGCGCGCTGTGCTCTGGCAGAATAGCGGAATATTGCCTGTATCGGCCGTGGCGGCCGATACATGAGGGGCAGGGTTCAATTTCTAGGTGTGAATGATGGAAGAGCAGGGCACAGGTATCCGGGTCGAGGCGCTGACGGTGGAGTTCGAGGCGCAAGCCGCGCTATGGGCCGAGCGCCTGGCGCTGCCACTGCAGGATGATACGGCCGCGTTTGCTGTGCAGGTAGGCATGGATGGCTTGCAGATCCAGCAGTTGGGGCCGCAGGCTCCGGGGCCGGTGCGGGTGGACTTCGTCGAAGGCCAGGCCGCGCACCGGCGCCAGTTTGGCGGGGGCAACGGGCAGATGATTGCCAAGGCAGTGGGCATCGCCCAAGGTGTGCGGCCGCAGGTGCTGGATGCCACGGCGGGGCTGGGCAAGGATGCGTTCGTGCTGGCCAGCCTGGGTTGCCAGATGACCTTGATCGAACGCCAGCCGCTGATTGCCGCATTGCTGGAAGACGGCTTGGCGCGAGCCCGCGTGGATGAAGAAGTGGGGCCGATAGTCGGGCGCATGCGCCTGCTGACCGGCAACGCCATCGAGCGCATGCGCAGTTGGGAAGGCGAGGCGCCGCAGGTGATCTACCTTGACCCGATGTTCCCGCACCGTGACAAGAGCGCGCTGGTGAAGAAGGAAATGCGTGTGTTCCGGCCCTTGGTCGGTGATGACCTGGATGCCCCGGCCCTGCTCGAAGCCGCCCTGGCGCTGGCCAGCCACCGGGTGGTGGTGAAACGGCCGCGCAAGGCGCCGATCATTGATGGGCCTAAGCCGAGCCATAGCCTGGAAGGCAAGTCGAGCCGGTATGACATCTACCCGAAGAAGGCCCTGAAAGCTTGATTGCCTGCGCCGGCCTCTTCCCGGCTAAAGCCGCTCCCACAGGTAGCGCACAGTTTTCAGAACATGTGATATCCCTGTGGGAGCGGCTTTAGCCGCGAAGAGGCCAGCACAGGCTGACTCAGGCCTTGAACGCCCGGATAAACAATGCCACCACCTCGCGCACATGGGCCTCGGCCTCATCGCCCTCCAGCGGCCCGGCACAGCCCAGCAGCAAGCGGAAATCCGGCGCGCCCTTGACCAGGCTGAAGAAGTGCTCGGCCGCCTGCAACGGATTGGCAATCCGCAGCAGCCCGGACCCATCGATCTTGCGCAGGAGTGCCTCCATCCCCATCAGCAGCCGCTTCGGCCCGGCTTCATAGAAGTACGCGCCAAACCCCGGATCCTGGCTGCCCTGGGCCATGATCAGGCGGCAGAGCTTGACCGCCTCGTCGCTGCTGATCAGCGCCTGAAAGCTGCGACCGATAGTCAGCAACACTTCCTCCACCGCCGCCCCTTCGGGGTACTCGAAAAGCAAGTCAGGCAGCTGGTTCTGGCAGGTCGCCATGACTGCGGAGCCGAACAGCGTCTGCTTGTCGGTGAAATGGCTGTAGACCGTGAGTTTTGAAACACCTGCCGCCGCAGCGACCGCATCCATGCTGGTGTTGGCATAGCCAAGGCTGAGGAACAGGGCCTTGGCCGCTTCGAGGATGGCCTCGCGCTTGGCCAGGTCCTTGGGCCGGCCCGGGCCGTTGGGTGCGTCGTTGGACATTGGAATCCGCATTCGTTTGAGGGGGCGCCCATCTTACCGGCTCGGACGGCTCCCGGCTGCAGGTGGCGACCCTGGTTAATGTTGATTTTTCTTTCCGACGGCAGCTTCCCGGCCCCGGTTCCCTGATTTAATATACTCGCCAGTATAAATATTCGATGTGCACTTCGCGAAAGGATTCATCATGCTGCGTCATGCCTTTTCCCTCGTTCTGCCCGCCGCTGCCGCGCTGATGCTGGCCGCCTGCGGTCAGGAAGCCGCTCCACCCGCCGTGCCGCGCCCGGCCCTGGTGGTGCAGCCGCAGCCGGCCGAAGCCGCTGCCGACAGTTACCCCGGCGAAGTGCGTGCGCGCTTCGAGCCGGAGCTGGCCTTCCGCATCGGCGGCAAGGTCAGCAAGCGCCTGGTGGAGGAAGGGCAGCGGGTCAGGGCCGAGCAGCCGCTGGCCGAACTGGACCCACAGGACGTGCGCCTGCAGCTGGAAGCCAACCGTGCCCAGCTGGCGGCGGCCGAGGCCAACCTGGCGCTGGTGCGCACCGAGCGCGACCGCTACCAGAAGCTGCTCGACCGGCAAATGGTCAGCCATTCCCAGTACGACAACGCGGAAAACCTCTACCGCGCAGGCCTTGCCCGCCTGAAGCAGGCCAAGGCCGAATTCGACGTGGCCGGCAACCAGGCGGATTACGCCGTGCTGCGTGCACCGCAGGCCGGTGTCATCGCCAAACGTCAGGTTGAAGTCGGCCAGGTGGTCGCGGCTGGGCAGACCGTGTTCACGCTCGCCGCCGACGGTGAGCGTGAAGTTGCCATCGGCCTGCCGGAACAGCAGTTCTCCCGTTTTGCCGTGGGCCAGGCTGTCAGCGTCGAGTTGTGGTCGCACCCCAACGAACGCTTCCAGGGACGCATTCGCGAGCTGTCACCTGCCGCTGACCCGCGTTCAAGGACCTTCGCCGCACGGATTGCCTTCACCTCGGCCAAGGTGCCGGCCGAACTCGGCCAGAGTGCGCGGGTATTCATTGCCCATGACGGGGTGATTCCGCTTGCCGTGCCGCTGTCGGCCGTCACCGCCGAGAACGGCCAGGCGTATGTCTGGCGCGTCAACAAGGAAAGCCGCCTGGAGCGCGCCGTGGTGCGCCTGGGGCCTTATGGCAGTGAAACCGTGCCGGTGCTCGAAGGCCTGGCGCCGGGCGACTGGGTGGTCGCTGCCGGTGGCCATGTGTTGCGCGAAGGGCAGGAGGTGCGGCCGGTGGACCGCACCAACCGTGTGGTGAACCTGACGGCCAAGGAGTAAGTCCCGATGGGTTTCAACCTTTCCGCATGGGCGTTGCGTAACCGCCAGATTGTGCTGTTCCTGATGATTCTGCTGGCTGCCATTGGCGCCATGTCCTACACCAAGCTGGGGCAGAGTGAAGACCCGCCGTTCACCTTCAAGGCCATGGTCATTCGTACCCTGTGGCCGGGCGCCACAGCCGAGGAGGTCTCGCGCCAGGTCACCGAGCGCATCGAGAAGAAGCTGATGGAGACTGGTGAGTACGAGAGGATCGTCTCGTTCTCGCGCCCGGGTGAGTCGCAGGTGACCTTCATGGCCCGCGACTCGCTGCACTCCAAGGACATTCCCGAGCTGTGGTACCAGATTCGCAAGAAGGTGGCTGACATCCGCCACACCTTGCCGCCGGAAATCCAGGGCCCGTTCTTCAACGACGAGTTCGGTACCACCTTCGGCAATATCTACGCGCTGACTGGCGCCGGCTTCGACTATGCGGTGCTCAAGGACTACGCCGACCGCATCCAGATCCAGCTGCAGCGGGTCAGGGACGTGGGCAAGGTCGAGCTGATCGGCCTGCAGGACGAAAAGGTCTGGATCGAGCTGTCCAACCTCAAGCTGGCTACCCTGGGCGTACCACTGGAGGCCGTGCAGCAAGCCTTGCGCGAGCAGAACGCGGTCAGTACCGCGGGCTTTTTCGAGACCTCCAGTGAACGCTTGCAACTGCGGGTGAGCGGTCACTTCGACAGCGTTGACCACATCCGCCAGTTCCCCATCCGGGTCGGCGACCGCACCTTCCGCATTGGCGACGTGGCCGACGTGCACCGTGGCTTCAACGACCCACCCGCACCGCGCATGCGCTTCATGGGCGAGGACGCCATTGGCCTGGCGGTGTCGATGAAGGATGGCGGCGACATTCTGGTACTCGGCAAGGCACTCGAAGACGAGTTCGAACGCCTGGCGCGCAACCTGCCGGCGGGCATGGAGCTGCGCAAGGTCTCCGACCAGCCGGCGGCAGTCAAGGCCGGGGTAGGCGAGTTCGTCCAGGTGCTGGTCGAGGCGTTGGTGATCGTGCTGCTGGTGAGTTTCTTCTCCCTCGGCCTGCGCACCGGCCTAGTGGTGGCTTTGGCCATTCCGCTGGTGCTGGCCATGACGTTCGCCAGCATGCACTACTTCGGCATCGGCCTGCACAAGATCTCGCTCGGCGCGCTGGTGCTGGCGCTGGGCCTGCTGGTGGACGACGCGATCATCGCCGTGGAGATGATGGCGATCAAGATGGAGCAGGGCTACGACCGCCTCAAGGCCGCCAGCTACGCCTGGACCAGCACGGCGTTCCCAATGCTCACCGGTACGCTGATCACGGCTGCGGGCTTCCTGCCGATCGCCACGGCGGCTTCGAGCACTGGCGAATATACCCGCTCGATTTTCCAGGTGGTGACCATCGCGCTGTTGACCTCGTGGGTCGCGGCGGTGGTCTTCGTGCCTTACCTGGGCGAACGGCTGCTACCGGACCTGGCCAAGCTGCATGCTGCCCGCCATGGCAACGGCGCGCACGCGCAGGACCCTTACGGCACGCCGTTCTACCAGCGCGTACGGCGTGTGGTGGAGTGGTGCGTACGGCGGCGCAAGACGGTGATCCTGCTGACCATCGCCGCCTTTGTCGGCAGCATTGTGCTGTTCCGTTTCGTGCCGCAGCAGTTCTTCCCGGCTTCAGGGCGACCGGAGCTGATGGTCGACCTGAAGCTCGCCGAAGGCGCCTCGCTGGCCAATACCGCCGAGCGGGTCAAGCAACTGGAAGCGCTGCTCAAGCAGCAGGACGGCATCGACAATTACGTCGCCTACGTGGGCACCGGTTCGCCACGCTTCTACCTGCCGCTGGACCAGCAGCTGCCGGCCGCCAGCTTCGCCCAGTTCGTAGTGCTGGCCAGGTCGATGGAAGACCGCGAGCGCCTGCGCAGCTGGTTGATCGGCACCGTCGACCAGCAGTTCCCCGACCTTCGTGCTCGCGTCACGCGCCTGGAGAACGGCCCGCCCGTGGGCTACCCGGTGCAGTTCCGGGTCACCGGCGAGCATATCGAGAAGGCCCGTGCCCTGGCCCGCGAGGTGGCCGACAAGGTGCGCGAGAACCCGCATGTGGTCAACGTGCACCTGGACTGGGAGGAGCCGAGCAAGGCGGTGTTCCTGGAGATAGACCAGGACCGCGCCCGCGCCCTCGGCGTAAGCACTGCGCAGCTGTCGAGCTTCTTGCAGAGCTCGCTGACCGGCACCACGGTCAGCCAGTACCGCGAGGACAACGAACTGATCGAGATCCTCTTGCGCGGCACCCAGCAGGAGCGTGGCGAACTGGGCAGCCTCGGCAGCCTGGCGCTGCCCACCAGCAATGGCCAGAGCGTGGCGCTGTCGCAGGTGGCGACCTTGGAGTATGGCTTCGAGGAGGGCATCATCTGGCACCGCAACCGCCTGCCGACGGTGACCGTGCGTGCCGACATCTATGACAAGGAGCAGCCGGCGACCCTGGTGAAGCAGATCCTGCCGACCTTGCAGGAGATCAGGGCCAAGCTGCCGGATGGCTACCTGCTGGAAGTGGGCGGCACGGTGGAAGATTCCGAGCGCGGGCAGAAGTCGGTGAACGCCGGCATGCCACTGTTCATCGTAGTGGTGCTGAGCCTGTTGATGATCCAGCTGCGCAGCTTCTCGCGCACGGTGATGGTGTTCCTCACCGCGCCGTTGGGGCTGATCGGCGTGACCTTGTTCCTGCTGGTGTTCCGCCAGCCCTTCGGCTTTGTCGCCATGCTTGGCACCATTGCCTTGGCGGGGATGATCATGCGCAACTCGGTGATCCTGGTGGACCAGATCGAGCAGGATATCGCTTCCGGGCTGGACCGCTGGCAGGCGATCATCGAGGCCACGGTGCGGCGCTTCCGGCCGATCGTGCTGACCGCGCTGGCGGCGGTGCTGGCGATGATTCCGTTGTCGCGGAGTGTGTTCTACGGGCCGATGGCGGTGGCGATCATGGGCGGGTTGATCGTGGCCACGGCATTGACTTTGCTGTTCTTGCCGGCGTTGTATGCGGCGTGGTTCAGGGTGAAGAAAGGCTGAACATTGCAGGGGAGGGCTTCGCCCTCCATTCGCGACACAAGGCCGCTCCTACAGGTGATCGCGTTTCCCTGTAGGAGCGGCCTTGCCGGGACGCCGGATCGGTCGGAAAGGGCTGCAAAGCAGCCCCAGAGGCCTCAGAGCGCGCCGAAGACCTTCTTGGCCAGGCTGGTGGCTGCCTGTGCCGGGTTCTGGCGAATGCTTTCTTCCTGCTTGGCAATCATCTCGAACAGGCCATCCAGCGCCTTCTCGGTCACGTAGTTCTCGATGTTGGCGTCATCCTTGATCAACCCCAGGCCCTTGGCCTGACCGGCAAAAGCGTTGTACTGCTGGGCGACACCGACCTTGTCGGTAGCCTGCTTGACGATCGGCAGGAACTTGGCTCGGATCTGCTCGCGGCTGCTCTTGTTCAGGTATTGGGTGGCCGAATCCTGACCACCGCTGAGGATGCCCTTGGCATCGGTCACGGTCATCTTCTTCACGGCATCCACCAGAATCGCCTGGGCCTGCGGCACGGCAGCTTCGGCAGCCTTGTTCATGCTGGTTTCCAGGGCATCGACCTGGTCACCCTTGCCGAACATCTTCATGGCCTTGGCAGCTTTGCCGAGGTTGCCCGGCAGCTCGATGCGCACATCGGGGTTGTTGCTGAAACCACCTGGCGTGCTCAACTGCTTGACGGCAATCTGCGCACCCTGGGTGAGGGCGTCCTTCAGGCCGCCGGTGGCGTCGGACTGGCTCAGGTCGCCAAGCGACAGAGCCAGGGCGCTGGCCGACAGCAGCAGGCCGGCGCACAGGGTAGAGAAGCGCAGGGAGGCGCGAATCATGGTTATTTCCTTATCGATGAAGTGGGGCGGGCTCAGCGCACCGGGTCGACTTTGACCCGTACCGGCTGCTGGTCGCTGCCGTCGAGTGCGACGCCGTGGTGTTCGGTGTTGATGAACAGCAGCTTGCCGTCCAGCTCGATCCGCGCGCTGACCGCATAGCGGTGGCCGGGCTTGACCTGGGCCGGGTCGTAGGTGAGGTGGAACGGCAGCGGCACGTTGCCTTTGACCGGGCCGGCCTGGCGGGCCAGGGTCACGGCGGGGGCGTCCATCAGCGAAACGTCCTGCAACTCGACGCTCAAGGTGGCGGCAGGCGGCAGGGCGATGCGCTGCAGGTAGAAGACTTCGCCATCCAGGCTAGCCTGGGTGGAAGGGGTATGGCTGGAACAGGCTGCGAGCAGGGATGCGCAACACAGCATAAAGAGCTTTTTCATGGAATCTCCGGTGTCCTTGAAGTTGGCTTGTGGCCAACCTCAGGGACTTTAGCGGATTTCCTGCCTGCATGGTCAATCCATGCGGTCATTGCCCTCACGTGGGGGCTGGACGCAGATCTCAATGTCCTGGACTTTGTCGACCGTAACGCGTTGCGCGGTGAGGGCGGTATTCGGTTCGACGAAATGCGCCTGGGTATTGATGTACAGCAATGTGTCACCCGCCTGGATGCGTGCGGCTAATGCATAGCTGTGCGCGGGGCTGATCTGACTCATGTCGAAAGGCAGTTGCATGTTGATTGGCATCACGCCGCCACACCGCAACTGCAATTTGGCAATGCTGACAGAAGGGGCATCTGCCAGCGAAACGTCTTCCAGGCTCAGTTCTACCAGGCCGGAAGGGGGAAGCTGGTTGCTACCGCTAGACACTATTTCAACGTCAAACCATTTCAGTTGTGCCATCTAGAGACTCCTTGAGATTAGTACAGGGCCAGCACGCGGATACTGAACCTCCCTCAAGAAGCCATTCAGAGCGAAAATCTACCCTTGGACGATATCTGCCGGTTCGTCACGGTGCAGCGCCACCTGGCGAATCGACAGGCGCAACTCTGCCGACAGCACCCGCTTGGCCACACCTTCTGCCAGTTCGCCGAGCCTGTCGTGATAACCCAGCTTGCCGTTGCCATCGGGGCGTAGCACACCTTGTTCGAGCAGGGTCTGGATGAAGTGGCGGAACAAGGTTTTGTCGAAGAACTCCGGCGCATTCAGGCCATGCAGGATCGACAGGCGCTGGGCCATCATCACGCACAGGTCTTCCAGCTCTTCGGCGTTCAGGGTGTTCTGACCGCTGTTGAGCAGCAGCGAAGTGGCCATGTAGAAGCGCTGCAACGTCTGGGTAATGGTGCGGGCGAGCAGGGTCAGCAGCACGAACTGGCGTGAGCTCGGCGCCGGGCGCAGGTACAGGTCGTTCTCCTGGCGCAGCAGGCCTTGCTCGACCAGCGCTGCCAGCCACTGGTCGATCACCTCGTCCAGTTGCTCCGGGCTCCAGCGCAGGAACAGCTCGGCCTGCAGGTACGGGTACAGCGCATGCACGTACTGGCCGAGCAATTCGCGGCTCATGCGCGAGCTGCTGAGGAAGAAGCTCGCCAGCAGCGCGGGCAGGGCGAAGATGTGCAGGACATTGTTGCGGTAATAGGTCATCAACACCGCGTTGGCTTCATCCAGGTACAGGATGCGGCCTAGGGCGTCCTTCTGCTCCGCCAGCAGGTTCATGCCGCGTACGTGCTCGATCAGCGCCTGGCCGTCGCCTTCGGGCAGGGTAGTATGCGCGGAGTAGGGCACCCGGCGCAGCAAGGCCAGGTACAGGTCGAGCACACGGGCCAGAGCACGCTCGTCCAGCGCCAGGCGGCTGGTAGAGAGCAAGGCCAGGGCTACCAGGTTGACCGGGTTGACCGCTGCCGCCTCGTTGAGGTGACGGGCTACGGTTTCGCCCAGGCGGGTGGTGGTTTCGTTCAGCCAGGCCGGGCGGAACTGCGGTCCCAGTTCCTGCTCGCGCCAGCCGGGCTGCTGCTCATCGAGGAAGCCGGCCAGGCGGATGGGTTCGCCAAAGTTGACGTAGACCTGGCCGAAGCGCTGCTTCAATGCGCCGAAGACCTTGAAAATGTCGAAGATCGACTCCTTCTTCTTGCTCGCGCCACGCAGTTCGCCGAGGTAGGTACGGCCTTCGAGCACCCGCTCGTAGCCGATATACACCGGCACGAAGACGATCGGTGTGCGCGAAGAGCGCAGGAAGCTGCGCAGGGTGATTGCCAGCATCCCGGTACGCGGCTGCAGCATGCGCCCGGTGCGTGAGCGGCCACCTTCGACGAAGTATTCGACCGGGAAACCCTTGGTGAACAAGGTGTGCAGGTATTCATTGAACACCGCGGTGTACAGCGGGTTGCCCTTGAACGTGCGGCGCATGAAGAAGGCCCCGCCGCGGCGCAGCAGGCCACCGATCACCGGCATGTTGAGGTTGATGCCTGCGGCGATGTGCGGCGGCGTCAGGCCATTGCGGAACAGCAGGTAGGACAGCAGCAGGTAGTCGATGTGGCTGCGGTGGCAGGGCACGTAGATCACTTCGTGGCCCGGAGCGATACCCTGCACCTGCTCGATGTGGTTGACCTTTATGCCGTCGTAGATCTTGTTCCAGAACCAGCTCAGCACCACTTCGAGGAAGCGGATCGCGGTGTAGGTGTAGTCCGAGGCGATCTCGTTGCCGTAGCGTAGCGCCTGGGCTTCGGCCTTGGCCACGGGCATGTTCTCGCGCTGGGCTTGCTCGGCGATGGCCTGGCGGACCAGTGGCGCGTGCACCAGGCCCTTGACCAGGTTGCGCCGGTGCGAGAGGTCGGGGCCGATTACGGCGGTCTTGAGGTTGCGAAAGTGCACGCGCATCAGGCGCTGGGCCATGCGCACGGTACGCTCGTGCCCCTTGTTGTGCTGCACCAGTTCGCGCAGGTGGATCGGCGCGGAGAACTGCACGCGGGTCTTGCGCCCCAGGATCAACACGGTCAACAGCCGGCGCAGGCGCCCGGTCACGGCCCAGCTGTCGGCGAACAGCAATTTCCACGGGCTGTTCTCGCTGGCCGGCGTCTGCCCCCAGAACACGCTGACCGGAATGATCTGTGCGTCTTCCTCGGCGTGCTGGCTGATGGCGGCGACCAGGCGCTCCAGGGTCGGCGGTGCGCCGCGTTTGTCGTGGCGGCCGAGCCAGTCCGGGTCTGGCGTCAGGTAGAAGAACGCGGCAGGTTCCTGCAGCGAGCCGACGGCCACCGGAAGCACCGGGCGCGGCAGCCCAGCTTTGGTGCATTCACGGTCGAGCACCACCAAATCGGTGAGCGATGGTGACGGCAGGGCGTAGAACACCGGGCGGCTGCGGTCGAGCTTGAGGGTCAGGGACGACTGGTTGATGGTCTCGGAGCGCACCCACAGGTACATCAGGCGACGCAGGGCGCCGAAGATCAGGCGGCGCAGGGGGGAACGGGTCATGGGGTGAGTGCCCTGGGAATGAATTTCAGAGAATGGACAGTCGTTTAGTCTGCCGTATCGGCGCAAGTTCAGCAAAATTCGGTAAATAGCGCGACGGTCATGAAAATTTTTTGTTCTGTGTCATATACTCGGCCTGCCACTTGCAGGATATTTCGGCAAGCGGCGTCGACATAGGGAGGACACCCTGTGTCTACAAGGCGATCTTCACAATAAAAATCCGGAGTAGTTCAGATGTCGTCTCGTGAGACTGGGAATGTTAAGTGGTTCAACGATGCCAAAGGTTATGGCTTCATTCAGCGCGAAGGTGGTGCGGATGTATTCGTCCACTATCGGGCGATCCGCGGTGAGGGGCATCGTACCCTGGTCGAAGGGCAGCGGGTGGAATACGCCTGCGTGCAGGGCCAGAAAGGCCTGCAAGCCGAAGACGTAGTCGGGCTCTGAGCCTCTAGCTGTAGGCTTCAAGCTGCAAGCGACCGTGTGCTTGCAGCCTGATGCAACCTTTCTTGCAGCTCAAGAAGTACGCCAGGTGATTTCCTCTTCACCGTCGGCGCTGATGCGGACCCAGCGATCGGCATCGTCCTCACCGTCTTCCTCGACCCAGCCACCCGGCGCGCAACGCACCTCGACGTTCAGCGCGGCGAACGCGGCGCGGGCGCAGGCAACGTCATCGGCCCATGGGGTCTGGTCGCTTTCCAGGTAGAGGCTGTTCCATTTCCCTACAGCCTTGGGTAACCAGGTGACCGGAATGTTACCGGCCTGGCACTTGAAGGTCTGACCTTTCTGCTTCCATTCGCTGCATGGGCCGATTGCCTGGCTGAGCCATTCGGCAATCTGCTTGTGGTCGACGTCGGCGTCCTTCAGGTAGATCTCGATATCGGGTTGGCGCATAAGGGCTCCGGGTGTGCTCAGTGTTGGCGCACGAAAAAGTCATAACGCATGGAAACCGTCACCTCGAACGGCTCGGGCTGGTCGATCACCCGGGCGCGCTTTTCGGCGCTGGCGCGCCAGCCGTGCGGGGTCATCGCCAGCAGGTCGGCACGGGCCTTGGGTTGGACCAGGCTCAGGCGGAACTCGAGGGTTTCGCTGTGGGCGTGGGCCATGCCTTCGGGCACCAGGGCCAGGTGCTTGTCGTCGGCGTAGGGGCGCACTTCATCGTAGAGCACTTCGCGCAGCTCCATGAGGTGGCCGCTGGTCGGGCCCACGCGCATCAGGCCGCCACCGGGGCTGAGCAGGCGCTTGGCCTCGTCCCAGTCCAGCGGGCTGAACACGCTGGCGATGAACTGGCAGCTGGCATCGGCCAGCGGCACGCGAGCCATGCTGGCGACCATCCAGGTCACCTCGGGTGCACGGCGGCAGGCACGCTTGACCGCCTCGCGGGAGATGTCCAGGGCATAGCCATCGGCGCTCGGCAGGGCCTGGGCGATCTGCGCGGTGTAGTAACCCTCCCCGCAACCGATGTCCAGCCAGGCGCCGGGTTGGCGCTCGGCGGCAAGCTCGGCCAGGCGCTGGGCCACCGGGGCATAGTGGCCGCCGTCGAGGAAGTCGCGACGGGCTTCGACCATGGCCTGGTTGTCACCCGGGTCACGGCTGTTCTTGTGCTGCACCGGCAGCAGGTTCAGGTAACCCTGGCGGGCGCGGTCGAAGCGGTGGCCGGCCGGGCACACCACGCCGTTGTCGAGCCGCGACAAGGCTGCCTGGCAGAGGGGGCAGGCGAGCATCAGGCGAGCAACCGGACCAGGGTCTGGTAGTAGATTTCGGTCAGCAGGTCGAGGTCGCTGGCCAGGATCCGCTCGTCGACCTGGTGGATGGTGGCGTTGACCGGGCCGAGTTCGACTACTTGGGTGCCCATGGTGGCAATGAAGCGGCCATCGGAGGTGCCGCCGCTGGTCGACGGTTGGGTGTCGCGGCCAGTGACGCCCTTGATGCTGGCCGACACCGCGTCGAGCAGTTCGCCCGGCTCGGTGAGGAACGGCAGGCCCGACAGCGCCCAGTCGACCGACCAGTCCAGCTCGTGCTTGTCGAGGATCGCCGAAACCCGCGCCTGCAGCCCTTCGACGGTCGACTCGGTAGAGAAGCGGAAGTTGAACAGTGCGGTCAGCTCACCCGGGACCACATTGGTGGCGCCGGTGCCGGCGTTGAGGTTGGAGATCTGGAAGCTGGTCGGCGGGAAGAACGCGTTGCCTTCATCCCAGTGCTCGGCTGCCAGTTCCGCCAAGGCCGGGGCGGCCAGGTGGATCGGGTTGCGAGCCAGGTGCGGGTAGGCCACATGGCCTTGCTTGCCGCGCACGGTCAGCTTGGCACCGAGCGAGCCGCGACGGCCGTTCTTGACCACGTCACCGAGCAGGGTGGTGCTCGATGGCTCGCCGACGATGCACCAGTCCAGGCGCTCGTTGCGTGCCTTCAGGCGCTCGACCACGGCCTTGGTGCCGTGGTGCGCCGGGCCCTCCTCGTCGCTGGTGATCAGGAAGGCGACCTTGCCGCGGTGGTTCGGGTAGTCCTGCACGAAGCGCTCGCTGGCAATCACCATCGAGGCCAGGCTGCCTTTCATGTCGGCGGCGCCGCGGCCGCAGAGCATGCCGTCGGCGTCGATCAGCGCCTCGAATGGCTCATGTTGCCACTGCTGCACCGGGCCGGTGGGGACCACGTCGGTATGGCCGGCAAAGCACAGCACCGGGCCATCCTGGGTACCGTGGGTAGCCCAGAAGTTATCGACGTCTTCGAAACGCATCGGCTCCAGCTGGAAGCCCACGGCGCCCAGGCGGTTCATCATCTGCGCCTGGCAGTCGGCGTCGACGGGGGTGACCGAGGGGCGACGGATCAGGTCGCAGGCCAGTTGAAGGGTGGGCGAGAGCTCGGCAGGGGCCGTCATGGGGGACTCCGGGGCAAGGCGAGGCGGGGAAATCTGAGGGGCGTTATCTTATATCAAACCGTCAGGCCAATGGAGCCGCTTTGCGGCCCTTTCGCGACACAAGGCCGCTCCTACAGAAGCACGCGGTCTCTAGTAGGAGCGGCCTTGTGTCGCGAGAGGGGCGCAAAGCGCCCCCAAGATTTCAAGCCTGCTGCGGCTCGGCGGCCTTCTGCGCAGGCTTGGGCAGCGACGACAGAAATGCCATCACCAACGCCGCCACATACGGCAACGACTGCACCAGCAGCATCGCGACCCAGAAGCGCATGTCCGAACTCGGCAGCCCCTGCACCAGGAATATGCCGAGTGCCGCGCCCCACAGCAGCAACATGATGAACAGCTCTTCCCGTGCTTCGGAAATCGCCACCAGCAAGCCATGGCTGTCGGCGTTCTTCGGTGTGCGGAAGAACGGCATGCTGCTGGTGAAGAAGCCGTAAAGCACCGCCTTGGCAATGGTATGCGACAGCGCCAGCCCCGCCAGTGCCGCAGCAAAGGCATCCTTGAGGTTCACCCCCACCGCACGGCGGTAGAGGAAGATGATCTTGCCGACCTTGAAGAAGAACAGCGCCAGCGGCGGAATGGCAAAGATCATCAGCGGCGGGTCGACCCGGTGCGGGACGATGATCATCGCTGCCGACCACAACAGCGCGCCGACCGTGAAGAAGATGTTCATGCCGTCGGCGACCCACGGCAGCCAGCCGGCCAGGAAGTGATAGCGCTGACCACGGGTCAGCTCGCTGCCCTTGCCGCGCAGCAGGGCGCTGGCGTGGTGCTTGATGATCTGGATGGCACCATAGGCCCAGCGGAAACGTTGCTTCTTGAAGTCGATGAAGGTGTCGGGCATCAGGCCTTTGCCATAGCTATTGTGCGAATAGGCCGCCGACAGGCCTTTCTCGAATACCCGCAGGCCCAGCTCGGCGTCTTCGCAGATGCACCACTCGGCCCAGCCCAGCGCTTCCAGCACACTGCGCCGGGTCATGGTCATGGTGCCGTGCTGAATGATCGCATCACGGTCGTTGCGGGTAACCATGCCAATGTGGAAGAAGCCTTTGTATTCGCTGTAGCAGAGCTTCTTGAAGGCGCTTTCGTGCTGGTCGCGGTAGTCCTGCGGCGACTGCACCACAGCGATCTTCGGGTCGGCGAAGTGCGGCACCATGTGCTTGAGCCAGTTACGATCGACGCAGTAGTCCGAGTCGATTACCGCGATCACTTCAGCGTCCTTGGCAGTATGCGGGATCAGGTAGTTCAGCGCGCCGCCCTTGAAGCCGGCCAGGGGCGCGACATGGAAGAACTTGAAACGCTCGCCAAGCTTCTCGCAGTGGGCCTTGAGTGGCTCCCATACGGCCGGGTCCTTGGTGTTGTTGTCGATCACCAGCACTTCATAGTCCGGGTAATCCAGCGCGGCGAGGGCGTCGAGGGTCTGCTTGACCATCTCCGGTGGCTCGTTGTAGCACGGCACATGCACTGACACCTTGGGCCGGTAGGCGCTGTCGCCCTGCACCGGCAGGAATTCGCGGCGGCGCTTGTGGATCCAGACGGCCTCGGCCAGTTCGTGGGCCTCGGTCATCAACACGATGAACACGCCCAGCGCGCCGAGCGCCAGCAACACGCCGACGGTCAGGCTGAACCAGGTGCTGTATTGCTGGCTGTAGTCATAGGCGATCCACACCAGCACCGACCCGCACAGGAAGGTGATGAAGGTGAGGAAGGTGCGGCCGCGCTGGCGCAAGGCCGAGCCGTCGATCAGTAGCACGGCCAGGGCGATCATCGCCAGGACCACCGAAGCGACCGCCAGGGCCCGCCACTGCGGGATCGCCACCACCGGCCCCTCGAAGTTGAACTTCTGCTGGCGCTCGGCGTTGTACACGCCCCAGTAGGCGCCTACCGAACCTTCGTCGTTGGCCTTCCACGGCTGGTCGTAGGCCTCGATGACGAAGTAGTTGTAGCCCCGTCGGTTCAGGGTGTTGACCAGTGTGCGCAGGTAGATGGCCTGGTCGGCCTGGGTGGCGTCGGCGCCGCCGCGCATGCGGCCGTTGCTCGGCCAGCCGACTTCCGACAGCAGCAGCGGCTTGTGCGAGAACTGGTGGCGTAGCTCGCGGGCGCGGTCGAGGACGAACTGCACCGAGTCCTTCATTGGCACGAACTCCCAGTACGGCAGGATGTGCGCGGCGATCAGGTCGACGTGCCTGGCCAGTTCCGGGTGTTCCTTCCAGATGTGCCACTGCTCGCTGGTGGTGACCGGTACCTTGACGGCGGCGCGCACGCGATCGAGGTACTGGATCAGCGCCTCGGGCGTGACTTCTTCGCGGAACAGCGCTTCGTTGCCGACCACCACCCGCACCACACTGCGTGAGTGGTTGGCCAGCTCGATGCCTTTTTCGATCTCGCGTTCGTTGCGCTCCAGGTCCTTGCTGATCCAGATGCCCAAGGTCACCCGCAGGCCGAACTCCTCGGCCAGCCGGGGGATCTCGGCCTGAGTGCCCTCGACGGTATAGATGCGGATGTTGTCGGTGAGCTTGTTCAGCTGCTCCAGGTCCTGGCGCATCTCGTCATCGCTGGGGTACTGACCTTTTTGCGGGCTCTCCCCAAGGCGGAAGGGCGAGTACGAGAAGCCGGAGATCTGTTCCGGCCAGGCAGGCGCGGAGACCGGACGGTTGATGAGTGCCCAGAACCCGGTGAACAGCGCGGCGATGGCCAGGACCACCACCAGGTTGAGGCCGAATTTGCGAGATGACATTGTGATCCGATTCTGTCCAAGTGATAGGACATTAAAGCAGTAATGGCAGGGTGTTTCCTAACGATGGAGGTCCAAGCGGCCGCTGGCCTATAATGCGCGCCGCATTTTCGGGTACGAGCGTTGAGGTAGGAACATGAGCACTGAGGATCCACGCTTTGCCGGCGTTGCCCGGTTGTATGGCGACCAGGGCCTGCAGCGCCTGGGCAATGCCCATGTGGCAGTGGTCGGCATCGGCGGGGTCGGCTCGTGGGCGGCCGAGGCCCTGGCGCGCAGTGGCGTTGGCGAAATCACCCTGTTCGACCTGGACGATGTCTGCGTCAGCAATACCAACCGCCAGGCCCATGCGCTGGAAGGCCAGGTCGGGCGGCCCAAGGTCGAAGTGATGGCCGAGCGCCTGCGGGCGATCAACCCGAAGATTACCGTGCACGCGGTGGCGGACTTTGTCACTCGCGAGACCATGGCCGAGTACGTCACCGAGGAGATGGATGCAGTGATCGACTGCATCGACAGCGTGATGGCCAAGGCCGCGCTGATTGCCTGGTGCCGGCGCCGCAAGATCGCCATTGTCACCACCGGGGGGGCCGGCGGGCAGATCGACCCGACCCAGATCCAGGTCGGCGACCTCAACAAGACCTTCAACGACCCGCTGGCTTCGCGGGTCCGTTCGACCCTGCGCCGGGACTACAACTTCTCGCGCAATACCAGCCGCAACTATGGCGTGCCTTGCGTGTTTTCCAGCGAGCAGCTGCGTTATCCGAAGGGTGATGGCAGTGTTTGCTTGCAGAAGAGCTTCGTCGGCGAAGGCGTGCGCCTGGACTGCGCGGGGGGCTTTGGTGCGGTGATGATGGTCACCGCGACGTTCGGCATGGTCGCGGCGAGCAAGGCCATCGAGAAACTGGTGGCGGGGGCGCGGCGGCCCTCGGAGCGGGTCAAGCCTGAATAATCTGCATGTGCTTCTTCGCGGGCACGCCCGCTCCCACAGGTAGAGCGTTGCCCTCGGGCCTGGCGCTGTCCCTGTGGGAGCGGGCGTGCCCGCGAAGCAGGCGCCGCCGATTCAGCAGGTGGACGCCAACTCCGCCATCCGCAGCAACACAGCATGCAGCCCGTTGCTGCGCGAAGGCGAAAGCTGGCGCTCCAGCCCCAGCAGAGTGAACCACTCACGCAGGTCCAGCTCGGCCAGTTCCGCGCTGTTCAACCCCTGAACCCGCACCAGCAGCAGCGCCAGCAGCCCTCGTAACAACCGTGCATCACTGCTCGCCTTGAAGTGCCACTGCCCCTCGACCTGTTCCGCAACCAGCCATACCAGGCTTTCACAGCCATGTACCCGGTTGCTGTCGGTCTTTTGCGCCTCGCTCAGTGGCGCCAGCCGATCGCCCCATTGCATCAGCAGCCGCGCCCGCGGTTCCCAGCCGTGGGCCTGCTCGAAGCTTTCCAACGCTTGCTGGGCTGGCAAGGGCAAACTCATCGCAGTAACTCCAGGCTCTGGTCCAGCGCTGCGAAGAACCGTTGCAGGTCGTCGCTGTCGTTGTACAGCCCCAGCGACACCCGAATGGCCCCCTCCAGCCCCAACCCCTTGAGCAGCGGCATCGCGCAGTGATGCCCGGCGCGCACGGCAATGCCTTGCTCGGTCAGCAGGTGGGCAATGTCGGCGTTGTGTACGCCTTCGATGACGAAGCTGGCCAGGGCCGTCTGAGGTGTGCCAAGGACGCGCACACCGTCGCGGTCGGCCAGGCCTCGCAGCAGATGCTGGTGCAGGCTGGCTTCGTGAGCCTCGACGGCAGGGGTGTCGAGGCTGGCCAGGTAATCCAGCGTCGCGCCCAGCCCGATGACCCCGGCGATCGGCGGGGTGCCGGCCTCGAAACCCAGTGGCGCGGGGCGAAAGCTTGCGCTCTGGTAGTCGGCCATTTGCACCATTTCGCCGCCAAACTGCCAGTGGCGCAGCAGTTCAAGTGCCTGGGTACGGCCGTACAGGACGCCGACACCCTCCGGCCCATAAAGCTTGTGGCTCGAAAATACATAGAAGTCGCAGCCCAGCTGCTGCACATCATGGCGGCCATGCACGACGCCCTGGGCGCCATCGACAACGGTCAGCGCACCCTGGGCGCGGGCATGGGCCAGCAGCGCAGGCAATGGTTGCCAGGTGCCGAGCACGTTGGACAGCTGGCTGACGGCGAGCACACGGGTGCGCGGGCCGATCAGCTGCAGCGCCTGCTCCAGGTCGATGCGGCCATGCCCGTCCAGCGGCAACACCACCAGGCGCAGGTCGCGCCGCCGGGCCAGTTGTTGCCAGGGCAGCAGGTTGGCGTGGTGCTCCAGGGCGCTGATGGCAATCTCGTCGCCCGCTTCGAAGCGGTGTTCCAGGCCATAGGCCAGCAGGTTCAGCGCCGAGGTGGCGCCGTGGGTGAACACGATCTGCCGTGAGTCCGCAGCATTGAGCCAGGTCGCCACCTTGTCGCGGCTGGTCTCGAAAGCCTGGGTTGCCAGCGCGCCGGGCAGGTGCTGGGCACGGTGCACGTTGGCAGCGCCATGGCCGTAGTAATGGCTCAGGGCATCGAGCAACGCCTGGGGCTTCTGGGTGGTAGCGGCGCTGTCCAGGTAGGTCTGGTGCTGCCGTTGCAGGGCGGCGATGGCGGGGAAATCGGCGCGCCAGGGGGAGGGCTGGAACATGTTCGCGGGGCCTGGAATGAAAATCGGGTCTGGCGAGGTGCCAGACCCGATCTTAACATTACAACTGCTGAGAGTCCGCTGATCGCGGGCAAGTCGGATCGCCGCACCGCCGCTCCTGCACGACTCTCAATGTTCTCAGTTGTGGGCGTGCAGCGCCTCGTTCAGCTCGATGGCCGACTTGTGGGTCTTGCACTCCACAGCGCCGTTCAGCGAGTTGCGGCGGAACAGCAGGTCGGTCTGGCCGGCCAGGTCGCGGGCCTTGACCACTTTCACCAGCTCGTTGTTTTCATCCAGCAGGTTCACCTTGGTGCCAGCGGTGATGTACAGGCCGGCTTCGACGGTGTTGCGGTCGCCCAGCGGAATGCCGATACCGGCGTTGGCGCCGATCAGGCAGCCTTCGCCGACCTTGATGACGATGTTGCCGCCACCGGACAGGGTGCCCATGGTCGAGCAGCCGCCGCCCAGGTCCGAACCCTTGCCGACGAATACGCCAGCGGAAACACGGCCTTCGATCATGCCCGGGCCTTCGGTGCCCGCGTTAAAGTTGACGAAGCCTTCGTGCATGATGGTGGTGCCTTCGCCGATGTAGGCGCCCAGGCGCACGCGGGCGGTGTCGGCGATGCGCACGCCGGCCGGGACCACGTAGTCGGTCATTTTCGGGAACTTGTCCACCGAGAACACTTCCAGCAGCTCGCCCTTCAGGCGCGCTTCCAGTTGCAGCTCGGCCAGCTCGCTCAGGTCTACGGCGCCCTGGTTGGTCCAGGCCACGTTCGGCAGCAGCGGGAAGATGCCGGCCAGGCTCAGGCCGTGCGGCTTGACCAGGCGGTGCGACAGCAGGTGCAGCTTGAGATAGGCCTCCGGGGTCGAAGCCAGCGCGGCATCTTCGGCCAGCAGGGTGGCGACCAGCGGCTTGTGGCTTTCGGCCAGGCGGGTCAGCAGGGCGGCCTGGGCGGCGTCGACGCCTTTGACGGCTTCGGCCAGCTGGGCGGCCTGGGCGTTGCTGAAGGTGATGGCCTGGTTGCCGCCTTCATAGCCGAGGATTGGCGCCACTGCGGCAACCAGTTCGGCGCTCGGGTTGAGCAGGGGTTGTGCGTAGAACACTTCCAGCCAGGTGCCCTGGCGGTTCTGGGAGCCGACACCGAAGGCCAGGCTGAACAGGGTATTGGACATATGATTACCTCGTGCGAAATAGGGTAAGGGGCTCAGGCCAGCGCGGCGGCGTACAGGTCGGGCTTGAAGCCGACCAGGGTGCGCCCGCCAAGGTCGAGTACCGGGCGCTTGATCATCGACGGCTGGGCGTGCATCAGTTCGACGGCCTTGGCCTGGTCGAAGTCGGCCTTGCTGGCGTCGTCGAGCTTGCGGAAGGTGGTGCCGGCACGGTTGAGGATGACTTCCCAGCCGTGTTCGTCGCACCAGCGGTTGAGGCTGTCGCGGTCGATGCCTTGAGTCTTGTAGTCGTGGAATTCGTAGGCGATGGCTTTGTCTTCAAGCCAGGTGCGCGCTTTTTTCATGGTGTCACAGGCTTTGATGCCGTAGAGCGTGTAGGTCATTGTGTACATTGAGGCCACAGGCTGCCTCAATCTCTCCCTTTCCGAATGTCAGTCGCGGGATTATGCGGGAACGATTGTATGAGCGCCACGGGGTGTGCATGTCTTGAGGTTTTCAGTGCTTGTGAGAGGTGTATGCCTTGGGAGTTGTGGCGCCTATGAGATCGAGCGCCGCCCGCGCGGCGCATCGCGGGCAAGCCCGCTTGTATGGTTAGACTTGAAGGGGTGGTGGGACTAAATGCCCGATTCTGACTGTTCGCAGCAGTACAGACCGTGGGAGACATCGCCCCACCCCTTCCACCAAAGCGCCGATAAAGAATGCATC
>NZ_PEMX01000023.1:0-82385 GCF_002759075.1 Pseudomonas sp. 382
TCTTTGCGGGTCTGCTTGCGCTTGCCGGCGTACTCGGCATCGGCGAAGGTCATCTGCTTCATCAGAAAACTCGGTGGGTGGCGTTCGGCTATTTTGCCAAAATCAGAAAGTCTTTTTCAGACTGTCCCTAATAAAAGCGTGGAGCGGATATCAACTCTAGACGGGATACGGGGGTGGGCCGCTCTGTTTGTAGTTATGTACCATGTTTTTGTACAGAACTTTCCGGGTGAGTTTGTTTCGCCTGATTTACTTGGTAGAATATTGCCCTTTCGCGGAAATTCTGCGGTGTTTGCGTTCTTCATTATTTCCGGATATGCGCTTTCGATTGGCTATATCCGAAAAAATGATTTTGGGGTGCTAGCCCGCATTGCCGTTGGTAGGTATTTTCGATTAGTTGTCCCGATTGCTCTTGGGTGCGCAGTCGTCTACCTATTTGTTTATGCAGGCTTTGTCATTACCCCGGCTCGTAGAGAGGCGGCGGGGGATCTGTCTGTGGTGGCACACTTTGCATTCGTTGGAGCATTCTCGTTTGATCAGCAGGCGACTGTTAGGCCTATACCTCAGCTTTGGACTATGCCATACGAACTCGTAGGGTCATTTTTGACATTATGCATGGTATTTATGCTGTCAAGAAGAAGCTGGAGGTTTTACGGGTATGCGGCAGTGTTCCTAGCGTTGCTGGCCATTCAGTCAATTTATTCCGCATTTGTAGCTGGGATAGTTCTGGCTGAGGCTAGAGCGCTGATTGGGGGCGATTGCATCAAATTTAATTATTCCGGCGTTGCGTTTTTGGGCGCTGCATTTTTGCTGGCTTTCATTCCGCAGGTTGGGTATTTGGTTCCTGTTGTTTTGTTGTCCGCTGTGATTGTGTGTTCTGCTGTTTATAACGAAGCGATCAAGAGCTTCTTGGGTAACTCAGTTAGTCAATTTTTCGGTGTGATTTCTTTCCCGCTGTATATCCTACATGGGGCTATTATTCACTCACTAGGAGTATGGTTGCATCAGGTGTCGAATGATTCGCTTCCTGTATGGGTTTTGGTGAACAGCGCGGTAGTGTGTGCTTGCGTTGTTTTTGCCTGGGCATTTAGGTGGATTGACGTTGCTGGCATTAGGTTTTCACATCTGGTTACCAGATTGGTTCTACCCGCGAGATTGCATCGCGCATTCGTTAACTAGAGCTTTAATATTTTCATGAGGCCCGCCATGAGCGGGCTTTTTTTCGCCTGGAGAAATGCATGCCCATCACCGAGCAGCAACTGCTGCAGATCCTCCCCAATGCCCGCCCGGTCGCGGGCATTTTTGTGCCCGCACTGAACCGCGCCATGGCGCGCTGGAAGATCGACAGCCGCATCCGTCAGGCTGCGTTCCTGGCCCAGGTCGGCCATGAGTCTGGCCAGCTGCGCAACCTGGTCGAGAACCTGAACTACAGTGCCGACGCCCTGGTGCGCACCTGGCCCAGCCGGTTCACCGCGCAGAACGCCGCCGCATACGCCCGGCAGCCGGAGAAGATCGCCAACAAGGTGTACGGCGGACGGATGGGCAACGGCCCGGAGGCATCCGGTGATGGCTGGCGGTTCCGTGGGCGCGGCCTGCTGCAGGTGACCGGGCGCAGCAACTACCGCGAGACTGGCGCTGGCCTGGGTCTTCCGCTTGAAGATGAGCCTGAGCTGCTCGAGCAGGCCGAACATGCCGCCCAGTCCGCCGCCTGGTGGTGGGCGAAGCGCGGCCTGAACGAGATGGCTGACGCCGGCCGCATCCGCGATATCGGCAGCATCATCAACACCGGCCAGCCTGGCAAGGTGCCGTTCGGCGCCGCCGAGCGCCTGGCGCTGTATGACCTAGCCCTGAAGGTGCTGGCATGAGCTGGCTGGGCGCGGTACCGGCCTGGTGCTGGTGGCTGATCGCCCTGGTACTGGTCGCCGGCGGACAGCAGTACCGGGTGGTGGTTGCCCAGGGCGAGACCGGCACTGCCCGCGCAGAGCTGGCCGACTACCGCCTGCAGGTGGCCGAGCGCGACCGGCGCGCCGCGTCCCAGGTCAGAACCGAAGAACAACGCCGCCAGGCCGTGGCGGACAAGGAGGGTGAGAGTGCACGACAACAACTGGAGCTTGCCCAAGGCCGCGCCGCTGCTGCTGAGTCTGCTGCTGGTGGGCTGCGCGGGGAAATCGATCGACTGCGCGCCGGCCACCGAGCCACCTGCGACACCGTCGCTGCCCAGCAGCGCAAGGCAGGAACATCTGCCGTCGTGGTGCTCGGGGGATTGCTTGAAGACGCTGACCGAATGGCGGGCAGCTGCGCAGCAGCGCTTGAGCGAAGCCGAATAGCTGGGCTGGCGTGCGAGTCGATCTATAATGGCCTCTCCATAAAGGGGAGAGAAGATAGTGAGCGGTCGTTACGGTAACCAGAAGCCCCAGGAGTTTTTGCCAGGAATCATCATTCCGCCAGACATCCACGGCCTGCTGCGCAAGCGGGTCGCGGAGATCGAGTCGAGTGACACGGCGACAAATTGCCTGATCGCCCAGGCGCGGGCCGAGAGCCTCGTCGAAGCGCTGGAGGTGCTGAAGGCGATTCAGGCCTACGCCATTGAGCGGCTGTATCAGCTGATCTACGATTCGGCCAAGATCCGGCTGGCCGAACTCGGCAGCGGTCATTGATTCAAGCTGGCAGCACTATGTCGGCCCATTCCTGCATCATCCCGCGCCGCTGCTCTATATAGGTGGCGTGGTTGTACACGTCACGGATTGAGCTGCTGTCCGCGTGGGCGAGCTGGCGCTCGATCCAGTCCTTGTTGTAGCCGCGGCTGTTCATCTCCGTGGAAAACAGGTGCCGGAATCCGTGCGGCGACTGGCGGCCGGTGTATCCGCACCGGTCCATCAGGTTCACCGCGTAGTTGATGCCGATCGGCCGGACGGCGTCAGTTCTGTTCGGGAACACGTACTTCAGGTTGCCGGATATCGGCAGCATCAGGCGCAGGAGCTCGACGGCCTGGCGCGACAGCGGCACCACGTGGTCGCGGCGCATCTTCATCTTGGCGGCCGGGATTGACCAGGTCGCGGTTTCTAGATCGATCTCCGACCATTCGGCCTTGCGCACCTCAGCCGGGCGGCAGGCTGTCAGGATGAGCAGCTTGGTTGCGCACTGCAGCTGCAGTCCCGACTGGCTTTCCTCAATGGCCTTGATGATGGCAGGCATTTCCGTGAAAGCCAGGAACGGCCGGTTTTTATGCGGCGCCATTTTTTCGGTGACAGTGTGCATTTCCGCCGTGGGGTTGTTCTCGATCATGCCGGTGGCGATTGCGTACCGGAATACCTGGCCCATCCACTGCCTGGTCTTAACGGCGGTGGTCACCGATCCGCGGCGTTCTATACGGCGAATCAGCGTGATCACATCCGACCGCTTGATGGCGTCGATCTGGCGCAGGCCGAAGGCCGGTAGTACATCCAGCTCCATCGCGTTCGAAATGATCTTGACCGTTGAGGCGGTCAGACTTCCCTTCCTGAATTCCAGCCATTCGTCATAGACGCGGCGGAATGTCCTCTCCTGGGCGCCAAGGCGCTCTGTCTTCTTCACCCTTCTCGATTCGCGCGGGTCTGTTCCCTGCGCAACCTCTTCGCGCGCCTCATCCCTCCGCGCACGCGCTTCCTTCAAGCCGATCTCTGGGTAAGTCCCAAGCGAAATCCTGGCCTGCTTTCCGAGCCAGGTGAACCTGAAGTGCCAGCTCTTCACGCCGGTCTCGGCGATGTACAGCGTAAGCCCGAGCGAGTCCGCAAGGGTGTAGCCCTTTTCCCGGGGCTTGGCCTGCCTGGCCGCGGTGTCCGTGAGCGCCACTAGTACATTGCCTCTTGCTGGTCGTTGGATGTACTGGATGATGTACTACGTTTCTGTCATTGGGAAGGTACAGCGTGGTACGCGGCGATACGCCAATGACGCCTGATTCAGGGCGTCATGGCTGTTTGTGGTATCGCGCGGTTTTCGGCGGGAATCCACTGTGGAATCCTTGAAGATTTCCACGCTGTCATAACTCTATGTGAATCAATAATGCGCGCAGTCTACCAGCATGGCCGCTACAAGGCTTGCAGGCGTTCGTGCAACCGCCCGGTGGCGATCAGCTCCAGCAACTCATCACCCAGTCGCTGGCTTTCGGCGATCGCTTTGTACCAATAACGCTTGCGACCGGGCGCATCGCCCATGAAACGCTTGAAGTCGTTGCGATCTGGCAACTTGCCGAAGGGAAGGGCGGCCAGGTACTGCGGCGACGGCGTCATCAGCAGCACGTTCTGCAGACGCGTGGGGTCCCCTTTGCGCCAAGGCAGCGCCTTGTCGAACCAGCCGGGCACGACCTTGTCGGTAAAGTGCGGGTAGAGCACCAGGTCGTTACCGCGGTAGGGCAGGTCGAGGTGGTAGTCGAGCAGGCCGCCATCGCGGTAGGTGCCGGCACCAGCACCGGGAATGTCGCGCACGCCTTCCATCACCATCGGTATCGAGCCCGAGGCGAGCAGGGCCTGGCGCAGGTTGCAAAGGTCCAGCGGCAGGCAGCGCGAGGGAAAGTCGGTGAGAGCGTCGAGCGGCGGTTCGCTGCGCGCATCGTGCAGAATGACCCGTTCGAAGTGCCGGGCCAGGCGCGCACGCCCTAGCAGGTTGCTGGCGACCACCGAACCCAGGCCCATGCCGAGGCGGCCGCGGTGGTCGTGAGCGAGCTGGCCGTGGCTTTTTACCACCAGGATGTTCAGGCGGTAGTGCGGGTTGGCGAGGATCTGCCCGTCACGTCCCTGCAGCAGGTCGTCGAGCATGCGCTGGCAACTGCGGCTGATCTCGGCGGGGGTGACGCCTTTGGCAAAGTCCTGCTCGGTATAAAGCTCGCCCAGGCGGCGGATGCCGGCGACCGGGTCGTCGAGGCATGCGCTGGCGAAGCGCCAGGAGCCGATCGAGGCGCCGATCAGCGCGCGCTGTCGGGGTGCCGAGGGCAGCCATTCACCGAACAGTGCCAGGTCCAGACCCTGGATGCCCAGGGGCTTTGGGCCACCTGCCGCGCCTGGCAGCACACCGACATCGCTTGCCTGCAGTCCCTTTTCGCGAATCTGGCG
The DNA here is from genome assembly GCF_002759075.1 of Pseudomonas sp. 382. Taxonomy (NCBI): domain Bacteria; kingdom Pseudomonadati; phylum Pseudomonadota; class Gammaproteobacteria; order Pseudomonadales; family Pseudomonadaceae; genus Pseudomonas; species Pseudomonas sp. 382. Next base: position 5,085 of record NZ_PEMX01000023.1, read on the forward strand.
TATAGCGCGCTGGCCAGCCTTGAAAGTGAGTGCAGGGTATTTGATGTGAATGGCGCTCATGACGGATCTCGCAGGTAACAAGGCGGTCATTATAGGGGCTTGAGACCGTTTCAGCTGCGCTATCATGGCGCCAGCTGTTTTCAGGTTGAATTAAGGACCGCTGGTTAGTCTTAGCCCCGTAGACAACTTGAACCTCGCTCAGGAGAGCCCCCATGAAAACTTTGACTGCCCTGTTCACCGCCGCCGCCCTTGCCTTGGGCGCCAATGCCGCCTTCGCTCAGGACGTCCAGCCTGACAAAGTGGTCGAGTTGGTCAATGCCAAGACCATCAAGTCGCTGGACGAGCTCAAGGCCGCTGCCGTGGCCAAGCACCCAGGCGCCACCGTTACCGACTCGGAGCTGGAAAACGAATACGGTCGTTACATCTACAAGGTCGAATTGCGTGATTCGCAGAACGTCGAGTGGGATGTCGACCTGGATGCCAAGACCGGTGAAGTGCTGAAGGACGAGCAGGACCACTGATGATCCACTTACCCCGGCCGGCGCGATACCTGGCGTTGTCCTTGCTGGCCGTGTGCTCCTTGGCCGTTGCCCGCGACCTGGACCAGGACGAAGCCCTGAAGCTACGGCAGAAGGGCATCATCCTGCCGCTCGAGCAATTGCTGGATACTGCCCTGGGGCGTTACCCCGGGGCTCGCCTGCTGGAGGCAGAGCTGGAAGAAGACGACGGCCGTTACGAATATGAAGTCGAGCTGCTGACCAGGGACGGCGTAGTGCGCGAGGTCAAGCTCGATGCCAGCAGCGGCGCGCTGCTCAAAGATGAGGAAGACGACTGACATGCGCTTGCTGCTTGTCGAAGACAACGTGCCCCTGGCCGACGAACTGACCACCAGCCTGCAACGCCAGGGCTACGCCGTGGACTGGCTGGCCGATGGCCGCGACGCGGTGTACCAGGGCCAGAGCGAACCCTATGATCTGATCATCCTCGACCTCGGCTTGCCGGGCTTGCCGGGCCTGGAGGTGCTGGCGCAATGGCGTGCCGGCGGCCTCGCCACGCCGGTGCTGATCCTCACGGCGCGCGGGTCGTGGGCGGAACGCATCGAAGGTTTGAAGACCGGGGCGGACGACTACCTCAGCAAGCCCTTTCACCCCGAGGAACTGCAGTTGCGCATTCAGGCCCTGCTGCGCCGTGCCCGCGGCCTGGCCAACCAGCCAACTCTGGAAGCTGCAGGCCTGCAGCTGGATGAAAGCCGCCAGTGCGTGAGCCGCGATGGCGTCGACATCCAGCTCACCGCTGCGGAGTTTCGCCTGTTGCGCTACTTCATGCTGCACCCCCAGCAGATCCTGTCCAAGAGCCACCTGGCCGAGCACCTTTACGACGGCGAGACCGAGCGCGATTCCAATGTGCTGGAAGTACACGTCAACCACCTGCGGCGCAAGCTGGGTCGCAGCGTCATCGAGACACGTCGCGGGCAAGGCTACATTTATGCCGGGAGCACCGGGTGAAGTCCATCCAGGCGCGCCTGAGCCTGGGCCTGGTCGCCGTGCTGGTGCTGGTCGGGCTGGTACTGGCGCAATTGACCCTGTGGCTGTTCGAGGCAGGCTTGCAGCGCTACCTGGAAAACGGCCTGCGCAAGGAAAGCGAGAACCTGCTGGTTGCATTGGTACGCGGGCCGAATGGCCTGCAGCTGGATGAGCGGCGCGTTTCCGCTGCCTATCAGCGGCCTTTTTCGGGGTACTACTTCCGTATCGATCTAGACCAGGGCACGTGGCGTTCGCGCTCGCTGTGGGACCTGGACATGCCCAAACCGGCCACGCCGGGGTTGTCCGATAGCCACGAGCTGGGCCCGGAAGGCCAGCAGCTGTTGGCCTTGCGCGCCGATTACCGGCGCCTGGGCCAGGACATCTCGATCAGCGTGGCACAGGACTACTCGCCGGTTCGCGACGGTTTCCGCCGCTTGCAGCAGATCGGCCTGGGGATGGGGCTGGTGGCATTGCTGATCGTGCTGGTGCTGCAGCGCATCACCGTCACCCGCTCGTTGCGCCCGCTGGAGCGCGCGCGCCAGCAGATCGCCCAGCTGCAGCAAGGCCAACGCTCGTTACTCGATGCCGAGGTGCCCAGCGAGCTGGCGCCGCTGGTGGACCAGATCAACCACTTGCTCAGCCATACCGAAGACAGCCTGCGCCGCTCGCGCAATGCCCTGGGCAACCTCGGCCATGCACTGAAGACGCCGCTGGCGGTGCTGCTCAGCCTGGCATCCAGTGAGCGCTTGCAGGGCCTGCCTGAGGTGCAGGCGCAGTTGCGTGAACAGTTGGAGCAGATCCAGCAGCGCCTGGCCCGTGAGCTGAACCGGGCACGGCTGGCCGGCGATGCCTTGCCTGGGGCGCAGTTCGACTGTGATGCCGAACTGCCTGGCTTGCTCTCGACCTTGGCCATGATCCATGGCGAGGGCTTGCTGCTCGAGCACGATGTCCCACCGGGCCTGCTGCTGCCGTGGGATCGTGAAGACGTGCTGGAACTCCTCGGCAACCTGCTGGACAACGCCTGCAAATGGGCCGACAGCGAAGTGCGGCTGGGGATCGCGCCGACAGCCGGGGGCTATCGGTTATGGGTCGATGACGATGGCCCCGGGATTCCGCAAAACCAGCGCCTGCAGGTGCTGGAGCGTGGTTCGCGGCTGGATGAACAGGTCGATGGGCATGGGCTGGGGCTTGGCATCGTGCGCGACATCGTCGAGGCTTGGGGCGGGCGTCTGGCGTTGCTGGATAGCCCCTTGGGCGGGCTGCGGGTGAGCATCGAGTTGCCGCGCAAGGCGCGCTAGTGCCAGGGCACACCTGGTGCCCCCAGTGCCCAGTTCAGCACTGCAAAAAAATTGCAGTACAGGCGCATTTTTTTGAATTAGCCCCGTCTGCCTCCAACCGGCACAATTCCTTCGTTTTCAATCAGAAATACTTCAGATCCCGATTACTTGAATGTCTGCCATGCGTTCTGAAAGTCGTCTTCAGCGGCTACTGCCAGCCCCCCTGAATATCCCTCCCAAACAAGGCGTGCGTGCCGCTATCGGTGCGTTGCTCGGCCTGTCACTCGCCGGCTGGCTGACCAGCCTTGCCTATGGGCCGGGCATTGCCCTGCACCTGCTCGGCCCGTTGGCGGCCTCGGCAGTGCTGGTGTTCGCCGTGCATTCCGGGCCCTTGGCGCAGCCGTGGCCAGTGCTCGGCAGCTATGCCTTGGCCGGTGCCGTCGGCTTGGCCCTGCGCCAGGGGTTTGGCCCAGAGCTCTGGGTAGCGGCCGTTGCCTTGGGGCTTTCGATTCTGGTGATGTGCCTGCTGCGTTGCCTGCACCCACCGGGTGGTGGGGTGGCAGTGAGTGCGGTCCTGGCCGACCCGGGCTTGACGGCCATGGGCGATCACCTGCTTGAACCGGTACTGCTCAACGCGCTGATCCTGGTGGCCGTGGCCGTGATCTACAACCGGCTCACCGGTGTGCAGTACCCGAAAGCCGGGGCGCCGCGCAAGGACGTGCACCATACCCACGACCCGCTGCCCAGCGAGCGCGTGGGCATCAGTGGCGCTGACCTGGACCAGGCCCTTGAAGAGTTGGGTGAGTTTGTCGATGTCACCCGCGACGAACTGGAGCGCATCATTCTTGCCACGGAACAGCATGCGCTGCAGCGTAGCCTGGGCGGCATCACTGCCGGCGCGGTAATGTCCCGCGACGTGCAGTTCGCTACGCCGGACACCCCCTTGGAGCAGGCCTGGAAGATGCTCGCTGACCACCACCTGAAAACCTTGCCGGTGCTGCAGCAGGGCAAGCTGGTGGGCATTGTCAGCCTCAGTGACCTGGCGGGCGCGGCCATGCAGCGTGGCCAATTCAGCTGGCGTGGCCTGTTCGGTCGCCAGACAGTGCGCATGGCGCAGGTGATGAGCCGGCGGGTAGTCAGCGTCAGCAGCCAGCACCCGCTGGAGCGCCTGTTGCCGCTGCTGTGCGAGCAGGGTTTGCACTGCCTGCCGGTACTCGACGGCGAGCAATTGGTTGGCGTGGTCACCCAGACCGACCTGATCGCCGGCCTCAAGCGCCAGTTGCTCAGTGCGACCGGCGATACCTCAGACAGCCGGGTCCCAGCGTTGTGACCAATCGCTGGCGCCGGCTGCCACCTGCCGGCGCAGCATCGCGAAGGCCTGCTGCAAGGCTTCGCTGTCGCGCTTGCGCGAGTAGACCAGGTAGGTCGGGTAGGTAAATTCCGGCGCCTGTGGCACCCGCTCGAACACACCACTCTCCAGGTAGGCCTGGACCACGCGGGTACGGAAGTAGCCGCTGCCACCTTGCTCCAGGATGAACTGCAGTGCCAGCGGCCCGAGGTTGAAACTCAGCGCCGGGCGTGCGCAGTCGGGCAGGGCGGCGTCATGTTGGCGGCGGAAGGCTTCGCCCCAGTCAATGTAGATATAGGGCTCAGGTTGCGCGACCCGGCGCACGCGGATCAGCTTTTCTTCCATCAGTTGCTCCACCTGCAGCCCCGGGCCGTAGGTCGGCTGGTAGACCAGCGCGGCGTCGAGCAGGCCCATCTCCACCTTGTGCAGCAACGACTCGCCATCGCTCACCTCGCTGCGGATGGCATGGCTGGGCAGCTCGCGGTACAAGGCGCCGACCCAGTCGAGCAGCATCGGGTTGCCCAGGCTCACCTCCGCGCCCACATGCAGCACCTGCCGGCAGCCTGCGGGTAGCGGCAGGTCGCGGCGTGCCGCTTCCCAGGTCTGCACCAGCTGGTTGGCATAGCTGACGAAGGCTTCGCCGTCACTGGTCAGGCTGGCGCCATTGCGGCTGCGCACAAAGAGCTGGCAGCCCAGTTGCTGCTCCAGGCGCTGCACACGGGCGGTGATCGCGGTCTGCGAAACGAAGAGGCGTTCGGCAGCGGCGACCAGGCTGCCGCAACGCACGATTTCCAGGAAGGTCCGGGCCTGATCGATGTCCATGAGCTGCTCTGTGGCGGGAAGGGCGGCCTATTCTAGAGGCTTTGCACCGTTGTGGGGCATTTCTGTCAGGTCTGCAAATTTGCAGGTCCGTTGTGACTTTAGTCCCATGGCGGCCCCGGTGTGGCAGGCCATACTCACTATCCGCCCTTCAATAACAACAAGTACCGGGTTTTCATCGACATGACCTACCAGCACAGCTACGCCCAATCCATTGCCGACCCTGCGGCCTTCTGGGCCGAGCAGGCCAAAGCCCTGGCCTGGTATCGGCAACCCTCGCAGACCTTGCAGAACAACCCCGACGGTACCCACCGCTGGTTCGCCGACGGTCGCCTAAACAGCTGTTACCTGGCCCTGGACCGGCAGATCGAACTGGGCCGGGGTGAGCAGCTGGCGTTGATCTACGACTCTCCCGTGACCGGTGTGCAACAGACCTTCACCTACTATCAGTTGCGCGACGAAGTGGCGCGCCTGGCCGGCCTGCTGCGGCAGTTGGGCGTGGGCCAGGGCGACGGGGTGATCATCTACATGCCGATGGTGCCGCAGGCGGCCATGGCCATGCTCGCCTGTGCGCGAATCGGCGCGGTGCATTCGGTGGTGTTCGGTGGCTTTGCCGCCAACGAGTTGGCGCTGCGTATCGATGATGCCCGGCCCACGCTGGTGCTCACCGCGTCCTGTGGGCTGGAGTTCGACCGGGTGATCGAATACAAGCCGCTGGTCGACCGCGCCCTGCAGCTGGCCCGCCATCAGCCTCGCAAGGTGCTGGTGCTGCAACGGCCCCAGGCCCGTGCGCAGTTGCTGGCAGGCCGTGACCTGGACTGGCAGCAGGCCTTGGCCGGTGCCGAGCCGGTGGCGCCCGTCGAGCTGGAGGCCGGCGCCCCGCTGTACATCATGTACACCTCCGGTACAACCGGCAAACCCAAGGGCATCGTCCGCGAAAATGGTGGCAACGCGGTCGCGCTTTGCTATGCGATGCGTCATATCTACGGCATGCAGGCCGGGGATGTATGGTGGGGCATTTCCGATGTCGGCTGGGTGGTTGGCCATTCGCTGATCGTCTACGGGCCACTGATGAGCGGTTGCACCACGATGTTCTACGAGGGCAAGCCGATCCGCACGCCGGACGCCTCGGCGTATTGGCGGGTGGTCGAGCAGTACCAGGTCAATGCCTTGTTCTGCGCGCCGACGGCCATGCGGGCGATCCGCAAGGAAGACCCGGAAGGCGAGCTGATCCGCAAGCATGACCTGAGCTCGTTGCGCCAGCTGTTCCTGGCCGGGGAAAAACTCGATTCCAGTACGCACCAGTGGCTGGAGCAGGTCACCGGCAAACCGGTGCACGACCACTGGTGGCAAACCGAGACTGGCTGGCCGGTCACCGCGCCTTGCGTGGGGCTGGAAGGCAGTGCGGCGCGGCCGGGTTCGAGCAACCGTGCGGTGCCGGGTTATCACGTGCGCGTGCTCGATGACGACGGGCACCTGCTGGGGCCGGACCAACAGGGCTCCATCGTCATTGCCCTGCCGCTGCCGCCCGGGTGCAGCCAGACCTTGTGGGGCGACCATGAACGTTACCTGCAAGCCTACCTGCAGACCTACCCTGGCTATTACCACACGGGTGACGGCGGTTACCTCGACGAGGAGGGCTTCGTCTACATCATGGGCCGCACCGACGACGTGATAAACGTCTCCGGGCATCGGCTGTCCACCGGGGAGATGGAGGACTTGGTCGCCCGTCACCCGGCGGTGGCCGAGTGTGCGGTGATCGGTGTGCATGACGAGATCAAGGGCCAGGTGCCGCTGGCGCTGGTGGTGCTCAAGGATGGCGAGGGCATAGCCGAAGCGCAGTTGCTGGTGGAATTGGTCGGCAGGGTGCGTGAGGAAATCGGCGCGCTGGCGTGTTTCAACCGGGTGCGCCTGGTCAAGCGTTTGCCCAAGACCCGTTCGGGGAAAATTCTGCGGGCGGTACTGCGCAAGATTGCCGATGGGCAGGCTTACGTACCGCCTTCGACCCTGGATGACGCGGCGGTGCTGGGGGAGATCGAGGCGGTGCTGGCGGATTTGCCCAGGGCAGGTTGATCTGGGGCCGCTTTGCGGCCCTTTCGCGACACAAGGCCGCTCCTACAGGATCGCGCGGTACTTGTAGGAGCGGCCTTGCGTCGCGAAAGGGCTGCGCAGCAGCCCCAATATCACTCAGGTCCTGCTTGATGCAATTGCCCCAACCGACTGCGGGTGCGCATCAGGTCGGCCAGCGGCCCGCCGAGGCTTTGTTCCAGTGGCCGGCGCCCGATCACGGTCACCTGCCGATCCTGGTCATAAAGCACGTCCACCAGGTTGACGAAGCGCTGCTGCGCCGCCAGCGAACACGCCGACAGATCATCCAGCCCATCGATGATCCACTCGTCGTACTGTGCGGCCAGCACCAGGTAGTCGATTACCGCTGTGGCCTTCTCGCACAGGTCCTCGAAGGCCAGCATCACGCGTCGGCCATCGACGGCCAAGGCGCGCAGCGGGCGCTTGTTCACTTCCAGCACCACGGGTTGCTCAGCGGGTAGGTCAAGCGCCCGGCGCTGCGCCGCATCGCCCGGCCACACATAGTGCCCTATGGTAAAGCGCTGCTGCTCGCGGTTGGCCGGCAGGCTGCGAAAGTCCGTGTCGCCGCCCACTTCAAGCACGTCCATCGAACCGTTGATCAGGCGGATCACCGGCAGGAAGCGTTCGTGGTACAGCGGGTTGGGCAGCAGCCCTTCAGGCGCGTAGTTGGAGGTCACCAACAGGAAGATACCGCGGGTGAACAAGGCGTTGAACAGTCGGGTGAGCAGCATGGCATCGCCGATGTCATGCACGTGAAACTCATCGAAGCACAGCACCTGGCAGCCGCCCAGTAGCTCGTCCAGAGTGGCGCCCAGCGCATCGTCCAGCAGGCGGTGCTGGTGCATGCCTTGGTGCAGGCGGGCAAAAAAGTCGTGGAAGTGCAGGCGCCGTTTGGCCGCTACCGGTACCGCCTGGAAGAAACCATCGAGCAGCCAGCTCTTGCCACGGCCGACCGAGCCGTACAGATAGAGGCTGCGAGGCTGGCCTCCCTCCAGCAGACGCGCGATTTGCGCGGCCATGCTGTCGATGACCCGGCGCTGACCATCGCTGAGCTGATAGCCGCGGCTGGCGGCCTTGTCTTCGAGCCAACTGAGCAATTCGCTCTGTTGAGGCGCGGCAGGGCGCAGGCGCTGGCCGAGCTGGCGCAGCGGTGCAGGGATCCAGGCGGGCAAGGTGAAGCCTCCTTGGGCAAATGCGGGCTGCGCGCAGCTTGCCCGAGGCGAGCGCTTTTGACCAATACAAAAAGTGCCAGGCATCTATCGCCTGGCACGATGTGTTCAGGCCTTGCGCTCCAGCTGGCGCTCGATCATGTATTTCACGGTCAACCGGCGCTCCTTCAGGTGTAGCAGGTCTTCGTCGACGAAGTTGCCGGCCGAGATCGATTCGGCAGCCAGCACCTGGTTGTCGATATCCACATACTCATCGAGCAGCCGGTCCAGGGTCTTGTCCTGCTGGCGCCGCTGCTGGACGATTTCGCGGGGGTAGTGCAGGTCCTGGTAAAGGTCGTGGGAAACGGGCATGGGGTCCTCCTTGGTCAATAGAATTCGCTTATCTGATTGGAAGGGAGGAATGCGATTGCGTTGAAGCGCAGCGCTATAAATACGACGAACGGTTGCCCGAGCGGTCCGCAGAATCGGCGCGTGAACACTAACTTGCTGTTTTAAGGCATTTTTTTTCACGAAGGGGGTTTACAGGCTGAATCTATGTGTTAAAGTGCCGCGCATTCCAAGACAACAACCCGGTTGTCACTCGATTGGAATTGTCAGGTCAGCGTCAGCTGCATCCGATACAGGGGCGTCGCCAAGCGGTAAGGCAGCAGGTTTTGATCCTGCCATGCGTTGGTTCGAATCCAGCCGCCCCTGCCATTTTTCTCTTCAGTTAGCAAATTTCCCAATCAGTGCAGACGACCGTCAGCGCTGGTTTTGTCGTTTCCGTTTCCTGCACCAGCCTCTTCGCGGGTAAACCCGCGAAGAGGCTGGTGCAGGAAAACGAATCTAACCGGTTGCGCGCAGCAGTTCATTCAACATCCTGGCCAGTTCATCGGCCTGCACCGGCTTCTGCATCACCAGGCTTCCCGGTAACTCCAGCCCTTGCAGTTCCGCATACCCGGTCAGGAACACCACCGGCAATTGCGGATAGCGGTCGCGCGCCGCCATGGCCAGTTGCCCGCCGTTGAATTCGGGCATGGCAAAGTCGGTCAGTAGCAGGTCGATATCATCGTCCAGCAAGGCCAGCGCCTGCTCCCCGCTGTGCGCCTGGCGCACCTGGTAGCCATACTGGCGCAGCACGTCACCGAGCAGGTCGCGCACCAGGTGATCGTCATCCACCAGCAGCACCGTGCGGTCCCTGCCACTGTCGTCGATGGTCAGTGCAGCGATCGGCGCGACGGGATCGATGGCCACCTCTTGCTTCACTGCCGGCAAGTACACCGCCACCAGGGTGCCATGCCCAGGCTCGGTATCGATGCGCACACCGCCACCGGACTGCTTGGCGAAGCCGAACACCTGGGCCAGGCCCAGGCCAGAACCCTTGCCGATGTCCTTGGTGGTGAAGAACGGCTCGAACACCTTGGCCAGCACCTCTTCGCTCATGCCGCAGCCGGTGTCGCGAATGCTCAGCATCACGTATTCGCCGGGCTCCGGGTCTTCCGGGCGTTGCGGGCGGGTGCTGATGCGTGTGTTGCGGGTCGACAGGGTCAACTGGCCGCCTTCGGGCATGGCGTCGCGGGCGTTGATCGCCAGGTTGAGGATGATCATCTCGGTCTGGGTCGGGTCGGTCAGCGCCTGCCACAGGCTATGGTCCAGGTCCAGGCGCACGCGGATATTGCCGCCGAGGGTGCGGCGCAGCAGTTCTTCCAGGCCGGTAAGGGTGCGGTTCAGGTTCAGCGGCACCGGCTCCAGGCGCTGGCGACGGGAGAACGCGAGCAGTTGCGAGGTCAGCTTGGCGCCGCGGTCACCGGCTTCGCGGATATGCGTGAGGCGGCTGCGGGCCTTGGCCAGGTCCCCCTTGGCCAGGTCGCGCTCAAGGAAGCTGGCGCCGGTGAGGATGACCGTGAGCAGGTTGTTGAAGTCATGGGCGACCCCGGCGGTGAGCTGGCCGACGGCCTCCAGCCGCTGCATCTGCTGCAGTGCCGCCTCGATGCGTTCACGCTCGGCGATCTGTTCGCGCAGGCGGTTGTTGGCTTCGGCCAGGCCCAGGGCGGTTTCCCGCTCGCTGGTGATGTCCCGCGCCACCACGTAGAGCAGGGTATCTTCCGGTACCACGACCCAGGACAGCCAGCGCAACTGGCCGCCGGCGTGCTGGATGCGGCCGACGAAGCGCGCACTGGTGCGGCCATGGGCGAGGGCGGCCAGTTCGGTCAGCAGCGCTTCCTGATCCGCCTCAGGCAGCAGGTGCAGCAGCGAAGCCTGGCTCAGACGCTCGCGGGAAAAGCCCAGGCTGGCCTCCCAGGCCGGGTTGAGGGCCACCGGGGTCAGGTCCTTGTTGAGCACTGCGAGCAAGTCCTGGGACAGCTCCCAGGCGCGGTCGCGCTCACGGGTACGGCGCTCGACCCGTTCGCCGAGCATCTCGTTGAGCTGCTTGAGCGCAAGGGTCGCCTGGCGTTGGGTATGGATGTCCTGCAATACACCGGTAAACCGCGTGCACTGGCCATCGACGAACTGGCACTGGCCGCTGCTGAGCAGCCAGCGCGGTTCCAGGCCATGAGGTTGGGCAATGCGGAACTCGACCCGGTACAGGCCGTCGCTGTCCGGGCGCATGGCCTGCTCGACGGCCTCGCGCACCTTGGCGAGGTCGTCGGGGTAGATGCCGGCGTAGAACACCTCAAGGCTCATCTCGGTCTCGGCTGGCAGGCCGAAGAGGGTCTTGCAGCGCACATCCCAAACCAGTTGGCCCTGTTGCGGCCGGAAGTCCCAGGTGCCCATGCCGGCGGCATCGATGGCAATGCGCGCGCGCGCCTCGACATCAGCCAGGGCTTCTTCGGCACGGCGCCGGCGCTGGCGTTCCTGCACTTCGGACAAGGCCCGGCGCACGGCCTTGGGCAACAACGGCAGGTTCTTCTTCAGCACATAATCGGTGGCGCCCAGGCGAATCATCTCGACCGCATGCTCTTCGCCATAGATGCCCGAGAGGAAGATGAACGGCGTGTCAGGGGCCAGGCGCTGGGTGATGGCCAGCACTTCGGTACCGGACGATCCCGGCAGCACGCAGTCGCACAGGATCAGGTCGAAACTGCCTTCAAGCAGGGCGTGCTCGACCCCGACATGGTCGAAAACCAGCCGCGATTGCACCTGTAACCCGCTGCGCTCCAGGCGCATCAGGGTCAGCTCGGCGTCCATCGAGCTGTCTTCGACCATCAGCAACTTGAGTGGTGTGGGCAACATCTCTGCGGGGGCCTCAGTGGCTGCCACGGCGGTTCAGGCGCAGCGAACCGGGAGGCGGTTCGTTGAGCACCGCCCAGAATACGCCAAGGTCGGAAATCGCCGCGACGAACTCCTTGAACTCCACGGGCTTGACCACATAGGCGTTGACCCCAAGTTCGTAGGCGCGCAGCAGGTCGGGCTCTTCCCGCGAGGAAGTCAGCATCACCGTGGGTATGCTGCGCAGCTCGGGCGTGGTACGCACTACCTTGAGCACTTCCAGGCCGTCGACTTTCGGCAGCTTGAGGTCCAGCAGCAGGACGGCCGGGTTGCCGTCGGCACGCTCGTGGTAAGTGTTGCGGCGTAACAGGTAGTCGAGGGCATCGGCGCCGTCGCGCAGGACGATCACTTCGTTGGCCAGCTGGCTGCGTTCCAGGGCCAGGAGCGTCAGCTCCAGGTCCCGGGGGTTGTCTTCGACCAGCAAGATTGGTTTGAGCATGGTGATACGGGTACCTCAGGTGGTTGCGGGGTGACGGGGCAGGGTGAAGTAGAAGCAGGCACCCTGGTCGAGATGGCCTTCGGCCCAGACTCGCCCGTCATGACGCTCGATAATCCGCCGCACGCTGGCAAGGCCGATCCCGGTGCCTTCGAAGTCTTCCATGCGGTGCAGGCGCTGGAACACTCCGAACAGCTTGTTGGCGTAGGCCATATCGAAGCCTACACCATTGTCGCGGATGTATATCTGCGTCTCGTCGTGGTTTTGCTCGGACCCGATGGTGATGTGGGCGGGTTCACGGCCACGGGTGTACTTGATGGCGTTGGCGATCAGGTTGTGCAAGGCCAGGTTGATGAACGCCGGGTCGGCGATGACCTTGGGCAGCGGCGCGATATCCCAGACGATTTCGCGGCCTGCATAGTCCGGGGCCAGGTCCTGGCGGATGGCGTCGACCAGCGCATTGAGGTCGACATCCGACAGGCGCAGGGCCGAGCGGCCCATCTGCGAGAAATGGAGCAGGTTGTCGACCAGGCTGCCGGCAAAGCGCGCGGCTTCATCGATGTGCTGCAGGAAGCGTTTACCGCGCTCGCTCAGGCCCTGGCCCTCGATCTCGCCGAGCAGCTCGGTGTAGCCGGCGATGTGGCGCAACGGGGCGCGCAGGTCATGGGACACACTGTAGGAGAAGGCTTCGAGTTCCTTGTTCGAGCGGCGCAGCTCGTTGGCCAGTTGCGCCAGCTCCTCGGCTTTGCGCAGCACGATACCCAGCACTGCCGTGCGCAATTCGAGCACGCCTTCGATGACCAGTGGGTCCCAGGGGGCGCTGTAGCCGCTGATCTCTTCTCGCCAGCGCTCGAAACTGTGCCGCGGGTTGAGCGTACCCTGGGCGTCGATCTGCTTGTCGGGGCGCCCGGCCCAGTCGACGGTACGCACCTGCTCGGGGCGGAACCATAGCAGGTAGTGCGAGTGGATCTGCGAGATGGCCACGGCCAGCACGCCGCCGGCATACGCGGCCAGTTCTGGCAGTTCATCGATGTCACGGCGCAGGTTGTCGCTGTGGAATACCGTTTCTTCGCCACGCTGCTCCAGCCAGTGCACCAGGGCCGTGACCTGCGCCGCAGGCGGGGTCTGGCCGATCAGCTCACAGCGGTCGGCGGAGATGATCGCCGCGCCGCTGGCGCCTGCGAACGCCAGCAGCACCTCGGGCAAGTCGTACAGGCCATCGCTGACGCTGTCATGGTCGGCCATCGACGAGATCATGCGCACGATGTGCTGGCGCAGCTCGAGCAACTGGCGGGTCTTGGCGTGCGATTCGCGGCTCTCGATCTGCAGCGACAGCACGCTGGCCAGCAGTTCGCAGGCCGTGCGGGTACGGAACTCGACCGCGCGCGGCTGGGCGTGGTGGCAGGAGATCAGGCCCCAGAGCTGGCCATCGACCACGATCGACAATGACATCGAAGCCAGGGTACCCATGTTGCGCATGTATTGCAGGTGCACCGGCGACACGCTGCGCAGGGCGGCGAAGCTCATGTCCAGAGGCTTGCCAGTGCGCGGGTTGTTCGCCGGCAAGAGGGGGGAGGCGTGGTAGTTGGCATCTTCGATCACGCGGATGCGATTGACCCGGTACAGGTCGCGGGCCTGGCGCGGGATGTCCGTCGCGGGGAAGCGCAGGCCAAGGTAACTCGGATAACCGGCGTCGGCCAGTTCGGCGAGCACCTGGCCATTGCCCTCGGCATCGAAGCGGTAGGCCAGGACCCGGCCGAAGCCGGTGATGCGCTTCACTTGCACCACGCATTGCTGGAGCAGCTCTTCGAGGCTGTCGGCGTTGTGCAGGCTGCTGACGAACCCGCGCACCAGTGGGTAGTAGTCGCCCTGGTCGGTTACGTCCGCAGGCAGGCGGAAGGGTTCGAACTCGGCGATCAGTACCTGGTCATGGCGGTGGGTCAGCAGGCGCAGTTTGTCGCTGCACGGCGCGCCCTCGCGCAAGCGCACATCGCCGATGTGGAACGGGAACGCTTCGTCGTCAGGCAGGCGTTCGAGCTGGACGCGGAGGTCGAAGCGCTCGCTGACCAAGTCAGCGAAGGTACAGCCGATCAGCTCCCTGGCCGGTACACCCAACCAGCGCTCGATGTTCTCGCTTGCCTGGAGGATACGCAGGTCGTGTTCATCCAGTACCAGCAGAAAGCCGTGCGGCTGGATACTGCCGGGCACCTGGATCGGCTCTTCGGCGCAGCGCTCCACGGCGGCGTCGAGCGCTTTGTCTGCAGTCATTGGTGGAAACGCTCCTGTGAAGTTCTTCCATGCATGCCGCCGGCAACGGACGCTGGCGGTTGGCTAACGGCCACCCTAGCAGAATGCCGATCGCTTTTGTCGGCCCATGGCCATTGGAGGCATGGGATGGCCCGGGGTTCGCCGGGATTCGGAAATTTCTTGTCGGCCTGCTACCGCTTTGGCGTTAGCACAAAAGAATGGCACCCAGCCATCACGGTTCTGTCACCTGCTGCTACGCTCAGAATCACACGAGAAAAACAAGGAACATCCAGTGACGGAACGCTTTCTGGCCGCGCTGTTTGGCCTGTTGTTGAGCGGCAGTGCCGTAGCGGCGGACTTCCTGGTCGAGGTGCGGGTACTGGTGCAGCGCGGCTGCATGCTGATTACCCAGCAGCGTGATGCGGGCGCCCAGGCCCTGGGTCGGATCGACCTGGGTGCTGCCGCACGCCTGGACGGCCCGGATGCGCCACTGAGTGGCGTATTGCTCAGCCAGCGCCCGCCACGGCTCGAATGCAACCCTGACACAGCTTACCAAGTGCGGGTCGACGGTGGCCAGCATGGCGGCGTTGGCGAGCTGCGCTTTCTGGCCAGCGACGACACCAAGGCCAGACCGATCCCCTATCGGCTTTTCCGTGATGCCGCCTGGCGCGAGCCGGTGGTTGTCGGTGAAGCGCATGCCGCGCGTGTGCCTGATACCGGCTCGGTTGAGCTGCCGCTCTACGCCCGCATCGACAAGCTGGCCTGGGTGCCACGCGCCGGCCAGTACGCCGACCGGCTCAAAGTCACGGTCACCTGGTAGCGAGGCACCCGGCACATGTTGAACCGTACTTCGATCCTGCTGCTCAGCCTTGGCCCGTTGCTGTTGCCCAGTGGCGGGGCACATGGCACCACCACAGGGTTCATCCAGGCGCGGCTGGTGATCAGCGCTGCCTGCCAGATCAACAGCGGTGACCAGCCGCCAGCCACGCTGGGCAATCCAGGCCTGATGGATTTCGGCGAGCGCGGCCCGAACTGGGACACGCCGCTGCGCAGTCGGGTCGACGAGGCGGGTGGCGAGGGCAGTTTGCGGATCAGTTGCACGCCAGAGGTGCGGGCGTTCAATGTGCGCATCAATGGTGGCCTGAATGGCGACGATGGCGTCCGTCGTCTCAGCAATGGCCGAGAAATGATCCCCTATCAACTGGCAGTCGACCCGGGTGGCAACAGCCGCTACGGCATCGGCCAAGCCCGTGCCTTTACCGTCAGCAGTTTCGAGCAGATCCCTATTCCCATCTACGGTGTGGTAGTGGCGCAGCCGCGCGCACTGCCGGCTGGGCTGTACCGCGACACCCTGAGAGTGACCCTGGACTGGTAAACGACGCAAGGAGACTCAGATGCGCACGACTTTTTCCCGTTGCATGCTCGCCGGCCTCGGCCTGGCCATGGCAGCTCACACCCAGGCCGCTACGGTGACCGGGACCATCTCCTCGACCCTGACCCTGACCTCGGCGTGCCAGGTCAACGGCGCCGGCGGCACCTCGGGGCTGAACTTCGGTACCCTGAACTTTGGCACCCAGGAAGCCCTGTTCACCACCGCCAATGCCCAGGTGCTGGGCGGTGGCGGTGGCGCCATGAGCATCCTCTGCTCGGCCGGCACGGTGCCGGCGATCCGCGTGCGGGCCGGGTCACATGATGGCCAGTCTACCGGCGGCACGCGTGCGCTGGCTGACGGCGCTGGCAATTTCGTGCCCTACGACTTCTACACCGATGCCGGGCGCACCACGCTGTTGGCCATCGACGGCACCATCACCTTGCCGACCAGCACTGGCGTGGCGCAGACCGTCAACCTGTATGGCCAGGCGCGGGGCAAGGCGGGCCTTCCGGCCGGGACGTACACCGACACCGTGGCAGTCGAGCTGTCGTTCTGAACCATGCCCAGCGCCATGCGTTGCTGGCTCACGGGTTGCCTGACGGGGCTCGGCATGTGGCTGCCCCTGCCCCTGGATGCCGCGACCAGCAGTACTTTCCAGGTCACCGCGCAGATCGTTGCCGGCTGCCTGGTGGTGGGCGGGGTGACCAATTACGGCGCGCTCGACTTCGGCACCCAGTCGGCACTGTCCACCGGCCTTCTCAGCACCTCGCTGGGCGGCGCCACGGTGACCTTCCAGTGCACCCCGGGGGTGACCATGAGCATGAGCCTGGACGGCGGCCAGAACAGCGCCAGTGGTACGCGCAACCTCAAGCGTACGGGCGGCACCCAGGTGCTGGCCTACCAGTTGTACCGGGACGCGGCCTATAGCCAGGTTCTGGGCATCGGCCAGAGCGTGACGGTGAGTTACACCGACGCCACGGCCATCAAGTTGCCGGTGTATGGCCGTACCCAGTTGCCCGGCACTTTGCCGGCCGGGACCTACACCGATGTGGTGCAAGTATCGGTGACCTGGTGAACACACCAGGACCCAGGACCCAAGAAAAAAGACCAAGGAGAGTGGTATGGGGGGAGGCGCGAAGTGGGCGCAAGGTGCGGTCGGTCTGTTGCTGTTGGCGAGCCTGCCGGCAGGGGCGGCCACCTCGGTGCTGATCTGGCCGATCGACCCGGTGCTGGAGGCTGACCAGAAGGCCGGCGCCCTGTGGCTGGAAAATCGCGGCACGGCGCCGGCCAGCCTGCAGGTACGGGTGTTCGCCTGGCGCCAGGGTGACTATCAGGAGCAGTTCCAGGCCCAGCGCGAGGTCATCGGCAGCCCGCCGGTGGCCACCATTGCTCCCGGGCAAAAGCAGCTGATCCGCCTGACCCGCACGGGCAGTTCGCCGGCCGGCCAGGAGCAGGCCTACCGCATCATCATCGACGAGATCCCCTCGCCGATGCCCACCGACACTGCCAGCCAGGGCACCACCGCAGCGATCCGCCTGCAGATGCGCTATTCGGTGCCGTTGTTCGTCTATGGCGAAGGCTTGTGGGGCAAGCCTGACCCGCAAGGCAAGCGCAACGCCGACGGCGTCGGCAAGCCGCAGCTCAGCTGGCGCGCGGTGACGGTGCAGGGCAAACCCTATGTGGAAATGCGCAATACCGGCCCGGTGCATGCGCGTCTGACCGATGTGGTGGTGCAGCAGGGTGGCCAGGGCAAACCCTTGGCCGAGGGCCTGCTTGGCTATGTGCTGCCCGGTGCCAGCATGCGCTGGCCGGCGCCGGTAGTGCCGAACGCAGGCAGTGTGATCAAGGGCAGGGTAAACGGCCAGGAAGTGGCCGAAGCGATCCGGCAAGGGCAATGAGCCCGCGGCTGGATGAAAGGCATGGCCCATGGAGCATCTGGCAATGGTCGGAATCCGTGTGTGAGGCGGCTGTCGCGGGCTTCGCGCCGCTGGTGCCTGGGGCTGACCTTGTTCGGCCCCTGGCTGGCGCTGGCCGACGACCTGCCACCCCCGCCCAGCGAAACCATGGCCGTTGCCGACGCTACGCTGTACCTCGACTTGCTGGTGAACCAGATGCCCAGGGCTGAGCTGGTGGCGGTGCAGCAACGTGCCGGGCGCCTGTACCTGGACAGCGATGTGCTGCGCAACCTGGGCATTCAGCTGCCGGGCGATCCGCAGGGTGAAATTTCGCTGGACGATGTGCCGGGCCTGCACAGCGATTACGACAGCCAGAACCAGCGCCTGCTGCTGCAGGTGCCGCCGGCCTGGCTGCCGGACCAGCAGGTCGGTGATCGCGGGCTGTACCCGGCCACCGAAGCGCGCAGCAGCTTCGGCGCCTTGTTCAACTACGACCTGTACCTCAATGACACCGACGATGGCGGTTCCTACCTGGCAGCCTGGAACGAGCTGCGCGTGTTCGACAGCTGGGGCACGTTCTCGACCACCGGCCAGTGGCGCCAGTCGTTCAATGGTGCGCAGAGCGATGCCAATCGCCAGGGCTTTCTGCGCTATGACACCACCTGGCGGTTCACCGATGAACAGCGCCTGCTCACGTACGAAGCCGGTGACTTCGTGACCGGTGCCTTGCCCTGGAGCAGTTCGGTGCGGGTGGGTGGCGTGCAGTTGTCGCGTGACTTTGGCGCCCGCCCGGATCTGGTGACCTATCCGTTGCCGGCCTTTGCTGGCGAAGCCGCAGTGCCGACCTCGCTGGATCTGTTCATCAATGGCTACAAGTCCAGCACCACCGAATTGCAGCCAGGCCCCTACACCCTGACCAACGTGCCGTTCATCAACGGTGCCGGCGAGGCCGTGGTGGTGACCACCGATGCCCTGGGCCGGCAGGTGT
Source organism: Pseudomonas sp. 382 (assembly GCF_002759075.1). Taxonomy (NCBI): domain Bacteria; kingdom Pseudomonadati; phylum Pseudomonadota; class Gammaproteobacteria; order Pseudomonadales; family Pseudomonadaceae; genus Pseudomonas; species Pseudomonas sp. 382. The sequence goes on from NZ_PEMX01000023.1 coordinate 23,496, forward strand.
CCACGACCTTGCCGTTCTATGTCACCAGCAGCCTGCTGCAGAAAGGCCTGTCGGACTTCTCCGTGGCCGCCGGCAGCCTGCGCCGCGACTATGCCGTGGAAGATTTCAGCTACGGCACCGGCGTTGCCTCGGCCAGCCTGCGCCATGGCCTCAGCGACAGCTTCACCCTGGAAACCCATGTTGAAACCGCGCAATCACTGCTGCTCGGCGGCCTGGGCGGCAACATGCGCCTGGGTAACTTCGGTGTGCTCAATGCCGCCTTGGCACAGAGCCAGTTCGAGGGTGAGAAGGGCCACCAGGTCGCCCTCGGCTACCAGTACAACAGCCAGCGCTTCGGCTTCAATTACCAGCGCCTGCAGCGCCATGGCGAGTATTCGGACCTGACCCGGGTCGACACCCCTGACATGCAACTGAGCCAGCGCAGCGAGCAGGTGACCCTGAGCGTCAACCTCGACCAGTACGGCAGCCTCGGCGCCGGCTATTTCGATGTTCGCGCCGGCGACGACACGCGCACCCGGCTTATCAACCTGAGCTGGAGCAAACCGCTGTGGGGCAACAGCAGCCTGTACCTGTCGGCCAACCGTGAGGTCGGCGACAGCAACTGGGCGGTGCAGGCGCAGGTGGTCATGCCGTTCGACTTCGGCGGCACCCTGGCGGTGGGGACTGAACGCAGCAAGGATAGCGAGCGCCTGCAACGGGTCAATTACAGCCGCGCCGTGCCGGTGGGCGGCGGCGTCGGCTACAACCTCGGCTATGCCAGCGGCAGCGACCGCGATGCCTATCGCCAGGCTGATGTCACCTGGCGCCTGCAATCGGTGCAATTGCAGGCCGGCGTTTACGGCAGCAGCGGTGAGATGACCCGCTGGGCGGACGCCAGTGGTTCGCTGGTGTGGATGGATTCCGGCATATACGCAGCCAACCGCATCGATGATGCCTTCGTGGTGGTCAGCACCAATGGCTACGCCGATGTGCCGGTGCGTTACGAGAATCAGGAAATCGGCCGCACCGACCGTAGCGGCCATCTGCTGGTGCCGTACAGCAGCGGCTACTACCGCGGCAAGTACGAAATCGACCCGATGAACCTGCCGCCCGACGTGCTGGCCGCCGAGGTCGAGCAGCGGGTGGCGGTGCGCCGTGGCAGCGGCTACCTGCTGGAGTTCCCGCTCAAACGTGTGCTGGCGGCGAGCATCGAGCTGGTCGACGCCAATCAGCAACCGCTGAAGCTCGGCAGCAAGGTCAGCCATCAGGAAAGCGGCAGCCAGGCTGTGGTGGGCTGGGACGGGTTGGTGTACCTGGAGAACCTGTCGCCGCACAACCGCCTGCACGTGACGGTGGAAGGAGGAGGGCAGTGCCAGGTGGAATTCAATTTGCCCGATTCGCAGGGCAGTGTTCCGCTGATCGGCCCACTGGTGTGCCGATGAAGCGGCTATTGTGTGCCTTGATGCTGTTGCCGGCAGGTTCGGCCTGGGCGCTGTGCTCGTCGGTGGCCACCACGCCGGCGGCGTTCGGCACGATCAACTCGACCCTGGTACGTACCACGATACAGAGCGCATCGAGCACCAATGCCGGGCTGCAATGCACCGGTTCGCTGCTGAGCCTGCTCAGTGCCAGCGACCATTTCTACGCGACCATCACCTCGTCCACCAGCGGGCTGGTCGGCCCAACGGGGGACGTCATTGCGTACACCCTGTACGCAGACAACAGCACCAGCTATCCGATCACCCGCGGTGTCGCCTTCGATTTCGCCCGTAATGGCATCCTCGATCTACTGGGGTTGTTGAATGGCACCACGCCCAAGGCAGTGCCGCTTTACATGAGGACCCAGCTCGGCAGCATTGTCGCGGCGGGTTTGTACCAGGAAACCCTGACCATCGCCTGGAGCTGGAACTACTGCTCCGGGATCGGGGTCGGCGGCCTCTGCCTGGGGCGGGATATCGGCTCCGGCACCCAGACGATGACCGTCAACCTGACGGTGAGCAACGACTGCCAGATCACCACCCCCAGCATCAGCTTCGGCAGTGCCCCGGTGGTGGCCGGGTTTGGCACCGTGAGCCAGAGCGTGAGCCTGTCGTGCACCAAGGGCAGTGCCTATACGGTGGGCTTGAATGATGGGGAGAATGTGTCCGGCGGGCGGCGGCGAATGAAGTCCTCGGCGGGCAACTATCTGGCCTATGACATCTTCAAGAGCGCAGGCACCGTGCGCTGGGGCTCGCTGACCACCGCCCGGCGGGCGAGCAGCGATGCCGATGTGAACCCCGGTAATGGCACCGGGACCGGAAGCCAGGTGTTCAACTACAACGCCAAGGTCTACACCGACCAGGCCACACCGCCAGCGGCCAGTTACATCGACAATGTGATTCTCGATGTGCAGTTCTGACTGGACAAGCCTGGTCTGGCCTCTTCGCGGGTAAACCCGCTCCCACAGGTTCCCACTCGCCTCAAGGCCAGTGCACTGCCTGTGGGAGCGGGTTTACCCGCGAAGAGGCCGAACCTGATCAGCGCAGATGGTCGACCATTTTCAGCAAGGTCTCCAGCACCGCCCCGGCCAACGCCTTGGACCGCGCCCCCGACCACTCGGCCAGCGGCTCCGGTGCATCGTCATGGTCCTTGAACGGCATCTCCAGCGTCAGTGACAGGCAGTCATACGCCATGCCCACTGCATTGCACGCCAGTGTGGTATTTGCCTGTCCCGGCTCGTCCCGCGTGTAGCCATGCACTGTCTGGAAGTCCTTGGTCACACTGCACAAGGTCGTGCGGAACTGCTCTTCCAGCTTGGCCAGCCGCGGTGTGTACCCCGGGTTGCCCTCACAGGCCGCCGTGAACACATGCGGGATTTCCTCATCCCCATGCACGTCGATGAACGCATCCACCCCGTACTGTTTCATCTGCGCCTGGGCGAAGAACACCTCCGGGCTGAACTCGACACTGGCATCCTGCCAGGCCCGGTTCAGGTCCTTGCCCTTGAAGTTGGTGCGCAGGTGGCCGAGGAAAGCGCCGTCCGGGTTCATGTTCGGGATCAGGTACAGGTCGGCTTTCTCCAGCAGCTTCTGAACGGTTGGGTCATTGGCTTGCAGCCGGTCGATCACCCCCTCCATGAACCACTCGGCCATGTGCTCGCCCGGGTGCTGCTGGGCAATCAGCCACAGCTTGCGCTTGCCCGCCGCGCCATCGCCTGCGCGCAGCAGCGGGATATCCCGGCCTTGCACGCTGCGGCCGTGGGCCAGCAGCTCGACGCCAGGGATCTGCTGGGCACGTTCGATCAGCTGGTTGTGGCGGGCACGCGAGTAAGGCTCGAAGTAGGCGAACCAGACCTGCTCCTGCTCGGCCTTGAGTTCGAACGACAGCGCCTTGCCATCGAACTGGCTTGGCACGCGGAACCAGCTCTGCTGGTCGTAGGAGGCCACGGCGTTGTAGCCGCTCCAGGCGTTCTTGTAGGAAGACTCGCTGGCGTTGTCCAGGCTGAAGCGATGGACCTGGCCCGGGGTGAGGCCGCTGACCTTGAAGTGGAACCACTGGAAGTGGCCGCTGTTCGTGTCCGGGCGGATGGCCAGGCGCACCTGGGCCGGATTGCTGGCATCCAGGACCTGGATGTTGCCGGAATCGAAATCGCAGTCGATTTGCAGGGGGGACAGCGTCACGGTCATGGGCGGGCTCCTTGGGATTTGTTGTGGGGGTACTGTACACCGCTTGAAAGGGAAGTGTGCGGGTGACTATCAGGCTCGCGAAGCTAGGGGTAGACGTTTCCTACAGATATTTAAGGGTATTCGCTCTGTATTTTGTCTTGTGCATCTTGCTCGAATACATCCCAATTTCTCCGTTTGAAATTGAGGGTTGGCTATATGAAAAGGCGAGACACTCCGCGGTCCACTAATTGTTATGTTTTATTGCTCCTTCTCATCACGCTTCTGGGCGTGTTTCCGCTAGATGTGATCTTGCCCTCTGTGCCGTTGCTGGCCCGGGACTTTGCTGTTGATGCGCAGTACATTGCGTACTCAATCAGCCTGTTCGCCATCGGTGTTGCCATTTCACAAACTATTATCGGTCCGCTTTCCGACCGGATGGGGCGAAAACGTCTGCTGATTGTTGGTCTGGTGGTTTCCATTGCAGGTGCGGCGGGATGCATCTTTGCAACCCGTTACGAAGGCTTCATGGTCTTTCGTTTACTACAGGCAGTCGGATGCGGGTGCTTCGTGCTCAGCCAGGCTTTGGTGCAGGATAAGTTTAATGGCCATCAGCGCAATGCGATGCGTATCCTCTTGACCAGCGCAAGTGGTGTATTTATTTCTTTGTCGCCACTTGCGGGCAGCGTACTCCAGCGACATCTCGGTTGGGCAGGCAGCTTTCAGGTCTTTGTGGTGCTGGCCATTGCTGTGCTGGTGCTGGCTTTGAAGTTGCTGCAAGAGAAGCCGACATCTGCTGGCAGTGCAGGCGTATTAGATAGTTATCAGGCTTTACTCAAGGACCGCGCGTTTCTCGTCAGTTCGCTATTTTCTTGCTTGGCGTTCGCCTGCCATTTTTCATTTGTGGTCGTCTCCCCATTGTTGCTAATCGAGCAACTTGGCCTGACGGAGTTCGCCTTCTCCATGGTCTTTCTCGGGTATGGGCTGGCGTACCTGATCGGCGGCTTCATTGCCAGCTGGCTGAATTGCCGCATCGCATCGCAATGCAGGCGCAGGTGGGTTGGGGATTCGCACTCATCGGTCTGGCTGGGCTTGCTCTTTGCCTGGTTGTCACCCTGCATGAGCTTGGGGTTTTCAGCCTTCTGCTTCCCTTGGTGCTCTGTACCATCGGCACAACCATTGTGCGGCCAGCTGCAACCAGCCATGCGCTGGGGCTGCACCCGCAGCGTGCAGGTGCTGCGGCTTCGCTCAGCAATACGATGCTGTTTGCATCCGGTGGGGGCGCCAGCATGCTGGTGGCATCTACGAGGGACAGCTTGCCGATGAGCCTGGCGCTGGGCTTTATCGCCTGCAGCCTCGCGGGCTGGTATTTGCTTATCTATCTGAATGGTTTGGAGCGGCGCCAGCGGGTTTGTGACTCAGGCCCAATACCCAAATAGCAGTAGCGCGGCTAAGCCCAAACCAACCGCCACCGAACACCCACCCACCGAAATCGCCGCCCGCCCTTGCCGGTACCAGCCATCCTGCCCCAGCTCCCGCGCCGGGGCGAGCAGGCTGCGCCAGCGCAGCTCGGTATCGTGAAACGCTTGCAAGTGTGCAGGTGCCGCATCCAGCCAACGGCGAAAATCGATGCGTTCGCACGACGTCACCTCAGGGCTCTGCAACCGCACATACCATTGCCCGGCCACGCTGGCCAATGCATCCCCGCGTGGGTGTACGACCTGCAGGGCCTGGTTCATGTTGCGTTCGATGCTGAGTAGCGGAAGGTCGAGGCGTTTGGCGATGCTGGCAAAGTCCAGCTGATCGAGACGGTTGAGCAGAAACACTTGCTGCACACGCCGAGGCAGGCGCTTGAGCGCATGCAGCAGTTCATTCTCGGCAGCCTGCTCGCGGGAAGGCGTGGGATGCTCGAGGGGCAGCAGCAGACGGCTCATGGACAGCTCCTTGCTCGGGGGTAGGGTGGGGGCATCGTCCTTGATGCAGAAACAGCCTAGATAAAACGAGATTGATTCTCAAGTGCTGATTCCGCAAAGATTTGTAATGAGCGTTCACGCTCTGAAACACTTTTGCTATCATGCGCGCCATCAACGATCTTCATTAGCCTGAAGAGCCAAAAAAAATGACCCGGCAAAAAGCCGGGTCAAAAACCGTGATTAGCCTGATGAGGAGATAATCTGGAGCGACCTAAGCTCCGGGTTATCCAGCAGATCTCGCGATCAGCTGAGTGCAATAATAATCGTTATCATTTGCCAGTCAAATGAATTTTCAGTTATCCGGTAAAAAGATTTTACCGGCGCGCTTCCCGATCCCGGCAAATGGGGCCTTTTGCCGTTACCCGGCCATCACGTTTCTCCCGCCTTTTTTTGCCTATAAGCCGTTCTGCAGGGCGCGTCTGTGCTCCAGCAGGGCCCTGGCCATGTCGATCATGTGCATCAGCGCGAACGTCAATTCGCGGGTGCTGCCTTCCTGATGGGTGGCGGTTTCGTGGGCTGTGGCGGCGGCGCAGCGCAGCAGCTCGATGGCGTGATCCTGGGCCTGCTCGGCGGTGACGCCTTCGTGCAGGGTCCAGATCCGGTTGTTCGCGCTAGGGCGCGTGGGGTTCGGATTGAGGTAGTAATCGAGCGCGCGGCGGGCTGCTTCGCTGTCGAGATCTGTTACGTCGTCTTTCGGTGGTTTCATCCTGATACCTGCGCAGGCCAATGGGAAAGGGTTCTGCCTCAGTTTAATACCTTGGGTATTTATGTGCTTTTATATAAATAATACTGAATGTTTATTGAGCGCCAGAAGGCAGTCCGTATCGTGCCAGCGATGAATATGGATAAATGGATTGCCCTCGTCCGTGACCGGATGGAGGAGCTGAAGCTCACTCAGGAGCAGCTGGCCGAGCGCGTTGGCGTGTCTCAAGGCAGCGTGGGGCATTGGGTGAACAAGCGGCGCCAGCCGAAGATCGAGTCGATGAACCGCACCTTCGTCGAGATTGGCATGCCTCACTACAGCGTCAGCCTGCAGTTGCGCATTCAGGGGCAGGTGGGTGAGGAGCGCGGCATCTACGAGGTGGATGACGACGATGACGAACTTGACCTCATGCAATACATCGTGTGCTTTCGCTACCCGGTGTTGGCTTGGGATGAGCTTGGAACTGCAGAGATGGCTGAGCCCGGCGAGTTCGAGCAGACGGATTACCTGGCACAGGGCAAGGCGTTCTGGTTGACCGTTGAAAACGACACGATGAGTTCAGCCAGTGGCCGCAGCGTGCCCCAGGGCATGCGGATACTGGTGGATCCGGGACTGGAGGCGGAGCCGGGGCGGTTGGTCATTGCCCGGCAGCCGGGGAAAACGGCGATTCTGCGTGAGCTGGCCGAGGAGGGTGGGCAGCAGTACTTGAAGGCGCTGAACCGCAGTTATCCCACGCTGGTATGTGAAGAAGGCTGCGAGTTTCTCGGCGTGGTCGTGCGGGTGCACGGCGTCTTCTAGATTGCTGGGGCCGCACAGCGGCCCCTGTATGCCTCACTCAGCCAGTTCGACCAGCACTGTCCCTTCGCTGACCATATCCCCTTCCTGGCAGAACAGCGCTTTCACCGTCCCGGCATGGGGCGCACGAATGCTGTGCTCCATCTTCATCGCCTCCAGCACCACCAGCGCCGTTCCAGCCTCAACTGCCTGCCCAGGCTCTACCAACACCCGCACGATACTGCCGTTCATGGGCGCGCCGAGCCCGCCCTGATGGCTGTGGCTGGCCTCGGCTTCGGCAATCGGGTCGAAGGCTTCGACGGCATGCACCTCGCCATCCCAGTGCAGGAACAGCGTGCCCCCGCGACGTACCGCCAGAGAGCGACGACGGATACCGTCAGCGTCATGGCCCAGCTGTTCGCCCTCCAGCTGCCAGGTCGATGCGGCACTGCACTCCAGGGCAACCGCCTGGCTTTCACCGCCACAGACCAGGTGCAAGCTGCTGCGCGCCGGCAGCCCCAGGCGCAGGCCATCGCGTTCGGCCCACGGCGAACGCGCATCGTCGGCGCGCTGGTGCGGCGGCTGGCCTTGCAGCCAGGCTTGTGCCGCGGCCTCCCAAAAGCCCGCAGACAGTGCCTGGGGGGCTGGCAGCAGCACCTCCTGATGCCGGGGAATGAAGCCGGTGTCCAGCTCGGCGGCGGCAAAGGACGGGTGGGCCAGGATGCGGCGCAGGAAGGCGATATTGGTCTTCAGCCCGCCGATGGCGAACTCGTCGAGCATGGCCAGCAAGCGCAGGCGTGCCTGTTCGCGGTCCTGGCCCCAGGCGATCAGCTTGCCCAGCATCGGGTCGTAGAAGGGCGATACCACGTCGCCTTCGCTGACCCCGCTGTCCACCCGGCGGCCTTCGCCCGCTGCCGATTCGCGGTACAGCGTGAGCGTGCCAGTGGCCGGCAGGAATTCATTGGCCGGGTCCTCGGCATACAGCCGCACCTCGATGGCATGGCCGATCAGCGGCACCTGTGCCTGGGTGATCGGCAGCGGCTCGCCGCAAGCCACGCGAATCTGCCAGGCCACCAGGTCGAGGCCGGTGATGGCTTCGGTGACCGGGTGCTCGACCTGCAGGCGGGTGTTCATTTCCATGAAGAAGAACTCGCCACGGGCGTCCAGCAGAAACTCGACGGTGCCCGCGCCGACGTAGCCGATGGCTTGGGCCGCGCGTACCGCCGCTTCGCCCATGGCCTGGCGCAACTCGACGGACAGGCCCGGCGCCGGGGCCTCCTCAACCACCTTTTGATGCCGACGCTGGATCGAGCAATCCCGCTCGTTGAGGTACAGGCAGTTGCCGTGCTGGTCGGCGAACACCTGGATTTCCACATGGCGTGGCTTGAGCACGTACTTCTCCACCAGCATGCGCGCATCGCCAAAGGACGACTGCGCTTCACGCTGGGCCGAGGCCAGGGCGTCGGCCAGCTGGCTTTCGTCCTCGACCACTTTCATGCCCTTGCCACCGCCACCGGCGCTGGCCTTGAGCAGCACCGGGTAGCCGATGCGCTCGGCGGCGGCGCGGAAGGTGTCCAGGTCCTGGGCTTCGCCGTGGTAACCGGGCACCAGTGGCACCCCGGCCTCTTCCATCAAGGCCTTGGCCGCCGACTTGCTGCCCATGGCATCGATGGCGCTGGCCGGCGGGCCGAGGAAGATCAGCCCGGCCTGTTCGATGGCGCGGGCAAAGCCGGCGTTCTCGGACAGGAAGCCATAGCCCGGGTGGATGGCCTGGGCGCCGCTGGCCTTGGCCGCAGCGAGAATCTTGTCGACCACCAGGTAGCTGTCGGCGGCCTTGCTGCCGCCCAGGTCGACGCGAATATCCGCTTCGCGGCTGTGGCGGGCGTCACGGTCGGTGGCGCTGTGCACGGCGACGGTGGTCAGGCCCATGGCCTTGGCGGTGCGCATCACCCGGCAGGCGATTTCGCCACGGTTGGCGACCAGCAGGGTGGTCAAAGCGGGGCGGCTCATGGGCGCGGCTCCTTCTTGTCGTCGGTTTGCCAGGCGGGGCGGCGTTTTTCCAGGAAGGCGCGCAGGCCCTCCTGGCCTTCGGCGCTGACGCGGATGCGGGCGATGGTGTTTTCGCAGTAGCGGCGCAGGGCCGGGCTGAGTTCGCCGTCGTCCACTTCGCGCAGCAGGTCCTTGGTGGCGCGCAGCGCTTGCGGGCTGTTCTGCAGCATATTGCTCACCCAGGCTTCGACCTGCGCGTCCAGTTCACTGGCCGGGTACACCTCGGCCAGCAGGCCCAGCTCGCGGGCCCGCGCGCCGCTGAAGCGCTCGGCGGTCAGGGCATAGCGGCGTGCGGCGCGTTGGCCGATGGCCTTGACCACGAACGGGCTGATCACTGCCGGGGCCAGGCCGATGCGCACTTCCGACAGGCACAGTTGGGCGTCTTCGGTGCCAATGGCCATGTCGCAGCAGCTGATCAGGCCCAGCGCGCCGCCGAAGGCCGCGCCTTGCACCACGGCCAGGGTCGGTGCCTTGAGGCGGTGCAGGGCGTACATCAGTTCGCCGAGCTCGCGGGCGTCATCGAGGTTGGTGTTGAAGTCCAGCTGCGCCGATTGCTGCATCCAGGCCAGGTCGGCGCCGGCGCTGAAGTGCCGGCCGCGGCCGCGCAGCAGCAGGAAGCGCAGGCTGGCATCTTCGGCCAGTTGGTCGAGGGCAACGATCAGTTCGCGGATCATCAGCGCGTTGAAGGCGTTGTTCTTGTCCTCGCGGCTCAGCCACAGGGTGGCGAAGCCGCGAGGGTCGCGGATCACTTCGAGGGTGCTGAAATCGCTCATGGATCACATCCGGAAAATGCCGAAGCGGCTCTGTTCGATCGGCGCGTTAAGCGCGGCGGACAACGCCAGGCCGAGCACGTCGCGGGTCTGCGCCGGGTCGATGACACCGTCGTCCCACAGGCGAGCGCTGGAGTAGTAGGGGTGGCCCTGGTGTTCGTACTGGTCGAGGATCGGCTGCTTGAGCCTGGCCTCGTCCTCGGCGCTGAAGGCCTGGCCGCTGCGTTCGCTCTGCTCGCGCTTGACCTGGGCCAGCACCCCTGCTGCCTGCTCGGCACCCATCACGCCGATGCGCGCGTTGGGCCACATCCACAGGAAGCGTGGGTCATAGGCGCGGCCGCACATGCCGTAGTTGCCCGCGCCGAAGCTGCCGCCGATGATCACCGTGAACTTCGGCACCTGGGCACAGGCCACGGCGGTGACCAGCTTGGCGCCGTGCTTGGCGATGCCGCCTTCTTCGTACTTCTTGCCGACCATGAAGCCGGTGATGTTCTGCAGGAACAACAGCGGGATGCCGCGCTGGCAGGCCAGTTCGATGAAGTGCGCGCCTTTTTGCGCGGCTTCGGCGAAAAGGATGCCATTGTTGGCCAGGATCGCCACTGGGTAGCCATGCAAGTGGGCGAAGCCGCACACCAGGGTGGTGCCGAACAGGGCCTTGAACTCATCGAACACCGAACCGTCGACCAGCCGCGCGATCACTTCGCGCACGTCGAACGGCTGCTTGGCATCGGCCGGCACCACGCCATACAGCTCGTCAGCGGCATACAGGGGGGCCACCGGTGCCTGGCATTGCAACTTGCCGAGCTTGTGCCAGTTGAGGTTGGCCACACTGCGCCGGGCGATGGCCAAGGCGTGCTCATCGTTGTCGGCGTAGTGGTCGGCAACGCCGCTGGTGCGGCAATGCACATCGGCGCCGCCGAGGTCTTCGGCGCTGACCACTTCACCGGTGGCGGCTTTCACCAATGGCGGCCCGGCGAGGAAAATGGTCGCCTGCTGGCGCACCATGATCGCTTCGTCGGCCATGGCCGGCACATAGGCGCCGCCCGCCGTGCACGAGCCCATCACCACGGCGATCTGTGGGATGCCCAAAGCGCTCATGTTGGCCTGGTTGAAGAAGATGCGCCCGAAATGTTCGCGGTCGGGGAACACTTCGTCCTGGCGCGGCAGGTTGGCGCCGCCGGAATCCACCAGGTAGATGCACGGCAGGCGGTTCTGCAGGGCAATGGTCTGCGCGCGCAAATGCTTCTTCACCGTCAGCGGGTAGTAGGAACCGCCTTTGACCGTGGCGTCGTTGGCGACGATCATGCATTCCACGCCTTCGACGCGGCCGATGCCGGCGATCACCCCGGCGGCCGGCACGTCTTCGCCGTACACCTCATGGGCCGCCAGCTGGCCGATCTCGAGGAACGGCGAGCCTGGGTCGAGCAGCCGGTCGATGCGCTCGCGCGGCAGCAGCTTGCCACGCGAGGTATGCCGCTCCTGTGCCTTGGGCCCGCCGCCCTGGGCCACCTGGGCGAGCAGCCCGCGCAGGGCCTGGACCTGTTCGAGCATGGCCGCGCGGTTGCCGGCGAACTCCGCCGAACGCGGGTTGATCTGGGTGTGCAAGGTAGCCATGTGCGCCCGTCCCTCGTGCTCAGCGGGTTTCGTTGAACAGTTCGCGGCCGATCAGCATCCGGCGGATTTCGCTGGTGCCGGCACCGATCTCGTACAGCTTGGCGTCGCGCAGCAGGCGGCCAGCCGGGAATTCGTTGATGTAGCCGTTGCCACCGAGAATCTGGATCGCTTCAAGGGCCATCTGCGTGGCGCGTTCGGCGGTGTAGAGGATCACCCCGGCGGCGTCCTTGCGGGTGGTCTCGCCACGGTCGCAGGCCTGAGCCACGGCATACAGGTAGGCGCGGCTGGCGTTGAGCTGGGTGTACATGTCGGCGATCTTGCCCTGGATCAGCTGGAACTCGCCGATGCTCTGGCCGAACTGCTTGCGGTCGTGGATGTACGGCACCACCAGGTCCATGCAGCTTTGCATGATGCCGGTCGGTCCGCCGGACAACACCACGCGCTCGTAGTCCAGGCCGCTCATCAGCACCCGCACGCCGCCGTCGAGCTGGCCGAGGATGTTTTCTTCCGGCACTTCGACGCTGTCGAAGAACAGCTCGCAGGTGTTGGAGCCGCGCATGCCCAGCTTGTCGAACTTGTTGCTGCGGCTGAAGCCTTTCCAGTCACGTTCGACGATGAACGCGGTGATGCCGTGCGGCCCCTTGTCCAGGTCGGTCTTGGCATAGATCACGTAGGTGTTGGCATCAGGGCCGTTGGTGATCCAGGTCTTGCTGCCATTGAGCACATAGTGGTCGCCGCGCTTTTCGGCACGCAGTTTCATCGATACCACGTCGGAGCCGGCGTTGGGTTCGCTCATGGCCAGGGCGCCGATGTGCTCGCCGCTGATCAGCTTGGGCAGGTACTTGAGCTTCTGCTCGTGGGTGCCGTTGCGGTTGATCTGGTTGACACAGAGGTTGGAGTGGGCACCGTAGGAGAGGGCGACCGAAGCCGAACCGCGGCTGATCTCTTCCATCGACACCACATGGGCCAGGTAACCCAGGCCGGCGCCGCCGTATTCCTCGGCAACGGTAATGCCCAGCAGGCCCATGTCGCCGAACTTGCGCCACATGTCGGCGGGGAACAGGTTGTCGTGGTCGATCTGTGCAGCGCGCGGGGCCAGTTCGGCGGCAACGAAGGTGCGCACCTGGTCGCGGAGCATGTCGATGGTTTCGCCCAGGGCGAAGTTCAGGGAGGGGTAATGCATGCTGGGGCACCTTGTTGTTCTTGAAATTGGGTTACACCGTAGCTCAAGGACAATCCGCCGGCCCTGTGGGAGCGGGTTTACCCGCGAATGCATTGGCAGGGTCACCGTCATTGCCTGACAGATCGCATTCGCGGGTGAACCCGCTCCCACAGGGTCGGCGCTGTACCGAAGATCCGGGTGTCGTTCATCACCTTTACGTTAACGTAAACCTGCAATCGGTGACTGTCAATCCGCTGGTCACCTTTACGTAAACGTAAATCTGCGCCACAGTATTCCAAGCTCGCTTCAGCCGTGCCCAGAACAACCACAAGAAGGGACACCCATGAGTCAACCAAGCTACACCCGCGGTCGCCAGGACCAACCGTTGCTGACCCTGACCATCGGCCAGGCCTTCGATGCCACCGTGGCCCGTTGCGCCGACGGCGAAGCGCTGGTGGCGCGCCACCAAGGCCTGCGCTACAGCTGGCGGCAGCTGGCCGAACAGGTCGACACCCATGCCCGCGCCCTGATGGCCCTGGGCGTGAACACTGGCGACCGGGTCGGCATCTGGTCGCCCAACTGCGCCCAGTGGTGCATCTTGCAATTGGCCAGCGCCAAGGTCGGTGCGATCCTGGTCAACATCAACCCGGCCTATCGCGTGGGTGAACTGGAGTACGTGCTACGCCAGTCTGGCTGCCGCTGGCTGGTGTGTGCCGATGCGTTCAAGACCTCTGATTACCATGCCATGGTCCAAGCGTTGGTGCCGGAGCTGGCGACCGCCAACCTTGGCGAGCTGGCCAGTGAACGCCTGCCCGAACTGCGCGGGGTGATCAGCCTGGCGGCCAACCCGCCCAGCGGCTTCCTGCCCTGGCAAGCGCTGGCCGAGCGGGCAGGGCAAACGCCGCTGCAAGCCTACGTGGCTCGCCAGCACAGCCTGCAGTTCGACCAACCGGTGAACATCCAGTACACCTCCGGCACGACCGGTGCGCCCAAAGGTGCCACGCTCAGCCACTACAACATCCTCAACAACGGCTTCATGGTCGGTGAAAGCCTCGGCCTGAGCGACCGCGACCGCATGGTGATCCCGGTGCCGCTTTACCATTGCTTCGGCATGGTCATGGCCAACCTCGGCTGCATCACTCACGGCAGTACCATGGTCTACCCCAATGACGCCTTCGACGCCGAACTCACCTTGCGCGCCGTCGCCGAAGAACGTGCCAGCATCCTGTATGGCGTGCCAACCATGTTCATTGCCATGCTCGACCACCCATCGCGCACGCAACTGGACCTGTCGACCCTGCGCAGCGGCATCATGGCTGGCGCCACCTGCCCGATCGAGGTGATGCGCCGGGTCATCGAGCACATGCACATGGCCGAAGTGCAGATCGCCTACGGCATGACCGAAACCAGCCCGGTATCCTTGCAAACCGGCCCGGACGATGAACTGGAGCTGCGCGTGACCACCGTTGGCCGCACTCAGCCGCAGCTGGAAACCAAGCTGGTGGACGCCGATGGCTGCATCGTCGCCCGGGGTGAGATCGGTGAGCTTTGCACGCGCGGCTATAGCGTGATGCTTGGCTACTGGGGCAACCCCGAGGCCACGGCGGATGCCATCGACCCGGCTGGCTGGATGCATTCGGGCGACCTGGCGGTGATGGATGAGCACGGGTATGTGCGCATTGTCGGGCGCAACAAGGACATGATCATTCGCGGTGGGGAGAACATCTACCCGCGCGAGCTGGAGGAGTTCTTCTACACCCACCCGGCAGTGGCCGACGCACAGGTGGTGGGCATTCCGTGCAACCGATACGGCGAAGAGATCGTGGCCTGGATCAAGCTGCACCCGGGGCACAGCGCCACGGCTGAGGAGCTGCAGGACTGGTGCAAGGCACGTATTGCGCACTTCAAGGTGCCACGGTATTTCCGCTTCGTTGACGAATTTCCGATGACGGTGACCGGGAAGGTGCAGAAGTTTCGCATGCGGGAGATCAGTATCGAGAGCTTCTCCTTGCGGGAATGATGACGATGGAAACAGGTCGGTGTTCCGGCCTGTTTCCTGTCAAGCAATCGCTCAAGGCGTGCAGAGCGTTTCGATCACATCGCCAACGGTCATCGCATCGCTATAAGTTAGCGGTTTCCGGGTGGCCACCCGAAGCGCTTTCAAGTACAAGCGTAGTGTCTTCTCGCCGAGTGCTTCCCTTAGCAGCAGTTCATCGTGAACTTTGAAATCCTGCAATAACTCGCTTACGCCATAGGCTCTGGTGTGTTGCAGCTCTTTGTTGGACAGAATCTTCTGAAGGCTTCTGACTACGAGCTTGCGATATTGATCCATGATGGCGTCTCCGGAGGGCGCGAAGGCTTGGTTTGAGGTCGCATGGGCGGACTTCTGGCCTATTGGGCGCTGATGATGTAGTCGATTGCGTCTTGCACGGTGGAGAGTTTTTCCGCGTCTTCGTCGGGTATTTCCATCTCGAACTCTTCTTCCAGCGCCATGACTAACTCTACGGTGTCGAGCGAGTCTGCGCCGAGGTCCTCGGAGAATGATGAAGAGAGCGTGACCGCATCAACTTTGACGCTCAATTGCTCTGCAACGATTTGCTTTACGCGTTCCTCGATGGTGCTCATCTCATGCTCCCGCTGATGGCTGGTGTGCCTTGTATAGCGCGCAGGAGAAAGTACCGAAACTGGTAAAAATGACAGTTGTCGAAGGCACATTGCGTGCTTGCTGTCTTTGGTTCTTGCCGGTTGACGTATTTGCGCTACCGGCCCTTTCGCGGGCACGCCCGCTCCCACAGGTATTGCGCCGGACTTGATACGGCGCGGAACCTGTGGGAGCGGGTTTACCCGCGAAGAGGTGCAGCCTGGCGGCGGAATGTGCTTGAAAGGCGGACTCAACCCATCGACTCCAACTGGCTATAGTAGGTCTGCGCCATTTCCTTCACTGTTTTACACGCTTTCATGGCGCTGCCAGGAGCCTCGTTGAACTCCTTAAAGTCCAGGTCAATTTCGTTCAGTGCCTTCATGACCTTGTCCCGACCCATTGCATCTACCGTGTCGGTCAGACTCGGGTCGGGAATCCCTGCTTCTTTGAGTTTTTTAATGACATAGGCCAGAGCATCCGGTTGTCATCATCAGACATGGTGTAGCCTCTTTGAGTATTGAGGAGGCTTCAGTGTCAGAGTGAGCCGTTAAAGGCACAACTGGCATTTTTGTCAGTTCAACAGGCGAGCTGACTGGAAGGGTCAGCTCAGTTCCATTGCCTTGCAAAGCCCCGCGGCAAGCTCGGCAACGGTCTGGTAATCACGGCGCAAGTGCACGCCGTAACGTGCCTCCAGCGCCATCAGCGCGAATTCGCATTTGTCCTTGTCCTGATGGGCCAGCCAGGTTCCCAGCCATGGGTCGACCACCCCGGCATCCTGCAAGTAGTCGATCACTTGTCGCTCGAACTCCATGCGCAGCCAACGGGTCGCGATATGCACGATAGGGGGCTCCTTGGCATAAATAGGGAGCCCTCATCTTCAGCAACGGCGGCAAACCGCGCTACTGGCAAAAATATCAGTCCGCCGTCGTCTACCCTTAAGCCTTCACCGGTGGTTCATCACTCGGCGGATCCCCCACCGTTGGCGGCATGGTCGGCTTGATCGGCAGCTCGTCCGGGTCGTCCTCCGGCACGGGCGGCGGCAGGCTCGGGTCGTCGATATTAGGGTCGGGTGTTTCCGGTGGAATGGGAATGTTCATGGCCGGGCTCGTGTGAATGCGCGTGGGTGGAATTGAAGAGGTCCTGCAGGCTCTGACCGCTGGCAGCAGCCATTCGCTCCAATTTTTTTGAACCCCTTGACGTGCGCCCGGCTCTGAACCCTTACCGCCACCAGCCTGAGGGAGCAAGGTCGATGTCACGCAACGAGCCCTTTGAACATGCGCCCACGGCGAATGATCACCCGGACCAGGCCATCAGCCTGTCCCAGGCGCTACTGGCGCCACGCATCGTCATCGAAGACACCCAGCCGGTGCTCGACGCCGGCAGCTTCGCGGCCAAGGCCATCAGCGGCCAGCCTGTGGCGGTCAGCAGCAAGGTCTATACCGATGGCCATGACCGCATGGCCGTGGTGCTGACCTGGCGCCAGTCGCAAAGCCGCCGGGTGCACTGCGTGCCCATGCAGTCGCCGGGCAATGACCTGTGGCTGGCCGAGTTCACGCCCACCGAGATCGGCCCGCACGTGTTCAGCATCGAGGCCTGGATCGACCCGTTCGCTACCTATTGCCATGATCTGGAGAAGAAGTACCACGCCGGCGTCGACGTCAAGCTGGAGCTCGAAGAGGGCCGGCTGATGCTCGGCAAAGGCATCGAACTCAGTGAAGGCGTGCTTCGCGACGAACTGCAACGCTTGCAACAGCAATTGGGCGAGCTGCACACCGATGATCAGGTAGCACTGTTGCTGGGCGCCGAAGCGTCGCGGCTGATGGCCGAAGCCGAGCACCGTAGCTACCTGACCCGCAGCATCGAATTCCCGCTGGATGTCGACCGGCCGGCAGCGCAGTTCGCCAGTTGGTACGAACTGTTCCCGCGTTCGATCACCGACAGCCCCGAGCGCCACGGCACCTTCAACGACGTGCACCAGCGCCTGCCGATGATTCGCGACATGGGTTTTGACGTGCTGTATTTTCCGCCGATCCACCCCATCGGCAGCAAGCACCGCAAAGGCCGCAACAATGCACTGCAGGCCGAGCCCGGTGACCCGGGCAGCCCCTATGCC
The DNA here is from genome assembly GCF_002759075.1 of Pseudomonas sp. 382. Taxonomy (NCBI): domain Bacteria; kingdom Pseudomonadati; phylum Pseudomonadota; class Gammaproteobacteria; order Pseudomonadales; family Pseudomonadaceae; genus Pseudomonas; species Pseudomonas sp. 382. The sequence continues at coordinate 40,915 of NZ_PEMX01000023.1, forward strand.
ATCGGCAGCCCGGACGGTGGTCACGACGCGATCCATCCGCAGCTGGGCAGCCGTGACGACTTCCGCCGCCTGGTGTCGGCCGCCGCCCAGCATGGCCTGGAGATCGCTTTGGACTTCGCCATCCAGTGCTCCCAGGACCACCCGTGGCTCACCGAACACCCAGGCTGGTTCAGCTGGCGGCCGGACGGCACCATTCGCTACGCGGAAAACCCGCCGAAGAAATATCAGGACATCGTCAACGTCGATTTCTATGCGCCCGACGCGGTACCCAGCCTGTGGCTGGCCCTGCGTGACGTGATCATCGGCTGGGTCGAGGAGGGGGTGAAGACCTTTCGTGTCGATAACCCGCACACCAAACCGTTGCCCTTCTGGCAATGGCTGATCGCCAATGTGCGTGCTCAATACCCCGACGTGATCTTCCTCGCCGAAGCCTTCACCAAGCCCGCGATGATGGCGCGCCTGGGCAAGGTCGGGTACGCCCAGAGCTACACCTACTTCACCTGGCGCAACACCAAGCAAGAGTTGCGCGAGTATTTCGAGCAACTCAACCAGCCGCCGTGGAGCCAATGCTACCGGCCGAATTTCTTCGTCAACACACCAGACATCAACCCGTACTTCCTGCAGCATAACGGCCGCGCCGGTTTCCTCATCCGGGCGGCGCTGGCGACCATGGGCTCGGGGCTGTGGGGCATGTACAGCGGCTTCGAGCTGTGCGAAAGCGCAGCGCTGCCGGGCAAGGAGGAATACCTGGACTCGGAGAAGTACGAAATCCGCCCCCGGGATTTCACCCAGCCTGGCAACATCATCGCCGAGATCGCCCAGCTCAATCGCATCCGTCGCCAGAACCCCGCGCTGCAGACCCACCTTGGGGTGGCGTTCTTCAACTGCTGGAACGACAACATCCTGTACTTCGCCAAACGCACGCCAGCGCGCGACAACTTCATCCTGGTTGCGGTGAGCCTCGATCCGCACAACGCCCAGGAGGCGCATTTCGAATTGCCGCTGTGGGAACTGGGCCTGGATGACAATGCCGAAACCCATGGCGAAGACCTGATGACCGGCCATCGCTGGTCCTGGTACGGCAAGACCCAGTGGATGCGCATCGAACCCTGGAACCTGCCGTTCGGCATCTGGCGCATCAGCAAGGCCCGATAGGGCAAGGAGTCGCACATGGCCAAGCGGTCCCGCCCGGCAGCCTTCATCGATGACCCGCTGTGGTACAAGGATGCCGTGATCTACCAGCTGCATATCAAGTCGTTCTTCGATTCGAACAACGACGGCATCGGCGATTTCGCTGGCCTGATCAGCAAGCTCGACTACATTGCCGAGCTGGGCGTCAACACCCTCTGGCTGCTGCCGTTCTACCCCTCGCCACGGCGCGACGACGGCTACGACATCGCCGAGTACAAGGCTGTGCACCCGGACTACGGCAGCATGGCCGACGCCCGCCGCTTCATCGCCGAGGCGCACAAGCGCGGCCTGCGGGTGATCACCGAACTGGTCATCAACCACACCAGCGACCAGCACCCGTGGTTCCAGCGCGCCCGCCACGCCAAACGCGGCAGCAAGGCGCGGGACTTCTACGTGTGGTCGGACGACGACCAGAAGTACGACGGCACGCGGATCATCTTCCTCGACACCGAAAAATCCAACTGGACCTGGGACCCGGTCGCCGGGCAGTACTTCTGGCACCGCTTCTATTCGCACCAGCCGGACCTCAACTTCGACAACCCGCAGGTGCTCAAGGCGGTGATCGGGGTGATGCGCTTCTGGCTCGACCTCGGCGTCGATGGCCTGCGCCTGGACGCCATTCCGTACCTGATCGAGCGCGACGGCACCAACAACGAGAACCTCGCCGAGACCCACACGGTGCTCAAGGCAATCCGCGCCGAGATCGACGCCAACTACCCTGACCGCATGCTGCTGGCCGAGGCCAACCAGTGGCCCGAAGACACTCGGCCGTATTTCGGCGAGGGGGATGGCGACGAATGCCACATGGCCTTCCACTTCCCGCTGATGCCGCGCATGTACATGGCGCTGGCCATGGAAGACCGCTTCCCGATCACCGACATCCTGCGCCAGACCCCGGACATCCCGGCCAACTGCCAGTGGGCGATCTTCCTGCGCAACCACGATGAGCTGACCCTGGAAATGGTCACCGACCGCGAGCGCGATTACTTGTGGAACTACTACGCCGAGGACCGTCGCGCCCGTATCAACCTCGGTATCCGCCGGCGTCTGGCGCCGTTGCTGCAACGTGACCGGCGGCGCATCGAGCTGCTTACCAGCCTGTTGCTGTCGATGCCAGGGACGCCAACGCTGTACTACGGCGATGAACTGGGCATGGGCGACAACATCTACCTCGGCGACCGCGACGGTGTGCGCACGCCGATGCAATGGTCACCGGACCGCAACGGCGGTTTTTCCAGAGCCGACCCGCAACGCCTGGTGTTACCGCCGATCATGGACCCGTTGTACGGCTACCAGACCGTCAACGTCGAGGCCCAGGCCCACGACCCGCACTCGTTGCTGAACTGGAACCGCCGGCTGCTGGCAGTGCGCAAGCAGCAGAAGGCCTTTGGCCGCGGCAGCTTGCGTACGCTTACGCCGAGCAACCGGCGCATCCTGGCCTACATCCGCGAGTACACCGACGCCGACGGCAATACCGAAGTCATCCTTTGCGTCGCCAACGTCTCCCGCGCCGCCCAGGCGGCGGAGCTCGAACTGTCGCAATACGCGGGCAAAGTGCCGGTGGAGATGCTCGGTGGCAGCGCCTTCCCGCCGATTGGCCAGCTGCCGTTCCTGCTGACGTTGCCGCCGTACGCCTTCTACTGGTTCCTGCTGGCTGCCCATGACCGCATGCCCAGCTGGCACATCCAAGCCACCGAGGGGTTGCCGGAATTGACCACTTTAGTGCTGCGCAAACGCATGGAAGAACTGCTGGAATCGCCCTCCAGCGACACCCTCAACGACACCATCCTGCCGCAATACCTGCCCAAGCGTCGCTGGTTCGCCGGCAAGGAAGGCCCGATCGATCAGGTGCGCCTGCGCTACGGCGTGCGTTTCGGCACCGCTACCACCCCGGTGCTGCTCAGTGAGATCGAAGTGCTCAGCGATGGCATAGCCACCCGCTACCAGTTGCCGTTCGGCCTGCTTGCGGAAGAGCAGATCAACTCGGCGCTGCCACAGCAGTTGGCGCTGTCGCGGGTGCGCCGTGGCCGTCAGGTCGGCCTGATTACCGATGCCTTCGTCCTCGAACCGTTCATCCGTGCGGTACTGCGGGCCTGCCAGGACGGCACGCAGCTGCCCTGCGGCAATGGCCAAGGCGAGTTGCGCTTCGCGTGCACCGCTCAGCTGGCCGGGCTGGAACTGAACGAGCAAAGCCAGGTGCGCTACCTCAGCGCCGAGCAATCCAACAGCTCGGTGGTGGTTGGCGACCGCGTGGTGCTCAAGCTGATTCGCCGGGTCAACCCAGGCATTCACCCCGAGCTGGAAATGAGCGCCTATCTCACCGCCGCCGGCTTCGCCAACATCTCGCCGCTGCTGGCCTGGGTCAGCCGCGTCGATGAGCAGGGCGCGCCGCACCTGTTGATGATCGCCCAAGGCTACCTCAGCAACCAGGGCGATGCCTGGGCCTGGACCCAGAACACCCTGGAGCGGGCCATCCGCGACGAGATGGAGCCTGGCACTGCCGACCCGGAAGCGCATACCGACGCGCTTGCCGAACTCACCGGCTTCGCCGCCTTGCTCGGTCAGCGCCTGGGCGAGATGCACCAGCTGCTCGCAGCACCGAGCGACGACGAAGCGTTCCAGCCGCGCCCCAGCGACGCCGACGACTGCCAACGCTGGAGCGCGCAGATCAGCGCCGAACTGGATCATGCCCTCGACCTGCTGGCGCAGCACCGCGAACACCTCGACAGCGACAGCCAGGCCCTGGTCGACGACCTGCAACAGCAGCGGGACGGCCTCGCCCAGCACGTCGCCAGGCTCGCCGAACAGGCCCAGGGCGGCCTGCTGATGCGCGTGCACGGCGACCTGCACCTGGGCCAGGTGCTGGTGGTGCAGGGCGATGCCTACCTGATCGATTTCGAGGGCGAACCTGCCCGTCCGCTGGACGAACGCCGGGCCAAACATAGCCCGTACAAGGATGTCAGCGGCGTGTTGCGATCCTTCGACTATGCTGCTGCGATGATCTTGCGCAGCGCGTCTGCCGTAGACCTTTCCGACCCGGCCCGGCTAGCCCGGCAACGGGTTGCCCGGCGGTACCTGCACCAGTCGCGGCATGCCTTCGTCGAAGCCTACGGCCTGGCCACCGCCGCCGTGCCCCACGCCTGGCAACATGCCGAGGGCGAGCGCGCCGCGCTGGAGTTGTTCTGCCTGGAAAAAGCCGCCTACGAAATCACATACGAAGCCGAAAACCGTCCAAGTTGGCTGGCCGTGCCTTTGCATGGCCTGCATGGACTGATCAGTACCTGGGGAGATTCATAGATGAACGCAACCACGCGTGAAAACGGCGGCCTTCGGCAACGGGACCTGGATGCCCTGGCCCGCGCCGAGCACGCCGATCCATTTGCAGTGCTGGGCCCCCATGGCGACGGGCAGGGCGGCTTGTTCGTCCGTGCCTTCCTGCCCAATGCCCTGAGCGTGCGGGTGCTGGCGCGCCATGACGGGCGTGTCCTTGCCGACATGGTGCAGGGCAGCCTGCCTGGCCTGTTCACTGCGCACCTCGATGAGGCACAGCCGTACTTGCTGCAAATCGGCTGGGCCGGTGGCGAGCAGGTGACCGAAGACCCTTACAGCTTCGGCCCGCAACTCGGCGACATGGACCTCTACCTGTTTGCCGAAGGCAACCACCGCGACCTTTCCGGGCGCTTCGGCGCTCAGCCGACCCAGGTCGAGGGTGTCGATGGCGTGTGCTTCTCGGTGTGGGCACCGAATGCGCGGCGGGTGTCGGTGGTCGGCGACTTCAACAACTGGGACGGCCGCCGCCACCCCATGCGCCTGCGCCACAGCGCTGGCGTGTGGGAGCTGTTCGTGCCGCGCCTGGGTGTGGGCGAAACCTACAAGTTCGAAGTGCTCGGCAAGGACGGCATACTGCCGCTCAAGGCTGACCCGCTGGCCCGCGCCACTGAGCTGCCACCGAGCACCGCATCCAAGGTGGCCGCCGAACTGAGCCATGCCTGGCAGGACCACGACTGGATGGAGCACCGCGCCCAGCGCCACGCCTACAGCGCCCCGTTGTCGATCTACGAACTGCACCCAGGTTCCTGGCAATGCGAGCTTGACGAGCTGGGTGAAGTGTCGCGCTACTACAACTGGCGTGAGCTGGCCGAACGCCTGGTGCCTTACGTGCAGCAACTGGGGTTCACCCATATCGAGCTGCTGCCGATCATGGAGCACCCGTTCGGGGGCTCGTGGGGTTACCAGCCGCTGTCGATGTTCGCACCGACCTCGCGCTACGGCAGCCCTGAGGACTTCGCGGCCTTCATCGATGCCTGCCATCAGGGTGGCATTGGCGTGATCCTCGACTGGGTACCGGCGCATTTCCCCACCGACGAACACGGCCTGGCCCGCTTTGACGGCACTGCACTGTACGAGTACGACAACCCGCTCGAAGGCTACCATCAGGACTGGAACACGCTGATCTACAACCTCGGCCGCAACGAGGTGCGTGGTTTCATGATGGCGTCGGCCCTGCACTGGCTCAAACACTTCCACATCGACGGTTTGCGCGTCGATGCGGTGGCCTCGATGCTGTACCGCGACTACTCGCGCAAGCCCGGCGAATGGGTGCCCAACCGCCACGGTGGGCGCGAAAACCTCGAGGCCATCGACTTCATCCGCCACCTCAACGGTATCGCCGCCCATGAGGCACCGGGCGCACTGATCATCGCCGAGGAATCCACTGCCTGGCCGGGTGTGAGCCAGCCGACCGAGCAGGGCGGCCTGGGCTTCGCCTACAAGTGGAACATGGGCTGGATGCACGACACCTTGCACTACATCCAGAACGATCCGGTGCACCGAACCTATCACCACAATGAGATGAGCTTCGGCCTGATCTATGCCTATTCCGAACACTTCATCCTGCCGATCTCTCACGACGAGGTGGTGCACGGCAAGCACTCGCTGATCGACAAGATGCCAGGCGACCGCTGGCAGAAGTTCGCCAACCTGCGCGCCTACCTGACCTTCATGTGGACCCACCCGGGCAAGAAGCTGCTGTTCATGGGCTGCGAGTTCGGCCAGTGGCGCGAGTGGAACCATGACCACCAGCTGGACTGGTACCTGCTGCAATATCCTGAGCACCAGGGCGTGCAGCGCCTGGTAGGCGACCTCAACCGCTTGTATCGCGAGCTGCCGGCGCTGCATGAACAGGACTGCCAGCCCCAGGGTTTCCAGTGGCTGATCGGCGATGACGCGCACAACAGCGTGTACGCCTGGCTGCGCTGGAGCAGCCAGGGTGAGCCATTGCTGGTGGTGGCCAACTTCACCCCGGTGCCGCGCGAGGGTTACCGGATTGGTGTGCCATTTGGCGAGCGTTGGCAGGAGTTGCTGAACAGCGATGCCGAGCTGTATGCCGGGTCGAACGTGGGCAACCTGGGGGCGGTGGCGAGTGATCAGGTGGCCAGCCATGGGCAGCCACTGTCACTGGCACTGAACTTGCCACCGCTTGGCGTTCTGGTGATGAAGCCGGCCTGATTTATTGCCCGTACTGGCCTCTTCGCGGGTTCACCCGCGAAGAGGCCAGACCTGCCTACCACCGCATCCGCACCCCAAGGCTGCCTATCAGCCCATTGAGGTCGTTGCCATCCACATCACTGCTGTAGTCGGCACTGACGAACAGCGCCACCTTGGGTGTCACCCGTGCCACCAGGCCCAAGCCCAGTTCTACCGTGGTCGAGTATCGCGAGCTGGAGATCTTGTCGACCTGGTCCAGCTTGACATCGCTGGCGTCGTTGAAGTCATACCAGACGTTGGTTCGCACATAGGGCTCGATCGGCATGCCTTTCACGTCGTAGCGCCCGGACAGCTTGGCACCGACCCGGCCGCTCCAGCTCGGCTGGCTGTCGAAGGCCTGCAAGGTCTCCGCCTGAACTTGGTTACCCGGGAAGAACTGCTGGTTGATCAATTGTGCCTGGGGCTCGATCACCCAGCCGCCACCCAGGCCGATCGGGTAACCGCCTTCAATCGAAAAAGTCATCGCATGGCCACTGTCATTCAGGCGTTGGCCACTGTCGCCGCGGCCCATCACCTCGATGCGCGAGCCCATGGCCACGGCATCCAGGTGCCAGCCTCGCTCATGGGTCATGCTCCAGAATACCCCCAGGCTTTCGCCACTGAGGTTGACTGCGTTGCGCTGCTTGTCACCCAGCAACGGCCGTACGCCATTGAAGCTGCTTTGCAGGTTGTTATGGCCGACGAAAATCCCCGCACGGTGGACATTGCCATCGGCGGTTTCACGCACGAACAGGTCCGGGCCGATCATCAATTGCTGGCTGGGCGCTTCCAGTTGCTCTGGCGCTCGCGCCCCAGGCCGAGGCATGGTGCCAGGGAAGAACTGTGCCCACTGGCCGCCTGCCCGCTCGGGGGCCGACAGGTTGTGGCGTTCGCCCATTTTCTCGCTGAAGGCGTTCAGTGTCCCCATGTTCAGCCCGCTGGCAGTGACCGGGTCTAGCGACAACGTCGGCACCGTCGCTTGTTGCAAGTAGCTGGGCGAGATCGGATCTTCCTGCAGTTCGAACGCGAAAGTTTCCACTGGGGTTGCCAGAAGCATCGACGTGGAAACCGCATAGAAAATAGGTTCGAAGCGCAAGGGATTCGAGGTTCTTTTCATGGCGGATCTCCTCTGTTTTTTTTGGTGTGAAGCCCAAGGACCTGGCCTGTTGTCACGAGCTGTACGTCAAAAACAGAGGGCGACAAAAACCAGCACGCCGGAGTTCACGAGCGCGCACAAAGGCGCGAGCTAGAGGCCCGGCGCGAGTTCTTACATCTAGTGATAGTGTTCAGCTAAGGAGAGACAGGCGCTTGCGTCAAGAAAACGTGAAATGTCTGTTCAAACCCTGTGTTCAGCAGTAAGTCATTGATTGAAATAATTAACTTTCCATATATAGCGATGATCGCTATTTCTGCTGCACTGGCTATGCCGAATCATTGTTACAGCCTGACCTCTACGGCCAGTGGCAAGTGGTCGGAGAGGTGCGTCCAAGGTTTGTGCCCCAGTATCTGCGGCGCATGGCTATCGGCATTGCGCAGGTAGATGCGATCCAGGCGCAGCAGGGGCAGGCGCGCCGGGTAGGTACGGGCGAGATGGCCATGGTGGCGTTCGAAGGCCTCGTGCAGGTCGCGCTGCAGGCCAAGGGTGCGGTTGCCGTGGGACTTCCAGTCATTGAAATCGCCGGCAATGATCACCGGTGCCTCGGCAGGCAAGGAATCAAGCAACTGACGCAGCAGCTTGAGCTGCTTCTGTCGATGGTTTTCCAGCAATGACAGGTGCACGCAGATGGCATGCACGTTGTGCTGGCCGGGGACGTCGAGGATGCAGTGCAGCAGGCCGCGCCGCTCGGGGCCGGTGATCGACACGTCGAGGTTGCGGTGCTCGATGATCGGGTACTTGGACAGCAGCGCATTGCCGTGGTGGCCGTCGGGGTAGACCGCGTTGCGGCCATAGGCGAAGTCGCTCCACATGCTGTCGGCAAGGAATTCGTACTGCGAGGTCTGCGGCCAGCCGGGGTAGCGCGCGGCATGGCGGTCGTGGCTGCCGAGCACTTCCTGGAGGAACACGACGTCGGCCTGGGTGCTGCGCACCGCCTCGCGCAGCTCAGGCAGGATGAAGCGCCGGTTGAAGGCGGTGAAGCCCTTGTGGGTGTTCACCGTCAGCACCCGCAGGCGTTTCACGGGAGGGGCCTGGCGGGTGCTGGCGAAACCTGGGTTGCCGGCTTCGAGGTTCACGGTGACTCCTTCATGCGGGTTGCGCACCTGTAGGAGCGGCCTGGTGTCGCGAAAGGGCTGCGCAGCAGCCCCGGCAATTTCTGCTGCGCAGCTCAAATCCTGGGGCCGCTTCGCAGCCCTTTCGCGACACAAGGCCGCTCCTACAGCCGCCTGGTGGGTTCAGTCTTCCTCGCGCTGCAGCACCATCAACAGCAACGACCGCCCCTTGACCTCAAAGGTACTGTCGAACTGCACATGCTGCGGCTTGCGCAGCTCCGGCCGGTCGGTGTCGATCAGGCAGCTCCAGTAGTCACCTTCCGGAACCGCCGGCAGCAAGAATGGCACCACATCGTGGTGCGCATTGACGATCAACAGCATGGTCGCCTCAGACCCAGGCCGGGCAATACCACTGACCTGCGCGCGACCATCGATCAGCATGCCCAGACAACGGCCGTGCGGGTCTTCCCACTGCTCCACGCTCATCTCGTTGCCATCGGGCGCCAGCCAGGTCACGTCCTTGACCCCGATCGCTTCGTTGTAATCGCCGACCAGGAAGCGCGAGCGGCGCAGCACCGGGTAGGCCAGGCGCAGGCGGGTCAGACGCTTGACGAAGGCCAGCAGTTGCTTGCCTTCGTCATCCAGGTCCCAGTTGACCCAGCCGATCTCGCTGTCCTGGCAATAGGCGTTGTTGTTGCCATGCTGGGTGCGGCTGAATTCATCACCGGCGACGATCATTGGCGTACCCTGGGCCAATAGCAGCGTGGCGAAGAAGTTGCGCATCTGGCGCATGCGCAGAGCGTTGATTTCAGGGTCGTCGGTCGGGCCTTCGGCGCCACAGTTCCACGACAGGTTGTTGTCGGTGCCGTCCTGGTTGTTCTCGTCGTTGTCTTCGTTGTGCTTGCCGTTGTACGACACCAGGTCGCGCAGGGTGAAGCCATCGTGGGCGGTGATGAAGTTGACCGAGGAATACGGCCGCCGCCCGCGGTTGTTGAACAGGTCGCCTGAAGCGGTGATACGTGCGGCGAAATCGGCCAGCTGGCCTTCGTCGCCCTTCCAGAAGGCCCGTGCCGTGTCACGGAAGCGGTCGTTCCACTCGGCCCAGCCCGGCGCGAAATTGCCGACCTGATAGCCACCTGGGCCGCAGTCCCAGGGTTCGGCGATCAGCTTGACCTGGCTGAGCATCGGGTCCTGGCGGCAGGCGACAAGGAAGCCGTGACGCTCGCTGTAGCCGTCGTGATAGCGGCCAAGGATGGTCGCCAGGTCGAAGCGGAAGCCGTCTACATGCATTTCGCCCGCCCAGTAGCGCAGCGAGTCGGTGACCAGCTGCAGTACGCAGGGGTGGCTGAGGTCGAGGGTGTTGCCGGTGCCGGAATCGTTGATGTAGTAGCGCTTGTCGTCGGGCATCAGGCGGTAGTAAGAGGCGTTGTCGATGCCACGCATCGACAGGGTCGGGCCGCGTTCGTTGCCTTCGGCGGTGTGGTTGTAGACCACGTCGAGGATCACTTCCAGGCCTGCGTCATGCAGGTGCGCGACCATCTCCTTGAACTCGGCAATCTTGCCGCTGGCCAGGTAGCTCGGGTGCGGTGCGAAGAAGGCGATGCTGTTGTAGCCCCAGTAATTGTTCAGGCCCTTGTCCAGCAAATGCTGGTCGTTGACGAAGGCATGGATCGGCAGCAGCTCGATGCTCGACACGCCCAGGTCCTTGATGTGCTTGAGCAGTTCGTCGTTGGCAAGGCCGGCGAAGGTGCCACGCAGCTCTTCCGGCACGGCAGGGTGGCGCATGCTGATGCCGCGGGTGTGGGCTTCATAGATGATCGTGCGCTCCCAAGGGACCTGCACGCGCTGGTCGCGGCCCCAGGTGAAGGCCGGGTCGATGACCTTGCACTTGGGCACGAAAGGCGCACTGTCGCGTTCGTCGAACGACAGGTCGCCATCCGGGTGACCAATGGTGTAACCGAACAGCGCCTCGGACCATTTCAGGCTGCCGACCAATTGCTTGGCATAGGGGTCGATCAGCAATTTGTTCGGGTTGAAGCGGTGGCCGTTTTCCGGCTCGTAGGGGCCGTATACGCGGTAACCGTAGACCAGTCCGGGATGCGCATCAGGCAAGTAGCCATGGTAGATCTCGTCGGTGTACTCGGGCAGCTCGATGCGCTCGAGCTCCTGCTCGCCGGTGGAGTCGAACAGGCACAACTCGACCTTGGTGGCATTGGCCGAAAACAGGGCGAAATTGACCCCCAGGCCGTCCCAGGTCGCGCCGAGGGGGAAGGGCAGGCCTTCGCGGATGCGCGTTGGGGCGACGGAGCGGGTTTTCTTTGGGGTGCGCGGGCTCATGGCAATCCTCGATTGGCCGTTGTGGAGGGTATGTTGCGCAGTCCTGCAGTGGCCTCTTCGCGGCTCAAGCCGCTCCCACAGCAACTGCATTGCCCTCAGAGGCAGTGGAGAACCTGTGGGAGCGGCTTTAGCCGCGAAAGGGCCGGCACGGGCTTAACCAGCAGTAGGCTTTTTCACCGCGCGAGGCTTCTTGGCAGCCACCGGTTTGCTGGCCCCAGGCAACGCCGCAGCCTTCGGTTCAGCCGCTACCTTGGGCTTGGCCGGCGCCCGCTTGCGCGGTGCCGCCTTGGGGGCCAGCGCTTCGGCTTCGGCAAGCTTGCGTGCCATGTCCCAGTGGCGTTCCTCCTGACCCTCCGGCTTACCCTCCGATTCCCAGATCTGATAAGCGAATTCACGTACTCGTTTTTCTTCGACACTCATCACGACGCTCCTGAATGCTATGCATGTTCGATCAACAAGTTGACTGGGAATTGCGCCAAGACCGCGCTCAACATCAGCTCCCTTGTAGGGCTGACAGCGGCGCCGCCGAAAAGTCCAGTCCAAGTGGCAGGCGACAAGGCAAACGGCAGGATCACTCGGGTATCGTCCCAGTTCTGTGCCGGGATCAACGGTGTAGTGGCGCCGCCGAGCAAGCCGCAGGCCAGGCGCGGGGCGACGACAATGGCGCGTTGGCCTTCACCCAGGCGGGCGAAGGCAATGACCTGATCGGCATGCCGGCCCTGCACCTGCAGCGGCAGGTAGGCCCCGCGTCGGAACAGCTCGGCGTGGGCCTGGCGGCAGTCCAGCACCCGGGCGATCAGCGCCTGCTTGATGCGGCCGTCACGCCAGTGCGCCAGCAGCTCGCCAGGCGCGCTGGTATCGTCCAGGGTGCGACGCCTGCAAGCGTAGTCCACGGCGCGGCGGTTATCCGGGTCGACCAGGCTGAAATCCCAGTATTCGTTGCCCTGGTACAAGTCGGGGACGCCCGGCACGGTCATGCGCAGCAGGCTCTGGACCAGGCCGTTGAGCGCGCCGGGGCAGGCGATCAGCTGTGCAGCATCGGCCAGTGACTGGCGCAACTGCTGGTTTTCCCGGCCCAGCAGCAAGCCGTCGACATAGGCGGCGCAGGCCGCTTCATAGGCTTCGTTGGGCGCGCTCCAGCTGCTGCGCAGCTTGGCTTCGCGCAGGGCCTTCTGCTGCCATTGGCGGATACGTTCGGCGTACTGGCGCAGTGCCTTGTCATCCTGCAGGTCAAGCGCGAGTGGCCAGCTACCCAGCAACGTCTGCCACAGCAACAGCTCGTCGCCGGGGCTGGGGGCCACGCCCTCATCCAGTTGCTCGCGCAGCGGCGCGGCCAGCTCGCGCCAGTGTTCCACGCGGCTGGCCAACCAGGGCCCACGCTCGCTCAGCACGGCCAGGCGAGCACGGCTGTCCTCGCCGCGCTTGTGGTCATGGGTGGCGGTGGCCAGCAGGTTGTCGGGGAAGTCGCGCAGGCGGCGCTGAGCCTCGTTATGGAAATGCTCGACGCCTGCGCTGAAGCGCTCGGCCTCGAAGCCGACATCGTTGCGCGACAGCAGCCGTGCCGAGCGGTAGAAGGCGGTGTCTTCCACAGCCTTGGCGGCACTGGGTGCGGTGAGCTGCTGGAAGCGCACGCAGGCATGGCGCAGGTGCTTGCGTGGGCGGCCCGGTGGCAGCTGGCGCCAGGGTTGGCCACCGAGCCATTGCTCGAGCTGGTCGAGCAACGGCCAGTCGGCTTCGCCAAGGTCCTGGCGGGCATTGGCCAGGGCCTGCTGGAAGAAGCGTTCGTCCTCGGCCGGGCGCCCGCAGGCATTGAAGTAGGTGCGATACACCGGGTAATGCGCAACCAGCGCTTGCAGCGCGCGGCGAATCGCGCCCAAGGTCAGGTCGCGGGTCATCAGGTCGTCACGGGCGACCTGCAACAACGCCTGGGCGACGGATTCGCAATCGCCGGCGAGGCTGGCATTGAGCACCAGATGGCGCGCCAGCCGCACTTCCTCGGGGAACGCGGGGCGCTCGCTGACCGTAGCCCACAACTCGGTCAGCGGCGCTTCACCGGCCGGGTCGTGTTGCAGCAGCGAGACCTGGTTCATGAACTCGTAGCCGGTGGTGCCGTCGGTCAGCCAGTCGCGGTGCAGGTGTTCGTCGGTGCCGAGGATCTTTTCCACGTAGATCGGGAAGTGTTCCAGCGCAGCCTGCAGCGGGCGCCTGGCGAGCAGGCTGTCGACCCGGCGGCGCAGCTTGCGGCAATAGCCGCGCGGGTCGGCCAGGCCGTCGATATGGTCGATGCGCAGGCCGTCCACCAGGCCGCGCTCGATCAGTTCGAACAGTTTGGCGTGGGTGGCTTCGAACACCGCGCTACGCTCCACCCGCAGGCCGCCCAGTTCGTTGATGTCGAAGAAGCGCCGCCAGTTGATGTCATCGGCCGCAGTGCGCCAGCTGGCGAGGCGGTAGGTCTGGCGTTCGAGCAACAGGTGCAGGCGCTTGAAGCCGTTTTCGCTGCGGCTGTCGAAGGCGATCAGGGCCGACTCCAGGTCCGCGCCTTCGCCCACCAGGCGCGCCAGTTCGGCGTGCAGTGGCAAGGCGTTCGTCACGGGTTCGGGGGATTCGCGCAAGGCAGTGAAATGCTCCGCCAGGGCCTTGAGTGCCGGCTCGGGGCTCTGTGCGAGGATCCAGCCGTAGTCCAGCGGGCAGATCGGGAAGCGATGCTGATAGTGGGCGATCTGCAGCACGCCGGACTGCGCGTCGAATTGCAGCGGGATGTCGCCGTTCTTCAGCGCCACGCCGTAGTCGCTGCCGAGAAACGGCAGCAGCAACTGCCCGGCCAGCAGCGGGTCGCTGGAGTGCCACTGAATGTCGAAGAACTCCGCGTAGGGGCTGCGCCGGCCCCAGGCCAGCAGGCTCTGCCACCACGGGTTGTCGGCGCCGCCCACGGCCATGTGGTTGGACACGGTATCGAGGATCAGCCCCATGCCATGCTGGCGCAGCGCAGCCACCAGCCGTTGCAACGCAGCCTCGCCACCCAGTTCGGGGTTGACGCAAGTCGGGTCGACCACGTCGTAACCGTGGCGCGAGCCGGCGCGGGCCTTGAGGATCGGCGAGGCGTACAGGTGGCTGATGCCCAGCCGGGCGAAGTACGGCACCAGTGGCACTGCGTCATCGAGGCTGAAGTCGCTGTGAAATTGCAGGCGTAGCGTCGCGGTCAGTGGTTTCATCGGTCACGCTCCCAGGCTTGTTCGCGGGCCTGGGCCAGCAGTTCAAGGCGCCGTGCGGCGTCTTCGTCGTCGAGTAGTTCGTGCACCGGAGCGGCGAAGCGCCGGCGCCAGTTGGGGTGGCCGCTGGTGGTGCCGGGCAGGTTGGGCTGCTCGTCACTGCCCAGCAGGTCTTCCAGTGGGATCAGCACCAACGGGGCGCGGGTGTGGCCGACGTAGCGGATGGCGGCATCGATCACCGCGTCATTGTCCGATTGCGGGCCATAGTTGGCTTCCAGCGTGCGGCACAGGCCTTCGCGTTCCTTTTGCCGATCGTGGCGCCAGTGCAGTTCGGTGGCGGCGTCGATCAGGTTCAGGCGCTGGCTCCAGTCGATGTCGCGGCTTTGCAGCCAGCCGGCCAGTGGCGCCAGGTCATGAGTACCGGTGGTGGCCAGGGCATCGTCCGGCCAGTCGAGGATCGGTTTGAAATGGCCGGGCTGGGTCTGTTCGAACGGCAGCACACGCATGCCCAGTATGGCCTTGGCCGCCAGTTGCTCGCGCAGGCCCTCGGGCACGGTGCCGAGGTCTTCACCCAGAATGATCGCCTGGTGGCGTACCGACTCCAGGGCCAGCAGGCGCAGCAGGTCTTGCACCGGGTATTCGAGGTAGGCACCCTGGTCGGGCTCGCAGCCACGCGGGATCAGCCACAGCCGGCGCAGCCCCATCACATGGTCGATGCGCAGGCCGCCGGCATGGGCCAGGTTGGCGCGCAGCATCTCGATGAAGGCGCGGTAGCCGTTGCGCTTGAGGCCTTCGGGAGAGAAGGCGCAAATGCCCCAGTCCTGGCCCGAGCGGTTGAGAATATCGGGTGGCGCGCCGACCTTGAGGTTGGCCAGCAGCTCGTCCTGGCGGCTCCAGGCCTGGCTGCCGGCGCCATCGGCACCGACGGCCAGGTCGGCGATCAGGCCGATGGCCATGCCATTGCTGCGTGCGGCGTACTGGGCGCGTTGCAGGCTGCGTTCGGTCAACCACTGGCAGAACGCGTGGAATTCGATCTTGGCCGGATACGCGTTGGCAAAGGCTTCGACTTCCGGGTGGTACGGGTCGTGCCAGGCGCTGGGCCAGTTGCGCCAGTCGGCGCCCAGGCCATGCTCGACGGCATGCGCCTGCAGCACTTCGAAGCGGCAGTGGTGTTCCAAGGCCTGGCCACGGGCCTCACGGAAGCTGTCGAAGTCTTTGCGCAACGGGTGGTCGGCCTGGCTGAAGTCCAGGTACAGCGCTTCGAGTAGCCGCAGGCGGGCGTCGGCGGCGCGAGGCCAGTCGACCAGTGGGCGTTGTTCCAGATCTTCAAGTACTTGTTCCAGGCCGCAGGCCTCGATCGCCATGCGCACGGCGCGCTCGCCCAGCAGCGCGGCGGGGCTGGCATACAAGGTATTGAGCAGCAGGCGGCTGGACGGCGAGTAGGGGCTGTAGTGTTGCTGGTCGATGGCTGACAGGGCATGGATGGGGCTGATCGCCAGGGCGTCGGCGCCGCGTTCGGCGGCACTGCGTGCCAGCTGCTCCAGCGCCAGGCAATCGCCATATCCGCCGTCGCCTGGGCGGCGCAGGCTGTAAAGCTGCACGGCCAGGCCCCAGCAGCGCGGCGGTGGTTCGCTGACGACGTCAGCCAAACTCCAGCAACGCGGCGGTGCCACGGCGACGGTGAAGCTGCGGTCGTTGACCTGCAGCAGGTGATAACCCACCGGCAAGCCGCCGGGCAGGTTGCCCTGGGCATCGAGGGTCAGGTACTGCAGGCGGTTGCTTTCCAGGGTGCAGCGCACGGCGCTGCCTGGCGGAAAGTAGCGCCCCAGGGGCAGCGGTTGGTCAAGCTCGGCAGTGATCAGCGGGGGCAGGTGCTCGGCGTCTTCGGCGGCTTCCACTGCGCGCAGGCTGGCGAGGATGGCAGGCTCGTCGTCAGCAGCGTGGCCCAAGCCGTCGAGGACCTTGCGCAGGACCTCGTCGCTGACCTGCTGCGGCCGGTTGTTGGCGTCGATCCAGTCGCGGGCCAGCCCTACGCGGGCGGCCAGTCGGTGCAGGGCGGTTTCGCTCATGGGCGCTCCTGGCCAGGTGGAAGCAGGCTGACCACGCAGCTGTAGGCGGACAGCGCGGTATCGGGGTGGCGGGTGTCGCTGCTGTCGAACAGGCGCCATTGCGCGGCGGGCAGTTCAACGACCTGCGGCGTCGCGGCCAGGTTAAGGTCGATGCGCAGGATACGGCCATCGCCCAGGCGCCAGCGTGCGGTCAGGGCCTGATCACCCAGCACCACGGCGCCCAATGCACGGCTGCCGGGCAGGTGTGGGATGACATGGCGCTGGCGCACGTCGAGCAGCTGCTGATACAGGCCGTGCCAGCCCGCGAGGACCTGCTTGCTTTGCGGTCGCGATGCCTGGAAGGTCTGCTCGGCGTTGGGGTCGGGTATGTGTTCGCGTTGCTCGGGGTCGGCAAACGCCTTGAAGTGGGCGAACTCGCCGCGCCGGCCCTCGCGCACGGCATCGGCCAGCTCGTCGTGGAAGTCGGTGAAGAACAGGAACGGCTGGCAACTGCCATCTTCATCGCCCATGAACAGCAGCGGAATCATCGGCGCCAGCAGCAGCAGGCCGGTGGCGGCACGCAAGGCCGCTGGCGAGCACAGGCGAGTCAGGCGTTCGCCCAAAGCGCGATTGCCGATCTGGTCATGGTTCTGCAGGAACAACACGAACGAAGAGGGTTCCAGGTGCCCGCTGGGTTCGCCGCGGGGCGTACCGTGGCGGTTGGCCTGACCTTGGAAGACGAAGCCTTCGGACAGGCAGCGAGCCAGTTTTTCGATGGGTTTTTCCTGGTAATCGGCGTAGTAACCTTCGGTTTCCCCGGTCAACAGGACGTGCAAGGCATTGTGGCCATCGTCGTTCCACTGGGCATCGAAGCCCTGTTGCAGCAGCGAGGCCTGGTTGTGCTCGTTCTCCAGCGCCAGCCACACATGCCGGCCCGGTTCCACCGCCGCGCGCACGCGTTGCGCCAGTTCCACCAGGAAGTCGGGCTGGTCGATGGCGTGCACCGCGTCCAGGCGCAGGCCATCGCAGCGGTAATCGCACAGCCACATCAGGGCGTTCTGGATGAAGTACTCGCGCACCTCTGGGCGGCGGAAATCGATGGCGTCGCCCCAGGGCGTCTGGCGGTCTTCCCTGAAGAACGGGCTGGCGTACTGGTGCAGGTAGTTGCCGTCCGGGCCGAAGTGGTTGTAGACCACATCGATCATCACCATCAGCCCGTGGCCATGGGCCTGATCGACCAGCGCGCACAGCTGCTCCGGGCTGCCATAGCTGTGCTGCGGCGCATAGGGCAATACACCGTCGTAGCCCCAGTTACGGTCACCGGGGAACTGCCCCAGGGGCATCAGCTCGATGGCGCTGATGCCCAGTTCGGCCAGCCTCGGCAGCCGCCGGGCGACCCCCTGGTAGCCCTCGAGCACGCCGACGTGCAGTTCCTGGATCACCGCTTCGTGCCAGGGCCGGCCCTGCCAGGGGTGCTGCCAGTCGAAGGCGCCGACATCCACGACCTGGCTCGGCCCGTGCACCCCTTCGGGTTGGTAGCGCGACGCCGGGTCAGGCACTTGCAGCTCGCCGTCGATACGATACTGATAACGGTCACCGGCCCGGCACGGGGCAACCCCGGTGTACCAGCCGCCGTCTTCGGGCAGCAGCTCGATCGCGGGCTGCTGTTCCAGTTCCAAGCTCACGCTGCGCGCATCGGGCGCCCACAGGGCGAAGCGCGCCGACGTGGCGTCCATCAGGTGTGCGCCATGTCTGTGCATCTTCTAACCCCGCTCAGTAGTGGCTCAGGTGGGCCTGCTTGACCAGGTCCTCATACAGGCGCGCGTAGGGTTCCACCGCCTGGCACCAGTTGAACGGCTGGGTCATCGACAGGCAGCGCATGGCATTGAGCAGGTCCTTCTTGCCGTAGGTATAGAAGGCACGGCTCAGTGCTTCGCGGTAACTGTCGACGGTCGATTCATCGAACAGGAAACCGGTAACGCCGTTCTCGATGGTGTCGGCCAGGCCGCCGGTGTTGCGTGCCACCGGCAGTGAACCGAAGCGCTGCGCGTACATCTGGCTCAGGCCGCAAGGCTCGTAGCGCGAAGGCATCAGCAGGAAGTCGCTGCCCGCGAACATGCGCCTGGCGTCGGTTTCGTTGAAACCGATGCGTACCCCGATGCGGCCAGGGTAGCGCAGGGCCAGCTCGCGCATGGCCTGTTCCTCTTCCGGCTCACCGCGGCCGATGATTGCAATCTGCCCGCCTTGCTCGACGATGTAGTCGGCAACGCCGAGGGTCAGGTCCAGGCCTTTCTGGTAGACCAGCCGCGAAACGACGGCAAACAGCGGCCCTTCGGAAGGTTGCAGCCCGAACAGCTTGCGCACGGCGTCGGTGTTGCGTGCCTTGCCTTCCCAGTCGTTGATGCTGAAGTTGTGCTCCAGGTGCTTGTCGGTGGCCGAGTCCCAGCTTTCGTCGATGCCATTGGGGATGCCGCCGAGCAGGCCTTGCTGGGCCTTGCTGGCCAGGAAGCCATCGAGCCCACAGCCGAATTCCGGGGTGGTGATCTCCTGGGCGTAAGTGGCGCTGACCGTGGTGATGTGGCTGGAGTAGGCAAGGCCGGCCTTGAGGAACGACAGCTTGCCGTAGAACTCCATGCCTTCTTGCTGCATGGCATGGTCGGGTATCGCCAGCTCCGGGCTACAGCCGCGACTGTAGACGCCCTGATAGGCCAGGTTGTGAATGGTGAACAGGGTCGGAGTGTTCAGCCCGCGCCAGTGCATGTAGGCCGGTGCCAGGCCTGCGGGCCAGTCGTGGGCATGCACCACTTCTGGCTTCCAGTGGATCATGCCTTCGCCGGCGGCGATCTCCGCCGCGGCCAGGCCCAGGCGGGCGAAACGGATGTGGTTGTCCGGCCAGTCGCGACCGTTGTTGGCGCCGTAAGGGGTGCCGTCGCGCTGGTACAGCTCGGGGCAGATCAGCACATAGATGACCAAGCCGTCGGCCATGTCCATGCGGCCGATCGTGCAAGGCGGCAGGGCAGCGTGGCCGCCGAGCTCGCCGACGATGTGGATGGGATTGTCGCTTTCCACCACCTGCGGGTAACCTGGGATCAACACTCGGACATCATGCAAGTGCGCCAGGGCGCGTGGCAGTGCTGCGGAAACGTCGCCGAGGCCGCCGGTCTTGACCAGGTCGGCGATTTCCGAGGTGACGAACAGGATCTTGCGCTTGTTGGGGTTGTGCTGGCGTTGGGCGCCGGGTGCCGTGCCTGTCTTGGCGAAATCCGGGGTAAGCGGCTCGCGGTTGTCCGGTTTGAATGACTCTACGTGAGGCTCGACAGCGGCACTGATCATACTTCTCTCCGTCCCTAAGTGTTGGCAGGGTGCTGGCACCCTTGGTGTTATCTCGTGCGGTTCTCTCTGATTCGGCAATTGCGTGATGCTATCCATGCCCCGAAGCCGTGCGTGCAGGCACAACGCGATCGGCATTCCGGCCGAAGGCGCTTGGACTGGTTGGGGTAGGCGGGCCGTGCGAAGGAAGTCCTTTGCGATTGGCCTACTTAGTTGCTGACCCGCCACCATTTCCAAAAGTTCGACTTTTTTACGTCGCTCTTCCTCTGAGCAAATGGCGGGCCGAAACCTGAGTGTAGGAGAGCGGGCGATAAAAAGGTGACCCATTGGTCACTTCGGTTATGACCGAGATAGACGCAAACGTTGGCGAGTGTGACCGGATATGAACAGCGGTGTTCGAGGGTGGGGCAGAGCTGGCTCACGCGTGCGCCATCATGTGACTGATCAACGTGTCGCGCACCAGAATGGGGCGGGGTTACAGCGCTGTGGGAGCGCGAAGCTCCCACCAGGAGAGGGGGGATGAATCAGAAGCCGACGGTTTTGCCGTCGTCGCTACGTGCCTGTTCCAGCAGCATGTGCAATTGAGCGACCTGCTGGCGCAGCTGGTCACGTTCGTCCTTCAACTGGCGCAGCTCGTCGCGGCGCACGGAGACATAGAGGGTCTGGGTTGGAGTAGCAGGCATCAAGGTACCCATGGCACACCTCGCGGTTTTGGCTGGTGACAGTTAAAGCGTAGTCGCTTCACGCGGCGCGCATTCTGAATTCTTTCTCCGCCTAAGGGAACTTTTTTGTTTAACGTTGTCACGCCGTTCGTCGCTGAACCCTCGGGCGTCGTGCTGGACTAATCTGAAAAGTTGAACTGTGGTTGTCATTTATCTGGTAAGGGGAGCATCGGCTCATGCAATTGGGAATCGTCGGGCTGGGCCGCATGGGCGGCAATATTGCAAGGCGGCTGATGCGCGCCGGCCACCGCACCGTGGTCCATGACCGAAACCGTGAAGCCGTGGTCGGGCTGGAAGGCGAAGGCGCCCAAGGTGCCCACGACCTTGGCGCACTGGTGCAGAAACTCAAGGCGCCACGGGCGGTGTGGGTGATGCTGCCAGCCGGCGAGCCTACCGAGCAGACCATCGCCCAGCTGGCCGAGCTGCTGGAACCGGGCGATGCCATCATCGACGGGGGCAACACGTTCTATAAGGATGACATGCGCCGAGCGGCCGAACTGGGCAAGCGTGGGCTGCATTACCTGGATGTCGGCACCTCTGGCGGTGTGTGGGGCCTGGACCGCGGCTACTGCATGATGATCGGTGGCGAGAAGGCGGTGTTCGAGCGCCTTGAGCCGCTGTTCAGGGCACTGGCCCCGGGCGTCGGCGACATTCCGCGTACCCACGGCCGCAGCGGTGAGCACGAACGTGCCGAGCACGGCTATATTCATGCCGGCCCGCCTGGCGCAGGGCACTATGTGAAGATGGTGCACAACGGTATCGAGTACGGCCTGATGCAGGCCTATGCCGAAGGCTTCGACCTGCTGCGCAGCAAAGGCGGCACCGAGCTGCCGGAAGACCAGCGCTTCGACCTGAACGTGGCCGAGATCGCCGAAGTGTGGCGCCGTGGCAGCGTGGTCACCTCCTGGTTGCTTGACCTCACTGCCGATGCGCTGGTGGCCGACCCGACGCTTGCGCAGTTCAGTGGCTCGGTGTCCGACAGTGGCGAAGGCCGCTGGACCATCGACGCCGCCGTCGAACAGGCGGTGCCGGTACCGGTGCTGTCCAGTGCGCTGTTCGCCCGCTTCCGCTCGCGCCAGCAGCAGGGCACCTATGGCGACAAGATCCTGTCGGCCATGCGCCTGGGCTTCGGTGGCCACGTCGAGAAAAAAGACTGATGACCCAACAGACCATACCTGCTGCTCCGCCCTGCACGCTGTTCCTGTTTGGCGCCAACGGTGACCTGGTCAAGCGCCTGCTGATGCCGGCGCTTTACAACCTCAGCCGTGACGGTTTGCTGGACCGCAACCTGCGCATCGTCGGCGTCGACCACAACCCGGCCACGGCCGCTGAATTCGCCGAGCGCCTGCATGCCTTCATGCAGGCGCGCGACAAAGGCGGCGAGGGCGCTGCCAAGTGCCTCGACGAAAAGCTCTGGGCGCGGCTGGCCAAGCGCCTGGACTACCAGACCGGCGACTTCCTTGACCCAGCGACCTATGCGGCGTTGACCAAGCGCATCGAAAAAACCAGCCACGGCAATGCCATTTTCTATCTGGCCACTTCGCCACGTTTCTTCCCGGAGGTGGCTCAGCGCCTGGGCGACGCCGGGCTGCTCGACGAGTCGGCCGGTGGCTTCCGGCGTGTGGTGGTGGAGAAGCCTTTCGGCACCGACCTGGCCAGTGCCGAGGCGCTCAATGCCTGCCTGTTGAACGTGATGAGCGAGCGGCAGATCTACCGTATCGACCATTACCTGGGCAAGGAAACGGTGCAGAACATTCTGGTCAGCCGCTTCTCCAATGGCCTGTTCGAGTCGTTCTGGAACAACCACTACATCGACCATGTGCAAATCACTGCCGCCGAGACAGTCGGTGTGGAAACCCGCGGCGCGTTCTATGACAACACCGGCGCGCTGCGCGACATGGTGCCCAACCACCTGTTCCAGCTGCTGGCAATGGTGGCCATGGAGCCACCGGCGGCGTTTGCCGCCGACGCGGTGCGAGGCGAGAAGGCCAAGGTGATCGGTGCCATCCGCCCCTGGTCGGCAAAAATGGCCCTGAAGAACTCGGTGCGTGGCCAGTACACGGCGGGCAAGCAGGGCCGCAAACAGCTGCCGGGCTATCGGCAGGAAAACAACGTCGCGGCCGACAGCCAGACCGAAACCTACGTGGCGCTCAAGGTGATGATCGACAACTGGCGCTGGGCCGGGGTGCCGTTCTACCTGCGCACTGGCAAGCGCATGAGCGTGCGCGACACCGAGATCGCCATCTGCTTCAAGCCCGCGCCCTACGCGCAGTTTCGCGAGTCGGAGCTGGAGCGGCCCAAGCCCAACTACCTGAAGATCCAGATCCAGCCCAACGAAGGCATGTGGTTCGACCTCCAGGCCAAGCGGCCGGGGCCGGAGCTGGTGATGGAGAACATCGAGCTGGGCTTTGCCTACAAGGACTTTTTCAAGATGACCCCGGCCACCGGTTATGAAACGCTGATCTACGACTGCCTGACCGGCGATCAGACCTTGTTCCAGCGGGCCGACAACATCGAGAACGGCTGGCGGGCGGTACAGCCATTTCTCGATGCCTGGGCCCAGGGCGGCGAGGTGCATGAGTACCCGGCAGGGCAGGACGGCCCCGAACAAGGCAATGAATTGCTGACCCGCGACAAGCGCGAGTGGCACAAACTGGGATGAAAGTGCTTTGTTGCCTGCCCGGGCCTCTTCCCGGGTAAACCCGCTCCCACAGGTACATCACTGGCTGCGAGGTAGTGATATCCCTAAGGGAGCGGGTTTACCCGCGAAGAGGCCCGGGCAGGCAAGCTTTGAAAAGGAGGTTTGATGCCCGCCCACATCGAAGACTACGCCCTGCTCGGCAACTGCCGCAGTGCCGCCCTGGTCAGCCGCGACGGCTCGATCGACTGGCTCTGCCTGCCGCGTTTCGACGCCCCGGCCGTGTTCGCTGCATTGCTGGGCAACGAAGAGAATGGCCGCTGGCGCCTGGCCCCCACCGACCCCATCGAACACAGCAGTCGCCAGTACCTGGGTGACACCCTGGTGCTGGAAACCACCTGGGTCACTGCCAGCGGCCGCGCCCGGGTGCTCGACTTCATGCCGCTGGGCGAAGTCAATTCGGTGGTGCGCATCGTCGAGGGCGTCACCGGTGAAACCCACTTCGAAATGGACCTGGTGCTGCGCTTCGACTACGGCCGCAGTGTGCCCTGGGTAGAAAAACTCGACCCGCTGACGCTAAGTGCGGTGGCCGGCCCCGACCGCCTGATCTTGAGCAGCAGCGTGGAGCCCCATGGCCTGGACCATCACACCGCCGCCCGTTTTCGCGTGGGTGCCGGCGAGCGGCAGGTCTTCAGCCTGCGTCATCAGTCTTCGCATTTGCCCGTGCAGCCCGACTGCGACATCGACCAGGCGCTGCAATACGCCCTCGCGCATTGGCAGGCATTCGCCGACCGTTGCCCTGAGGTCGGCCCCTACACCGGCCTGGTGCGCCGATCGCTGCTTACCCTCAAGGCCATGACCTATGCGCCCACCGGCGGTATCGTCGCAGCGGTCACCACCTCGCTGCCCGAGCGCATCGGCCACGAACGCAACTGGGACTACCGCTTCTGCTGGCTGCGCGACGCCACCATGACGTTGCTGGCGTTCATGAACCTTGGCTACTTCGATGAAGCCCAGGCCTGGCGTGAATGGTTGTTGCGCTCGGTGGCTGGCAACCCTGAACAGATGCAGATCATGTACGGTTTGGCTGGCGAGCGTGACCTGCAGGAATACACCTTGCCCTGGCTGGCTGGCTACGAGCACTCGCAGCCGGTAAGGGTGGGCAACGCGGCTGCCGAGCAGAGGCAGCTGGACATCTATGGCGAACTGGCCGATGCCATGGCCCAGGCGATCAAGGGCGGTTTGCCGCGTCACCCGCGCAGCGCAGCGATCTCCCGGCTGATCCTGCCCTATGTCGAGCGGATCTGGCGTGACCCGGACGAAGGCATCTGGGAAGTGCGCGGAGGCCGTCAGCATTTCGTCCATTCCAAGGTCATGGCCTGGGTCGCCTTCGACCGTGCCGCGGGGCTGGCCGACACCACCGAAGATGGCCGCGAGCAGGGCCGTCACTATCGGCAGGTGGCCGACCAGATTCATCAGGAGGTCTGCGCCCGCGGGCTCGATGCCAGCGGCCAGCATTTCGTCCAGGCCTATGGCTCGACCGAGATGGACGCCAGCCTGTTGCAGATCGCCCTGACCGGCTTCCTGCCGGCCGAGGATCCGCGCTTTCAGCGCACCCTGGTGCAGATTGAGCAACGCCTGCTGAAGAACGGCCTGCTGTTGCGCTACGACAGCGACAGCTGCAGCGACGGGCTGACGCCAGGGGAGGGCACGTTCCTGGTGTGCTCGTTCTGGCTGGCCGATGTGTACGTGCTGCTGGGGCGCAAGGCCGAGGCCCAGGCGCTGTACGAAACGCTCACCGGGCTGTGCAACGACGTCGGCCTGCTGGCCGAGCAGTACGACCCTGCCGGCAAGCGCATGCTCGGCAACTTCCCCCAGGCGTTCAGCCACATCGGCATCATCAACACGGCGCTGAACCTGCACCGGGCACAAAGCCCGGCGCGTGATCGGGCACGATGTGACTAGGGGCGTCGTCAACTCCCGGAGTAGACTAGGGCAAACCCATTCTGCAAGGAGCACGCATGAGTGTTCGTGGCCACGATCGGCAGATCGACAACATCGAGTTCAACGTCAGCGACATCGCACGGAGCAAAGCTTTCTACGGTAGCGTGTTCGGCTGGCGCTTCACCGACTACGGGCCGACCTATACCGAGTTCAGCGATGGGCGCTTGACCGGAGGCTTCACCACTGGCGAAGCGGTGCGGCCGGGCGGGCCACTGATCATCCTTTATGCCGACGACCTGGAAGGCGCGCAACAGCGGGTCGAGGCCGCCGGATCGAAAATCAGCCGGGCTACCTTTGCCTTCCCGGGTGGTCGCCGTTTCCATTTCATCGACCCTGACGGATACGAGCTTGCTGTGTGGACGGCCCAAGCCTGATGGCCAACCACAAGATCGAAATCCGCCGTCGCAATATCGAGAAGATCCTCGTCGCCGCAGAAAAGGTGTTCGCCGAAAAGGGTTATGGCGCCACCTCGATGGGTGACATCGCCGAGCAGGCCGAGCTGCCGCGTTCCAACCTGCATTACTACTTCAGCACCAAGGATGAGTTGTTCCGCGCGGTGCTGCAGGACCTGCTGGATGTGTGGAAGCAGGACGCGCTGTGCTTCGAGAACTTCGAAGACCCGCGGGTGGTGCTGACCAGCTACATCCGCGCCAAGATGGGCCATTCGCGTTCACGGCCGCTGGGCTCGAAGATCTGGGCCGAGGAGATGCTGCATGGGGCGCCTGTACTGGGGGTGAACCTCGCTGAGAGCCTGGTGCCTTGGGCGAAGCTCAAGGAAGACAAGATTCGTCGGTGGGTGGCGGAGGGGCGCATCCTGCCGGTGGAGCCTTCGGCGCTGCTCTACATGATCTGGGCCTCGACCCAGCACTATGCCGACTTTGGCTATCAGGTGACGTTGCTGAACGAGGGTGAGCCTTTGTCGGACATGGCATTCGAAAGTGCGGTGCAGACGGTGACCTGCGTGATCTTGCGCGGCATAGGCTTGGAACCGTGAGTGAGTGGGGCCGCTTTGCGGCCCTTCGCGGGCAAGCCCGCTCCCACAGGTTCCGCGCCGACCTTGAGGATTGCGAGTAACCTGTGGGAGCGGGCGTGCCCGCGAAGGGCTGCGAAGCAGCCCCATCGATCTAGAGTACTCAGCTGGCCTCACGGTAGGGGTTGCGCGGATCCTGGGTCCAGTTCAGGTAAGGCTTGCCGGTGTCCTGCGCGACCATCTCGATGCAGTTCTCCACCGGGCAGGTGATCTGGCACAGGTTGCAGCCCACGCATTCGTCCTCGATCACGCTGTAGGCATGGGTCCCATCAACTTTCAGAGTGCTGGCAATCGCCTGGTGCGATGTGTCTTCGCAAGCGATGTGGCAGCGGCCACAGCCAATGCAGGCGTCCTGGTTGATATGCGCTACCGACTTGTAGTTGATGTCCAGGTACTTCCAGTCGGTGGTATGCCCCACGGCCTGCCCGCGGAAGGCTTGCAGGCTGCGGTGGCCGTGCTGGTCCATCCAGCGCGCAAGGCCATCTTTCATGTCTTCGACAATGCGGAAGCCATGCAGCATCGCCGCCGTGCACACTTGCACCGCACCGCTGCCCAGGGCGATGAACTCGGCGGCATCGCGCCAGTTGCCGATCCCGCCGATGCCGCAGATCGGCAAGCCGCGGGTTTCCGGGTCGCGGGCGATCTCGGCGACCATGTTCAGGGCGATCGGCTTGACCGCCGAACCGCAGTAACCGCCGTGGGTGCTCTGGTCGCCGACGATGGGGTGGGCGACCATGCGGTCCAGGTCGACGCTGGTGATCGAGTTGATGGTGTTGATCAGCGACACGGCATCGGCGCCACCGCGGTGAGCGGCCCGGGCCGACTGGCGAATGTCGGTGATGTTCGGCGTGAGCTTGACGATCACCGGCAGCGAGCAGTGCATCTTGCACCAGCGGGTGACCATTTCGACGTATTCCGGCACCTGGCCGACCGCCGCGCCCATGCCGCGCTCAGGCATGCCGTGCGGGCAGCCGAAGTTCAGCTCGATGCCATCGGCGCCGGTGGCTTCCACCAGCGGCAGGATGAATTTCCACGACGCCTCCACGCACGGCACCATCAGCGACACGATCAGAGCGCGGTCGGGCCAGTCCTTCTTCACCTGGGTGATTTCCCGCAGGTTGATCTCCAGCGAGCGGTCGGTGATCAGTTCGATGTTGTTGATGCCCTGCACTTGGCGATTGGGCCCGTAGTGCGCCGAATACCGTGACGACACGTTGACCGCCGCCGGGTCCTCGCCCAGGGTCTTCCAGACCACGCCGCCCCAGCCGGCCTCGAAGGCGCGGACGACGTTGTAGGCCTTGTCGGTCGGCGGCGCGGAAGCCAGCCAGAAGGGGTTGGGCGCCTTGATGCCGGCGAATTCGATGGACAGGTCGGCCATTTACGCTGCCTCCACGTTGAGCATGAGTTGGGCATGGATGGCTTCGGCGGCCAGCTTGCCGTGTTGCACGGCCTGGACGGTGAGGTCCTGGCCCAGGGCGGTGCAGTCGCCACCGGCGTACACGCCCGGGAGGCTGGTGCGCAGGTTTTCGTCGACGCGGATGCGTTCGCCGTCTCGCGCCAGTTGTGCGGCAACCGGGTCGCCGAGACTGGCGTCGTCGAAGCGCTGGCCGATGGCTTTGAAGATGGCATCAGCAGCCAGTTCATAGGTCTCGCCCGTGTCGCGCAGGCTGCCGTCGGCCAGTTCGGTGCGCATGAAGCGCATGCCACGCACGCGGCCGTGGTCATCGAGCAGTACGCCGTCGGGGCGGGCCCAGGTGTGCAGGCGCACCTGGTTGGCCTTGGCGATGTCCTGCTCATGGCCGGTAGCGCCCATGTCGGGGTAACCGCGGCGGTACACCAGGTTGACGTCGCGGGCGCCCAGCCGGCTCATCTGCACGGCCATGTCGATGGCGGTGTTGCCGGCGCCGATCACCAGGCAGCGGTCGGCCAGCGGCAGTTGCGCCAGGTCGTCGGCCTGGCGCAGTTCGCGGATGTAGGCCGTGGCGGCGAGCAGGCCGGGGGCTTGTTCGTCATCCAGGCCAAGCTCGCGCACGGCGTTCAGGCCCAGGCCGAGGAACACCGCGTCGAACTGCTCGCGCAACTCGCCCAGGCCAAGGTTGGCGCCCAGGCGCTGGCCGTGGCGGATCTCGATACCACCGATGCCGAGCAGGAATTCCACTTCGCGCTGGGCGTAATCGTCCACCAGTTTGTAGCGGGCGATGCCGTATTCGTTGAGGCCTCCGGCCTTTTCGCTGGCTTCGAACACCACTACGTCATGGCCGTGCATGGCCAGGCGGTGGGCGCACGACAGCCCGGCAGGGCCGGCGCCGACCACGGCAATGCGCTTGCCGGTAGCCGGCGAACGTTTGAACGGGTGCTCGCTGAACTGGGCATTGTCCAAGGCGTAGCGCTGCAACTGGCCGATCAGCACCGGGGCGCATTCTTGAGCATTGTTGCGCACGCAGGCTTGTTGGCAGAGGATCTCGGTGGGACACACGCGGGCGCAGCTGCCGCCGAGGATATTGGCCGACAGGATGCGCTCGGCGGCGCCTTGCAGGTTCTCGTCGCTGATGCGGTGGATGAACGACGGAATGTCGATTTCGCTCGGGCAGGCGTTAACGCAGGGGGCGTCGTAGCAGTACAGGCAGCGGGCGCTTTCGACGGCTGCCTGGCGGGCGGTGAGCGGCGGGGCCAGGTCGGTGAAGCGCTCGGCCAGCTGGTCGCTGCCGGCGCGCGGGCGCGGCAGATGGTTCAGGGCATCGATCACGGTTGTAGCCTCTCTTTTTTTATGGATGCAGACGAGCGGAATCGCGTTGGATTCTGGGGGTGCTTTGCACCCCTTTCGCGACGCAAGGCCGCTCCCACAGGGGCTGCGCAGCAGCCCCGATGGCCTCAGCGCTGAACGGGGGTCGGGCGCTGTTGCTCGGCGCGTCGGCCCAGCACCTCGTACACCGAGGGATAGGCCGGGCGCTCCACGTAACGACCGGCGCCAGGCTCGGCGCGCAGGTCGCCATCGGCCCAGAGCACCTTGCCCTGGCTGATGGTGTGGCTGGGGATGCCGCGCACTGTGCGGCCTTCGAAAATGTTGAAGTCGACCCGCTGGTGGTGGGTCTGGGCGGAAATGGTGCGCGTGCCCTGCGGGTCCCATAGCACCAGGTCGGCGTCGGCGCCGACGCGGATGGCACCCTTGCGCGGGAACAGGTTGAAAATCTTCGCGGTGTTGGTCGAAGTCAGGGCGACGAACTCGTGCATCGACAGGCGCCCGCTGTTGACCCCGGCATCCCACAACACTGCCATGCGGTCCTCGATGCCGGCCGTGCCGTTGGGGATGCGGCTGAAGTCGTTGCGGCCCATGGCCTTCTGCTCGGCGCAGAAGCAGCAGTGGTCGGTGGCGGTGGTGTGCAGGTTGCCCGATTGCAGGCCACGCCACAGGGCCTCCTGATGCTCGCGTGGGCGGAATGGCGGGCTCATCACATAACCGGCGGCGGTTGCCCAGTCCGGGTTGCGGTAGACGCTGTCATCGATCAGCAGGTGGCCCGGCAGCACTTCACCGTACACCGGCTGGCCCTTGGCCCGCGCGTAGGTGATTTCGTCCAGCGCTTCACGGCTGGAGATGTGCACCACGTACAACGGCGTACCAATGGTTTCGGCAATGCGGATGGCGCGGCTGGCGGCTTCGCCTTCGACTTGCGAAGGGCGCGACAGCGGGTGCGCTTCCGGCCCGGTCAGGCCCTGGGCCAGCAGTTTTTGTTGCAGGTGGTAGACCAGCTCGCCGTTCTCGGCATGTACCGTGGGCACGGCGCCCAGTTGCAGGCAGCGCTCGAAACTGGCTACCAGCGTGTCGTCGGCCGCCATGATGGCGTTCTTGTAGGCCATGAAGTGCTTGAAACTGTTGACCCCGTGCTGGCTGACCAGCTCGCCCATTTCTTCGGCGACCTGTTCGCTCCACCAGGTGATGGCAACGTGGAAACCGTAGTCGCAGGCACTCTTCTGCGCCCAGCCGCGCCAGGTGTGGAAGGCCTCGAGCAGTGACTGCTGCGGGTTGGGGATGACGAAATCGATGATCGAGGTGGTGCCACCGGCCAGCCCTGCGGCGGTGCCGCTGAAGAAGTCCTCGCTAGCGACCGTGCCCATGAAGGGCAACTGCATGTGGGTGTGCGGGTCGATGCCGCCGGGCATCAGGTACTGGCCGCTGCCGTCGAGGATCTCGCAGTCGGCAGGGGCTTCGAGGCCTTTGCCGATGGCGCGGATCTGGCCGTCGACACACAGGACATCGGCGAGATAGCTCTCTTCATGGGTAACCACGGTGGCGCCACGGATCAACAGGGACATGCCGTCTTCCTCGCAGGCTGACCGGTCTGAGCCGGCTTTTGGAATTGTTATGCGCCAGTGGCTGAAGAAGGAGTTTTAATCCTGTCAGAACTGACAAGATTGGAATCTAGATGCAGTTTCAGGATTGTTCAAGAAAAAATTTTATATGCTTATATCTGTCTTATCTTATTGATAATAAAGGATAAATTTTTCAAATCCCCAAAATGGGGAGGCCTTTCACCATTTTGACGCACTTGACAAGAAGCCAAATTGGTCAAGATTTTCCATGCAAAATCAGCTGCTTGATTCCTGGCTTTGAGGCGCACGCCGCGCCGTTGAAAAAACAGGCTGCACCAGTTTGAAACCTGATGCAGGGGCCAGGGCCGGCCCAGAGTGGCGCAAGCGGCAGGCGAGGGAACCATCGTGCCCCCGCCTGCCGCGCAACAATGCTTTGCAGATCAGTTGATTACCTCCGGTCGGCGGCGGCCGGCCGGGTTGGCGCAGGCCAACCCGGCACGCAATTTGAGTACGGCCACAACCGCCAGGCCGGACCGGAGGAGCATTACTGGTGGTGTGTGTACTCCGGCCATCGCGTTAGCCCGATGAGCGAACAACTAGAAGAAATCTGGAGAAGGCCCCATGCAACAGAGCAGATCGGAAGTGATCGAGCAGGCAGGCCTGTTCGAGCTGTCCGCAGGCAGTGACGTCCTCGACAGCCCGCGTTATAACCACGACATCGCGCCGACCAAGGTGCACCAGCGCACCTGGAACAAATGGCACATCACCGCACTGTGGGTGGGCATGTCCATCTGCGTGCCGACCTACACCCTCGGCGGCGTGCTCACGGCCTACTTCGGCCTGAGCGTGGGTGAGGCGCTGCTGGCGATTCTGCTGGCCAACCTCATCGTGCTGATCCCGCTGACCCTCAATGCCTTCCCAGGCACCAAGTACGGCATCCCGTTCCCGGTGCTGCTGCGCTCGTCGTTCGGCATCCTCGGCTCCAACGTACCGTGCCTGATCCGTGCGGTGGTGGCCTGTGGCTGGTTCGGCATCCAGACGATGTTCGGCGGTTTGGCCATCCACCTGTTCCTTGGCTCGATCTTCGACGGCTGGAAGGCGCTGGGCGGCACTGGCGAGGTAATCGGGTTCATGATCTTCTGGGCGTTGAACCTGTGGGTGGTGCTGCGCGGCGCCGAGTCGATCAAGTGGCTTGAAACACTGTCGGCACCGCTGTTGGTGGCGGTGGGTTTCGGCCTGCTGTTCTGGGCCTTGCCGCACATGTCGATGACTGAATTGCTGGCGCAGCCACCCAAGCGCCCGGAAGGTGCCAGCGTGGTCGGCTACTTCTGCGCCGGGCTTACCGCCATGGTCGGTTTCTGGGCCACGCTGTCACTGAACATTCCCGACTTCAGCCGCTACGCCAAGAGCCAGAAAGACCAGATCCTCGGGCAGATCTTCGGCCTGCCGCTGACCATGTTCCTGTTCGCCTCGCTGGGGGTGGTCATGACGGCAGCATCCGCCTCGCTGGTGGGTGAGACGGTGTCCGACCCGGTCAGCCTGATCGGCAAGATTCATAGCCCTGGCTGGGTCGCGCTGGCCATGGCGCTGATCGTGGTCGCCACGCTGTCGACCAACACTGCCGCCAACATTGTCTCGCCGACCAACGACTTCCAGAACATCGCGCCGCGCCTGATCGGGCGCAGCCGCGCGGTGTGGCTGACCGGCTTCATCGGCCTGGCGCTGATGGGCCACGAGTTGCTGAAGAAGCTCGGCTGGATCGTTTCCGACCTGAGCCTGGAAAGCGTCTATTCCAACTGGTTGCTGGGTTACTCCAGTCTGCTCGGGCCGATCGCCGGGATCATGGTGGTGGACTACTTCCTGATCCGCCGCCAGCACCTGGACCTTGCCGGGCTGTACCGCGACGACGTGTACCCGGCGTGGAACCGGGCGGGCTTCGCCGCCTTCGCCGTGCCGGTGGCGCTGACCGTGCTGGCCATCGGCAACAGCAGCTTCAGCTGGTTCTACGACTATGGCTGGTTCACCGGGTCGCTGCTGGGCGGGGCGCTGTACTACGCCCTGGGCGGCGTGGCGGTGCGCGGGCCGGCGATTGCGCCAGTACACACCAATAAAAATGCCTGAGGAGAAACACTATGAGCCAATCCCAGCATGTTCTGAAATCAACCGAGCGCCACGTCGACAGTGCACGTCTGTGGCAGTCGCTGATGGACCTTGCCCGCCTTGGCGCCACACCCAAGGGCGGCGTGTGCCGGCTGGCGCTCACCGACCTCGACCGCCAGGCTCGCGACCTGTTCGTGCAATGGACCGAGGCTGCCGGTTGCAGCGTCAGTGTCGATGCGGTGGGCAACATCTTCGCCCGTCGCCCAGGGCGCAACCCCAAGCTGCCACCGGTGATGACCGGCAGCCATATCGACACCCAGCCAACCGGCGGCAAGTTCGATGGTTGTTTTGGTGTGATGGCCGGGCTGGAGGTGCTGCGCACCCTCAACGACCTGGGCATCGAGACCGAGGCACCGCTGGAAGTGGTGGTGTGGACCAACGAGGAGGGCTCGCGCTTTGCGCCTTGCATGATGGGCTCGGGTGTGTTCGCCGGCAAATTCACCTTGGAAGAAACCCTGGCCAAGCGCGACGCCCAAGGCGTTTCCGTCGGCGAAGCGCTGGACGCCATCGGCTATGCCGGCCAGCGTGCAGTGCTTGGCCACCCGGTGGGTGCCTACTTCGAAGCCCATATCGAACAGGGGCCGATCCTCGAGGACCAGGCCAAGACCATCGGTGTGGTGCTCGGCGCCCTGGGCCAGAAGTGGTTCGACCTGACCCTGCGCGGCGTCGAAGCCCATGCCGGGCCGACGCCGATGCACCTGCGCAAGGACGCCCTGGTGGGCGCCGCAGCCGTGGTCGAAGCGGTCAACCGCACCGCCCACGCGCATCAGCCTCACGCCTGCGGCACAGTCGGGTGCCTGCAGGCCTACCCCGGCTCGCGCAACGTGATCCCTGGCGAGGTGCGCATGACCCTGGACTTCCGTCACCTGGAGGGCGACCAGCTGCAAGCGATGATTGCCGATGTGCGCACGGTGATCGAGGCGACCTGTGCCAAGCATGGCTTGAGCCATGAACTGGTCCCCACGGCGGATTTCCCGGCGCTGTACTTCGACCGCGCTTGCGTCGATGCCGTACGCCAGTCGGCGCAGGCCCTGGGCTTGCCGCACATGGACATCGTCAGCGGGGCAGGGCATGACGCGATCTTCCTGGCCGAGCTTGGGCCGGCGGGGATGATCTTCGTGCCTTGCGAGAATGGCATCAGCCACAACGAGATCGAGAACGCCACGCCAGAGGACCTGGCGGCAGGATGTGCCGTGCTGCTGCGGGCCATGCTGGCGGCGTCGGAGGCGATCGCCAGCGGGCGCCTGGCGGCATAGCAATGCACTGAAAGGGGCCGCTTTGCGGCCCCGGCGATCTCAAGACTGAACGGCGACCAGGCACCCATCACGGTCGACATGGTAACGCTGCAGGTCCTGAGCCAAGGTCAGGTGCCCACTGTAGTGAGCCAACGCCTCATCCCGCACATCACCAATGCACGGGCTGCGCTTCGGATCCCCCTGGTACCGCGCACTGAAATGCGTCAGTACCAGATTGCGCACCCCTGCCGCTTCAGCGAACTGCGCCACCGCCGCCGCCGTACTATGCCCGAACGCGTTGCCACTGCGCTCGACGATGGGCTGGGTATAGGTCGCCTCATGCACCAGTACATCCGCGTCCTTGGCGACCTCGGCGAGCAATGCCGGGTTGTCGTTGTCGCCACAGACGATCACCCGCCGCGGCGGCCGAGAGGCTTTCAAATAGTCACGCGGTTCGAGCCGCTGCCCGTCAAGCTCGACCATCAGTCCCTTGGCCAGATCGCCCCACAACGGCCCACGCGGGACCCCTTCAGCCACCAACCGCTGAATGTCCAGGCGTGGTTCAGGGTTCAGTTCGGTGAACACGAAGCCCACGCTCGGTACCCGGTGCGACAGCTGCACGGTACTGACCTGGATGTGTTCGCTCTGCCACTGCCCCAGCCCCTCGACCGGCAACAAGCGCAGTTCGAACGGCAGGTGGGTTTCGCTGGCCGCCAGGCTCAGTCGCACCCAGTCCTGCAAAGCGGCGGGCAAGATCAGGTCCAGGGGTTCGCTGCGCCCGCCCATTGCGGCACTGGCCAACAGCCCCGGCAGGCCGAAACAATGGTCGCCATGCACATGGGTAATGAAGATGCCGCGCAGGTCGCGTACCGAGAGCGAACTGTGCAGCAGCTGGTGCTGCGTGCCTTCGCCGCAATCGACCAGGTACCAGTGTCTGCCGCTGGCTTCGATGACGGCGGTGGCGCTGACGTTGCGGGCTTTGGTGGGCACCCCGGAGGAGGTGCCCAGAAACTGCAGGTCCAATGCTTTGCTCCATGCTTGGGGGAGCCACACCTTAGACGGATTGCTGCAGGGCGTCGATGCTCAAGGCTCGGCGGGGGTGTCCTGCCGCCAGATCAGCTTGCTGGTGTCATAACCCTGCTTCTGGGCAATCGTCAGCAGCTGGTCACGCGTCTGGTCGGTAATTGCCGGCGTGCGCGACAGCAGCCACAGGTATTCGCGGTTGGGGTGGCCAACCAGTGCCACGCGGTAGTCCTTGTCGTGGTACAGCACCCAGTATTCACCCTTGGTCAGCCCCGGCGCCAGGCGGCTGAACCAGTTATCGAAGCGCACCCAGAGCTTGTCGGTCCGGCCCGGCACCTGGGCTTCGGCAATACCACGGGCTTCGTTCAAGGTGCCGTCTTTTTCCTTGCAGCGGTTGGTCACGTCGATACGGCCATCTTCGCGCAAGCCGTAATGGGCTTCGGACTGCACACAGTTGCGCTGGAAGAACATCGGCAGGCGTGCAAGCTCGTACCAGGTGCCCTGGTAGCGTTGCAGGTCGACCTGTTCGGTGGACGGCGGGGTGTGGTGATCGTCGTTGGAACCGACGCAGCCCATCAGGGCCACGGTCATGCAGGAAAGCATCAGGGCCGTGCGCATCGCCATGGCAAATCTCCTGTCAGCGGGTGTGAGTGTTGCTTATGGTTGGATGCGGGCGAGGTGTAAAAGTTGTATTGGTTGTTCCTGGCTTAAGTTATTTGGCGCCTGTGAGATCGAGCGCCGCCCGCGCGGCGCATCGCGGGCAAGCCCGCTCCCACATCTGTTTCGGGCCAGTTACTCCTGTACCGCCAACAGGATCCGCCTTGGTGCATGACTGGAGACAAGTGGAGCGACATCAGCGCCCACTCAGATGCATCGCCATACCAACAAGGCGGTCCCTGTTGGCTTCACAGGAGAGACTGGCCCGAAACAGATGTGGGAGCGGGCTTGCCCGCGATGCGCCGCGCGGGCGGCGCTCGATCTCACAGGCGCTACAAATCTGTCGGCAGGCACCTGTCAGCCCTCACCCATTCTCCGGCGGTAAATCAAACGATCCCGTCTCGACTTCGCCCTTACGCACATAGCGGGCAATGATCACGCCCTTCGGCGTTACCTGCGAATGTTTCAGGGTGAAAACCCCAGGCGCCGCATTATCACTGAACAACCGCTTGCCATGCCCCAGCAACACAGGGTGAATGAGCAACTGAAGCTCATCGACCAGCCCGGCGGCGAGCAGTTGCTGCACCAGATTGGCACTGCCCTGGGTCAGCAGATCAGCGCCGTGCTGCTGCTTCAGGGCTCGCACCGCTGACACAATATCCACGCCCAGCGCATGGCTGTTATGCCATTCGAGACTGTCGGGATCATGGGTGGCGACATGCTTGGCCACGCTGTTGAACAGCTTGGCGATGGAGAAGTCCTCGGTATCGTCTTTCACCTTCGGCCAGTAGCCGGCAAAGATGTCATAGGTGCGCCGCCCCAGCAGCAATTCGAACCGTTGGCTGAACAACGCCTGCATGGCCTGGCCAAACACTTCCTCGGCATGGGGCACGAGCCAACCGCCAAAGGTGAAACCACCGCTGGTGTCTTCCTGAGGGCCACCGGGGGCCTGCATGACCCCGTCGAGGCTGACGAAGGCGGCTACGATAAGTTTGCGCATGGGGCTCTCCTGAAAGGCTTGCCGATGTGATGATTCACCCTATGGTCGAACGGCGCGCGGCGATTTCGACAGGGCATGCAGTCCCGTTTTTGGCACAAGCACGGTCACCTGCCTGGGTTACCATCCATGCCGTGAATCCTTTCCCCACAGGAGTGCCGCCCGTGACCGAATACACCGCGCTCAAGGTCGAACTGACCGACAACATCGCCCATGTGCAGATCAACCGCCCGGAAAAGATCAACGCCATGAACGCGGCCTTCTGGACGGAAATCGTCGATGTCTTCCAGTGGATCGACGACACCGAGGCCGTGCGCGCAGTGGTGATCAGCGGTGCCGGCAAGCACTTTTCCGCCGGTATCGACCTGATGATGCTGGCGTCGCTGGCCGGGCAGATGGGCAAGGATGTTGGCCGCAACGCACGCTTCCTGCGCAAGACCATCCAGCGCCTGCAGGCCTCCTTCAATGCCGTGGACAACTGCCGCAAGCCGGTGCTGGCGGCGGTCCAGGGCTACTGCATTGGCGGCGCAATCGACCTGATCTCGGCCTGCGACATGCGCTATTGCAGCCGCGATGCGCAATTCTCGATCAAGGAAATCGACATGGGCATGGCCGCCGATGTCGGCACCTTGCAACGTTTGCCACGTATCATCGGCGACGGCATCATGCGTGAGCTGGCCTTCACCGGGCGCAATGTAGAGGCTGACGAGGCGCTGCGCATCGGCCTGGTCAACCGGGTCTATGATGATCAGGCCGCGTTGCTCGACGGGGTCTTTGCCATCGCCCGCGAGATTGCCGCAAAATCGCCGATCGCCGTGGCCGGCACCAAGGAGATGCTCAGCTACATGCGTGACCATCGCATCGACGATGGCCTGGACTACATCGCCACCTGGAACGCCGCGATGCTGCAGTCCGAAGACCTGCGCGTGGCCGTGGCGGCGCACATGAGCAAACAGAAACCGACGTTCGCCGACTGACCGGGCCGGGGGACGCAGCAAAGGAACCCCCGACATGTCAGCTCGCTGGACTACCGCAGTACTCGACCCACAGATCACCGGGGGGCTGGCCGTGGCCCGCAGCCCGGAAGGGTTCCTGGTGGACGCCAACGGCGCGCTGTTCCCCCGCGACTGGCTCAAGCGGCAGGACCTGGAGGTGCTGTGCGAGCACGGTATCGGCCATTTCGATGGCGAGCCGGTATTCCTGCTGGAGCTGCGCAGCGCGACCGAAGTACCGGGTTGCAGTTGGCGTGGCCTGCGCGCGTTCATGCTGGAAGGCGACTTCGACACCTACAAGGTGCTGGGCTATGCCGCGCAGATCGGCACCTGGGCCCGCGAGCACCGCTTCTGCGGCAGCTGCGGCCAGGCGATGACGCAGATCCGCTGGGAGCGGGCGATGTACTGCCAGCCCTGCGACCTGCGCAGCTATCCGCGCATCTCGCCGAGCATGATCGTACTGGTGACCCGTGGCGACGAGATCCTGTTGGCCCGTTCGCCGCGCTTCGTCACAGGCGTGTACAGCACCCTGGCGGGCTTTGCCGAACCGGGCGAATCCGCCGAAGACTGCCTGGTACGAGAGGTGCGCGAAGAGGTGGCGGTGGAGGTGCGCAACATCCAGTACATCGGCAGCCAGTGCTGGCCGTTCCCGCACTCGATGATGCTGGGCTTCCATGCCGAATACGCCGGGGGCGAGATTGTCATGCAGCCGGACGAGATCGAGGACGCCAAGTGGTTCAGCGTGCACGACTTACCGCCACTGCCGGCCGGGCGGTCCATCGCCCGATACTTGATCGACCTTTACGTGGCGCGCCGCGTAGGCCTGCCCGAACCAGTGCTGCCACGCTAGGTTTGTGGTTATCAAGGGGACTGTCATTTCTGATAGTTGCTGAGCCCGAATTGAACTTTACAATGGCAGGGGCCGTTAACCTGGAGGGGAAATGCCTACGTTGATCTCAGTTTAGT
The DNA here is from genome assembly GCF_002759075.1 of Pseudomonas sp. 382. Lineage (NCBI taxonomy): Bacteria > Pseudomonadati > Pseudomonadota > Gammaproteobacteria > Pseudomonadales > Pseudomonadaceae > Pseudomonas > Pseudomonas sp. 382. The sequence continues at coordinate 79,496 of NZ_PEMX01000023.1, forward strand.
CCCCGGCAGCAGAGTTGTGGCGGCGATTTCAAGGAGAGTCTTATGCATTACGGTGGTCGCGCCAAATTACCTGTCTCTCGCGGCTATACGCCTTATGGTTATAACCGTACTGCCACAACTGAATCGCTACTGGGATTCAACGCGCAGTTGCGAGACTCCTTTACAGGCTTTTACATGCTGGGTAATGGCTATAGAGCTCTCAGTTGTGCATTGCAAAGGTTTCTTTCGCCCGACATCTTGAGCCCATTTGATAGGGGTGGAATAAATACTTATGCTTATTGCGCTAGTGATCCTGTTAATCGTGTTGATCCATCAGGGCGCATGAGCTGGCTTAAGGCATTATTCCAAAAATCGATAACTTTTGATGACGATTATCAAGTTTTGTTCCCGGGTCGGAAGGGGGTCTCATCAACCACATTTCATAAGGAAGTTTTTAAGACTGGTAACGCGGGGTTTGTAACGCATGGCCACGCTGACGGCAGCCCGCGGCTTATGAATGAACATGGGAATATGGTATCTGCCAGAAAAGTAGCAATGAAGGAAATTGCTCCTAGACTGAAGGGGTTGAAATCTTATCGAGCCGATCCAAATAAGCCAATTTATCTGATTGCTTGCAAGTCAGGGGCGAGCGGTGCAGCACAGGAAGTCGCTAATGCGTTGAATAGACCAGTGATTGGATACCGTCACAATGTGCTGACGCCTGACGATTGGTTTATGAACACGCAAGCAGAAAATCATCCCTGGTTAGGGCTTTTCGAGCTACCTCCAATACCGTACGTTCGAAGAACCGCCACCCCGATAACTTTCAATCCCGTTGGCCGAATACGCCGTAAGGAATAGGTGGGGTCATACCAACCCGAACCAGTGCTGCCACGCCAGGCGCACGGTCAGCGCCAGCACCACGGTGATGAACACCGGGCGGATGAACTTGCTGCCGCCGCTGATCGCCGTGCGTGCGCCGAAGAAGGCGCCGACCATCACCGACAGGCCCATGCACAGGCCAACGATGTAATCCACCTGCCCGGAAATGATGAACACGGTCAGCGCCGCGATGTTGCTGACGAAGTTCATGCTGCGCGCCACGCCGCTGGCGCGGACCAAGTCGATGGGGTAGAGCAGCAGCGTGCTGACGGTCCAGAACGCACCGGTGCCGGGGCCGGCCACACCGTCGTAGAAACCGAGGGTGAAGCCTTGGGGGAACTGCCATTTCTTCTTGATCGGCGCATCGGCATCCAGCGGTGCCTTGGGCGTGCCGCCGAACAGCAGGTAGATGCCACAGGCGAAGACGATCACCGGCAGCATCTTGTTCAGCCACTCGGCTGGCATGTAGTGGGCCACCATTGCACCGATCGAGGCGCCAACCAAGGTCGCGAGCAGGGCGGGGCGCCATTGCGCCGGGTGGAATAGCTTGCGCTTGTAGTAGGTGAAGCCGGCGGTGGCCGAGCCGAAGGTCGAGCTGAGCTTGTTGGTGCCGAGAACCAGGTGTGGCGGCATGCCGGCGGTGAGTAGCGCCGGAGTGGTCAGCAGGCCGCCGCCACCGGCGATGGCATCGATGAAACCGGCGACGAAGGCGACCAGGGCGAGGATCAGTAAGGTGAGCGGTTCTACGGTGAGTTCGAAGGGCATGGGGGCTGACTGGCAGAGGGCAGGGCGTGCGGCAAATGGCCGCGCTAGAAGGGGACATGGTAATCCTGGGCGCAAACGGTTGCCAGTGCCGGCCCTTTCGCGGGTGAACCCGCTCCCAAAGGTATTGCACAGGTCTTGAAGTTGGCGCGAAACCTGTGGGAGCGGGCTTGCCCGCGAAGAGGCCGGTACTGCAAACCCTATCAGCTCTGGATGAACGCCAGCAGATCCGCATTGATCACATCGGCATGGGTGGTCGGCATGCCATGCGGGTACCCCTTGTAGGTCTTCAAGGTGCCATTGGGCAGCAACTTGGCTGACCGCGGCCCGGAATTCTCGTAGGGCACGATCTGGTCATCATCCCCATGCATCACCAGCACCGGCTGCTTGATCCCCTTGAGATCCTCGGAGAAATCGGTCTGCGAGAACGCCACGATGCCGTCGTAATGCGCCTTGGCGCTTCCGATCATGCCCTGGCGCCACCAGTTGCCGATGACGCCTTCCGACGCTTGCACACCCGGTCGGTTGTAGCCATAGAACGGACCCGTCGGAACATCCCGGTAGAACTGTGCACGGTTGCTGGCGACCTGGGCCTGGAAGTTGTCGAACACCGACTTGGGCAGGCCGCCAGGATTGGCCGGCGTCTGCACCATCAACGGTGGCACGGCGGCGATCAGCACGGCCTTGGCCACCGGGTCACCAGGATACCGGGCCATGTAGCGCACCACTTCGCCGCCACCGGTGGAATGGCCAACATGCACCGCGCCCTGGATGCCCAGGTGGTCGACCACGGCTGCGACATCGTCGGCATAGTGGTCCATGTCGTGGCCGTCCCATACCTGGCTGGAGCGCCCGTGGCCGCGGCGGTCGTGGGCGACCACGCGAAAGCCCTTGGCCAGGAAGAACAGCATCTGTGCGTCCCAGTCATCAGCGCTGAGCGGCCAGCCATGGTGGAAGTGGATGACCTGCGCATCGCGCGGTCCCCAGTCCTTGTAGAAAATCTGAACGCCATCCTTCGTGGTTACGTAGCTCATGGTCGTGTCTCCTCAGTGCACGAACCGAAGTGAGCTATTGAGAATAGGAGGGATTGCGCACGGCATTGAAGTTTGTAGCGGCAGTACCGGCCTTTTCGCGGGCACGCCCGCTTGTATGGTTAGACTTGAAGGGGTGGTGGGACTAAATGCCCGATTCTGACTGTTCGCAGCAGTACAGACCGTGGGAGACATCGCCCCACCCCTTCCACCAAAGCGCCGATAAAGAATGCATC
>NZ_PEMX01000024.1:0-81608 GCF_002759075.1 Pseudomonas sp. 382
GCACGCTGTCAGTGGCCGTGAGCTGATACGCCTCCTGCATCCAGGCCAGGCGGTTGTGCAAGGCGACATGGCGGTTGCCGGCGCCCTTCGGCTTGCCGGTGGAGCCGGAGGTGTAGATGACGTAGGCCAGGTTTTCCGGGTGCAGTGCCACCTCCGGGTTGTGCGCACCCAGCGCACCCCAGGCTTCGGTTCGATCCAGATCGAGCACCGTCAGCCCGGCCGGGATCGGCAGGCCGTCGCGCAGGTGCGACTGGGTCAGCAGCAAGGTAATGCCGCTGTCCTCGAACATGTAGGCCAGGCGGTCCTGCGGATATTCCGGGTCCAGCGGCACATAGGCGCCACCGGCCTTGAGGATTGCCAGCAGGCCGACGACCATTTCCACCGAGCGCTCGGCGGTGATGCCGACCAGCACGTCCGGGCCGACACCCTGACCGCGCAGATACAGAGCCAGGCGGTTGGCCTCGGCATTGAGTTCGGCATAGCTCAAGGTGCGGTCGGCGAAGGTCAGTGCCGGCGCTTGCGGTTGGCGGGCGGCTTGCTGTTCGAACAGCTGGTGTACATAAGGCGTGCCCGGGTAGTCCCGTGCCGTGTCATTCCAACCCTTCACGATTCGCGAATGAGCCTCTGCGTCGACCAGCCCGAAGCTGCCCAGCAAGGCGTGCGGCGCATTGGCGAAGCCTTGCAGCAAGTGGCGCAGCTCGGCCGCTATTTGCTGCACCTGCGCATCGCCTAAGACCTGGCGCTGGTAGGCGAAGGTCAGCTGCATCTGATCCCGCGCTTCGGCAATCAGGGTCAGCGGGTAGCCGCTGTATTCCTGATAGTCCAGGCCAGACAGACGCAACCCGGCACTGTTGTCGGACAGGCTCTGGGCCAGCGGGTAGTTCTCGAACACCAGCAGGCTGTCGAACAACGCCTCGCCATGGCGCCCGGCCGCTGCCTGGATGGCGTAAAGCGGCAGGTACTCGTACTCGCGCAGGCGCAGGTTGAGCGCCTGCACTTCACGCACCCAGTCGGCGACCGGCATCTGCCCTTGCGGCTCGGCGGCCACCGGCAGGGTGTTGATGAACAGGCCCAGTTGCTGCTCGATCCCCGGCAACTCCGCCGGGCGCCCGGACACGGTGGCGCCGAAGCACGGCCGCCGCTGGCCGGTGCGGCGCTGCAACAGCAGTGCCCAGGCAGCCTGCAGCACGCTGTTGAGGGTGACTTGCTGAGCCTGCGCAAAGTGCTTCAGGGCCTGGCTCAAGGCCTCGCCCAGCTCCAGCACTACGGCGCCCTGCCCGGCTTCACTGGCATCGCGTGTGCCGCCGAGCAGTGTCGGGCCGTCCAGGTCGAGCAGTTGGGCTTTCCAGAACGCATCGGCAGCGGCGCGATCCTGCTGCTGCAACCAGCCGAGGTAGTTGCTGCGGGTGGCCTGCGCCAGCGCGGCAGGCTGCCCCGAATAAGCCTGCATCACGGCGGCAAAGAGCAACGAATTGCTCCAGCCGTCCATCAGGATGTGGTGGCTGGTGTAGATCAGGTGATGGCGCTGCGGCCCGGTGCGCACCAGTACCAGGCGCAGCAGCGGCGCCTGGCCAAGGTCGAAGGCACGAGCCTGCTCGGCCTGCGCCAGCGCTTCCAGGCGGGCGCCGATATCGGCCTCGCCAGCCCAGTCGAAGCGTTCGACCGGCAGCTGGACGTGGCGCAGAACCACTTGGCGTGGCGCTTCCAGGCCCTGCTCCCAGGCAAACCCGGCACGCAGCGATTCGTGCTGGTCCAGCGCCTGCTGCCAGGCCTGGATGAAGCGCTCGGGGTCGAGCTCGTCGAGGTCCAGGCGCAGGCGGTTGACGTAGCTGCTGGCTTGGCCGTCGTACAGGCTGTGGAACAGCATGCCTTCCTGCATCGGTGCCAGCGGGTAGATGTTCTCGACCTGGCGCAGGTCGACCGGCAACGCATCAAGCTGCGCCTGGGTCAGGCCAGCCAGCGGGAAGTCAGCCGGGGTGGCGCCGCCGGCCTGGCTGTCGAGGCAGTGGGCGACCAGCGCGGCCAGCTCACCGGCGTAGTCATCGGCCAGGCTGGCGATCACCGGCTCGTCGAACATCGCCTGGCTGAAGGTGAAGCCCAGCTCCAGTTCGCCGCCCAGCACCTGGCCGTTGACGCTCAGCCAGTTGCCCAATGGCGCATCGGCCGCCTGGGTAGCGCCAACGCTTTCCAGGGCGGGCGCGAACAGCCGGTCTTCGCCGAAGCCCTGGTCGAACTGGCCGAGGTAGTTGAAGGTCACCCGCGCTTGCGGCAGCGCTTGCAACGCCGCCTGCTGCGCCGGGCTGCCGAGGTAACGCAGCACGCCATGGCCGATGCCGCGCCCGGGCACGCCACGCAATTGTTCCTTGATGGCCTTGAGCGAACCGCTCAGGTCGTCGGTCGGGGTCAGCGCCACCGGGAACAGGCTGGTGAACCAACCCACGGTGCGGCTCAGGTCCACGCCGTCGAACAGGTCCTCACGGCCGTGACCTTCCAGCTGGACCAGCGCACTGCCCTGCCCGGTCCAGCGGCACAGCACCCGCGCCAGGGCAGTCAGCAGCAGGTCGTTGACCTGTGTGCGATAGGCGGCTGGAGCCTGCTGCAGCAGGCTCTGCGTGGTGTCGGCATCCAGCCGGCAGCGCACGGTGCGTGCGTGACGCACCTGCAGCCCGGCGTCGCGGCGTGCTGCAGGCAGGTCGCCGGTCTGCCCCGCGAGAGTCGCTTGCCAGTAGGCCAGCTCTGCATCACGGGCAGGCGCCTGGGCCCAGCCCACCAAGCCCTCGGCCCAGACCTTGAATGCCGTGCCCTTCTCCGCCAGTGCGGGTGTGCGCCCGGCCAACAGGGCGACGCAGGCCTGCTCCAGGTCTTCCAGCAGCACCCGCCAGGACACACCGTCGACCACCAGGTGATGAATCACCAGCAGCAGGCGCTGCCCGCCTTCGGCGAGGTCGCAAAGCACGGCGCGCAGCAGCGGCCCCTGGGCGAGATCGAGACTGCCCTGCGCTTCTTCGGCGATGGCCAGCAGTTGCGCGGCATCGGCCGCCTGGCGGTGCCAGAGCAGCCCACCAGGCACGCCGGTGCGGTGCTCGGCATGCCAGCTGCCGTCCACCTTGCTGAAGGCCAGGCGCAGTGCGTCGTGCTGGTTGACCAGCAACGCCAGGGCCTGTTCGACGATGCTCGCCGTCAGCGCCTGGCGTGGCTGCAGCATGACCGCCTGGTTGTAATGCCCAGGCTGATCCAGGCCCAGCTCGAAGAAGCGCGCCTGCACCGGCAGCAGCGGCATGCCACCACTGACCTGCGCAACAGCGGCAGGCTTGGCCGCTGCAGTGATCACCTTGGCGACCTGGGCCAGCTGGGCGATGGTCTGCTTCTCGAACAGCTGGCGCGGGCTCAGCCTGATGCCCTGGCGCTTGGCCCGGGCGATGATCTGCAGGCTGAGGATGGAATCGCCCCCGAGCTCGAAGAAGTTGTCCTCGACGCCGATGTCGTCACGCTTGAGCACCGCTTGCCAGATGGCCAGAAGTTGCTCTTCCAGCGGTGTGCTGGCGGCGACATGGCGCTTGAGCTGCACCTGCGGCTGCGGCAGGGCGCGGCGGTCCAGCTTGCCGTTGGCGGTCAGCGGCAGGCGCTCCAGCAACAGCAGATGGGCCGGTACCAGGTAGTCCGGCAGCAGCGCCTGCAACTGCTCGCGCAGGGCCTCGACGCTCAGCTGAGGTGTGCCCGGCACACACCAGCCGACCAGTTGCAGCTGCGCGGCGTCATCCCCTTGCGGGACGGCCAGCACCACGGCGTCATGCACGCCCGCCAGGCCACGCAGCACGCGGCCGACCTCTCCCGGCTCGACACGATAGCCACGGATCTTCACCTGATCGTCGGCACGCCCGAGGAAGTGCAGCAAGCCTGCGTTGTCGCGCTGCACGCGGTCACCGCTGCGGTACAGGCGCGTGCCCGGCGCGCCGAACGGGTCGGGCACGAAACGCTCGGCGGTCAGAGCCGCCTGGCCCAGGTAGCCTTGCGCCAGGCTGTCGCCGCCAATGTACAGCTCGCCAGCGACCCGCGCCGGCACCCCGTTGAGCACATCGTCCAGCACCCGCACGCTGGCCCCCGGCAGCACAGTGCCCAACGGCACCGCCTGGGTCACTGCACCTTGCAGCTCATGGGTCAGTACACCGACCGTGGTTTCGCTGGGGCCGTAATGGTTGATGAAGCGGCAGCCTGGCTTGAGCTCGCGCACCTTCTGGTACAACGCGGGTGAGCAGGCCTCGCCACCGACGATCAGCGCATGATCGGGCAACACGTCGCCAGCATTGGCCGCCTGCAGCAAGCCGTTGAGGTGGCTGGGGACGATCTTCAGCACGCCGATGCGCTGCTCGGCCATGTAGGCGGCGAAGGCATCCGGGTCGAAGCCCAGCGTCTCTGGCAACACATGCAGCGTGCGCCCGGAGCACAGGGCGCCGAACACTACCGTGTGACCAAGGTCGGCGGCGACGGTGGAGACCAGCGCCATGCTCGCGTCCGTGGCCAGATCCAGGCGTTGCAGCAGGCCGTCGACATAGCTGGCCAGCGCGCCATGGCTGACCACCACCCCCTTCGGTTGGCCGGTGGAGCCGGAAGTGTGGATCACGTAGGCTGGCGCACCTGCCAGTGTCCCGGTTTCTGGCGCATCACCCGGCAGCGAGGCCCAGCGCTCTGGCGCATAGGGCTGTACCTGGCAACCAGACGCTGCCAACGCCTGCTGACGCAGTTCAGCAGCCTCACACAGCAGTACCTGCGCGCCGCTGCGCTGCAGCATGCCTTGCAGGCGTTCGGCTGGCGCCTTGCTGTCCAGCGGCAGGTACACGCCACCGGCCTTGAGAACGCCCAACAGGCACACCAGCCAGTCCAGCGAGCGCTCCATCAGCACCGCGACCGGTGCCCCCGTGGCGACACCCAGGTCGCGCAGCTGATGGGCCAGGCGATTGGCTTGGCTGTCCAGTTCGGCATGGCTGAGCTGCTGCCCCGCACACGCGGCCGCGATGCCTTCGGGCTGGCGGCGCACCTGCTCGTCCCAACGCTGCAGAACCAGGGCCGGCTGCTCACGGTGGCTGGCAACCTCTGCGACAGGCCCCTTGACCAGGGTATGCAGCGGCGTGTCTGGCGCAGTCAGCAACGTGTCGAACAGCTCACGCAACGCAGCGATGAACCCTTCGATGGTGGAACGCTGGTAGAGATCGCTGGCATAGGTCATCTCGCCGTGCACCAGGCTACCGTCGTCGGTGATGTCCAGGGCAAGGTCGAAGTGGGTGCCTTCCTTGCGCAGCGGATACTCGCTGACGGCCAGCCCTGGCAGTTGCAGCGCGGTCTGCTTCTGCACGCCGACGTTCTGGTTGAACTTGGCCTGGAACAACGGGTTGTGGCCAAGGCTGCGCTCGGGCGCGAGCACTTCCACCAACTGCTCGAAGGGCAGCTCCTGATTGGCCTGGGCGGCCAAGGTCGCTTCGCGCACCTGCACCAGCAGTTCACTCAGCGACAGGCGCTCGTCGACCACGCAGCGCAACACTTGGGTGTTGACGAAGAAGCCGATCAACCCCTCCACCTCCTCGCGCCCGCGGTTGGCGTTGGGCACGCCGATGCGCATGTCGCGCTGGCCGGAATGGCGCGAGAGGAACACGGCGTAACCGGTCAGCATCAGCATGAACAGCGTCACCCCCTGCGCCCGGGCTGCGTCGCGCAGGCGCTGTGACAGCGGCCCGCCGAAATCGAACTTGAGGGTCTCGCCTTGCAGGCTCTGCACTGGCGGGCGCGGGAAGTCGGCCGCCACCTCGAGCAAGGGGTGGTCATCGCCGAGCTGCTCGCGCCAGTGCTGCAACTGCCGCTCGCCCTCGCCGGCTTCCAGCCAGCGGCGCTGCCACACGGCATAGTCGGCATACTGCAACGGCAAAGCTGGCAGGCTCTGAGGACCGGCCTGGTAGCACTGGACGAACTCGCGGACCATCACGTCCATCGACCAACCGTCGCAGACGATGTGGTGCATGCACACCACCAGCACGTATTCGTCCTGGCCCAGGCGGAACAGGCTGGCGCGCAGCAGTGGGCCCTTGAGCAGGTCGAACGGGCGACTGACTTCGTCTTCTACCTGTCGGGCCAGCTCAGCCTCGCCGGCGGTGCCAAGGTCGACATGCCGCAAGGCCAGGGGCTCGGCCGCCAGCACCCGTTGCAGCGGCTGCTCGCCGTCGACCTGGAACACAGTACGCAGCGCTTCGTGGCGCTCGATCAGGGCGTCGAAGGCGCCTTGCAGACGGTCATGGTCCAACTTACCGCGCAGGCGCAGGCCGGCGGCCATGTTATAGGCCGCGCTCTGCGGGTCCAGTTGCCAAAGGAACAGCAGGCGCTGCTGGGCGTAGGACAGTGGAATGGCCTCAAGGCCATGGCGGCTGACCGGGATCGGCAGCAGGCCGAAGTCCTTGCCATCCTGGCGCAGCCTGGCGAGGAACTGACGGCGTTGTTCGAGCGGCAACCCGATGAACTTCTCGGCGATACGCAGCGTCGTGTTGCGGGTCATGCTCAAACCTCCTCCAGTGAATTCATGAACGCTTCCATGTCGGCCCAGTCCTCGTCGGCGCTACCGCCCAGGGTCTCCAGCTCTTCGGCCAGGGCAGCCAGGTGTGGGCGTTCGAACAGGCTGCGCATGGGCAGCGCGACGCCCAGTTCGGACTTGATCCGGGCAATGACCTGGGCTGCCAGCAGCGAATGCCCGCCCAGGTCGAAGAAACTGTCGTCGAGGCCGACGCGGGGCACCTGCAAGACTTCCATCCAGATTGCCGCCAGGCGTTGCTGCGGCTCGCTGACTGGCGCACGGAAGCCGGCCTGCAACTGGCTCGGGTCTGGCACGGGCAGGGCCTTGCGGTCGAGTTTGCCGCTGGCGGTCAGCGGCAGGCGGTCCAGCAGCACCAGATGCGACGGCACCATATAGTCCGGCAGCGTCGCACGCAGGCCTTGGCGGATCGCCTGGCGCTGTGCTTCGGCATCGCTGCCGTCGGCGTCGGTGACCGCATAGGCCACCAGCTGCCGCCCACCTGCCATGTCCAGGGCCAGCACCGCCGCTTCGCGAACGCCGGGGCATTGCTGCAGGCGCATCTCGATCTCGCCAAGCTCGATACGGAAGCCGCGCACCTTCACTTGATGATCGACCCGGCCGATGTACTCGATGGCGCCATTGGCGTCGAAACGGGCACGGTCGCCCGTGCGGTACAAGCGTGTGCCGGGCACGTCGGGGTCGGGCAGGAAGCGTTCGGCGCTGAGTGCGGGCTGGCCGTGGTAACCGCGCGCCAGGCCCGGGCCACCGATATACAGCTCGCCAATGGCGCCAACCGGTACGGGCTGCATCTCGCCGTCGAGGATGCACAGGCGCCGGCCGGCCAGCCCCTGGCCGATGGGGATGCCGCGCCAGGACACATCCCGCGAGGCAAGCGCCGTGCAGTCGTGGATGCTGGACACTACCGTGGCCTCGGTCGGGCCATAGGTATTGAGCAGGCGCACACCGGCCAGGCCGGCGCGGCGCCACAGGTCAAGCCCGTCCACCGCCATGGCTTCGCCGCCAACATGCACTTGGCGCAATGCGGCAAATGCCGGTGGCGTGTCGCGCGCGTAGTCCTGCACCAGCATGTGCCAGTAGGCAGCCGGCAGGTCGGCGACAGTGATGCCGTGCTGTTGCAGTGCGTGCAGGAAGCGGGTGCTGTCCCACAGGTGGTTGTCGCGCAGCACCACACCGGCACCGACGCACAGCGGTGGGTAGAACTGCTCGACGAAACCGTCGAAGCTGCAGGTGGCGAACTGCAGCACGCGATCATCGGCGGACAGGCGCGAATAGTCGCTGGCCAGTTCGCAGAACTCGGCCAGCGCGCCGTGGCTGATGGCGACGCCCTTGGGACGGCCGGTGGAGCCGGAGGTGTAGATCACATAGGCCAGGTTGCCCGGCTGCAGTGATACCTGTGGTGCATGCTCAGGTTGCTCGCCCTGTGCCTGGTCCAGGCACAGAACCTCGATACCCTCAGCCACTGGCAGTTGGCTCAGCAGGGTCGATTGGGTCAACAGCAGACGCAGGCCGCTGTCGGCGAACACCTGGGCGATGCGTTCGCCGGGCGCTTGCGGGTCCAGCGGGACATAAGCACCGCCGGCCTTGAGCACCGCGAGCAGGGCGACCCCCATGTCCAGCGAACGCTCAAGCGCCACACCGACCAGTACCTCGGGGCCGACACCCGCCCGCACCAGGCACTGGGCCAGGCGGTTGCTGCGACGCTCCAGCTCGGCATAGCTCAGGCTGGCGCCCTGCCCTTCGCCAGCCAGCACCAGCGCGACCGCCTCGGGCGTACGCGCTGCCTGGGCCTGAAAGCGCTGGTGGGCCAACGCCGCTGCCTGAGGTGCAGGTGCTCGCAGTGCCCAAGCCTGCAGTTGGCGGGATTCAGCCGCATCGAGCAATTCCAGCTCGCCGATTCGACATTGCGGGTTGGCCAGCACGCTGCGCAGCAGGTTGCGCCAGTGGCCGGCCATGCGCTCGACGGTGGCGGCATCGAACAGATCCGTGGCGTAGGTGAAGGCCGCCAGCAGGCGTTCGCCTTCCTCGCGGGTTTCCAGCATCAGGTCGCTGGCAGCGGCATGGCTGCGGGCGCCGGCCACGCTCTGCTCGGCGTCCAGATGCGCCAGTTGCAAGCCGCAACCCAGGCGCATGCCCTGGATGTCGGTGACCAGCGGCTGATGGTTGTACATTACCTGGAACAACGCGTTGTGGCTCTGGCTGCGGTTGGGCTGCAGCGCCTCCAGTAGCGCATCGAATGGCAGCTCCTGGTGGGCCTGGGCGCCGAGGGCAGTCTGACGCAGCGCTGTCAGTAGCTGCTCGAACGTCTGCTGCCCATCCAGCTGACTGCGCAGCACCTGGGTATTGACGAAGAAGCCGATCAGTCCCTCGACCTCACCGCGGTTGCGGTTGGCGATCAGGCCTCCGACGCGGATATCACCCTGCCCGCTGTAGCGGTACAACAGGGTTTTGAAGGCTGCCAGCAGCACCACGAACAAGGTCGTACCCTGACGTTGGGCCAGCGCCTTCAGGCCGCTGCGCAGCTCGGCGTCGATGGCGAATTCAAGGCGCGCACCGGCATGGCTCGGCTGTGCCGGGCGTGGCCGGTCGGTGGGCAATTCCAGGGGTTCATGCTCCTCGCCCAGCTGAGCTCGCCAGTAGTCGAGCTGACGGGCCTGCTCACCGGCTTCCATCCAGCTGCGCTGCCACAGGGCGTAGTCACGGTAATGCACGGCCAGCGCTGGTAATTGGGCCTGGTTTCCGGCGCTGCGGGCGTCCAGGCAGCGCATGAACTCGTCGATCAGGATGTTCATCGACCAGCCGTCGGCAATGATGTGGTGCATGGTCAGCAGCAGCACATGTTCATCCGCAGCCAGTTGCAGCAGCGCGGCCCGCAGCAGCGGGCCTTGTCGCAAGTCGAACGGCTGGCCGGCTTCGCGGGCGACTTCTTCACGGGTTCGCTGCAGGCGCTGATCCGCATCAAGGGCGGACAGGTCGACATGGCGGACCTGCACCTGCGCACCGTCACCGACACGCTGCAACACCTGCCCGTCAACTTCCTCGAAGGTGGTACGCAGGCACTCGTGGCGCTGCACTAGGTCGGCAAAGGCCAGGTCAAGCGCCTGATGATCAAGCCTGCCGAGCAGGCGCACGGCCCCTGGCAGGTTGTAGGCAGCGCTGCCCGGCTCCAGCTGCCAGAGGAACCACATGCGCTGCTGGGCATAGGAGAGCTGGTCGCGGCCGGCGATGCCGCTGCAGTCGGGGATGGGGTAGCTGGTGAAATCGACCTGCTCGTCGCGCAGGGCGGCGAAGAAGACACGGCGTTTTTCCAGCGGCAGTTCAATGAAGCGGCGCGCCAGCTTCAGGGATTGATCGAGGGTGCTCATAGGTCGTCCGAACCGGTGATGGGAGCCGCCCTGGGCTCCGCGATACCTGTTGAACGAATGATTACGGCTCGCATTTAGGTGCTATATGTAAAACCCGCCGGTACGCCCGAAGGTGTGCCGGCGGACTCCGCCCTGCCGCCTGATTCAGCCCGCAGCGTGGCCTTCAGCCATGGCCACGATCACCTTGCGCTTGCCGGTGAAGGTGCTGCGGGCGTGGGCGGCGAGCATGTTGTCGAGCATCAGCACATCGCCTTCCTGCCACGGGAAAGCGATGGTGCACTCATCCAGCACACCGCGCACCTCGTCGAGGATCGAGTCTTCGATGGGCGAACCGTCGCCGTAGTAGACATTGCGTGGCAGGTCTTCCTCGTCGACGACCTCCAGCAGGCTCTCGCGCACCTCGGGCGGCAGGTTGGACACATGGAACAGGTGCGCCTGGTTGAACCACACATCCTCGCCGGTTCGCGGGTGGCGGGCCACGGCCTGACAGATCTGGCGGGTGCGCAACTCGCCGTCGTCCTTCCAGTCGCAGGTGATCGCCTGGCGCTGACAGTAGGCTTCCACCACTGCCGGGTCGTCACTGTTGAACACCTGCTCCCAAGGCACATCCAGGCCATTGCCGAAGTTGCGCACATACATCAGCCCATGGCGGTTGAAACGTTCGTGGATGCGCGGGTCGATCCGGCGGAACACTTCGCGGCTGTCGGCGATGGGTGTTTCCCCTCCACTCTCGGCGGCGATCATGCTGTAGAACCAGATCTTCATCGGCCATTCACGGGTGTAGGCCTGTTCGTTGTGCAGCGGGATCTTCTGGTGCGGCGGGTACTCGGTGGAGGTGTACACGCCTTGGGTAACGTTGCTGCGCGGGGTAGAGCCGAATTCGTAATTGAGCAGCGGGTGGCCGAAGCCGCCGGCGAAGCTACGGAAAGCCTCGGCGCCGCCCACATCGAAGCCGCGAAAGAGGATGCCGCCGGCGTCGAGCAAGTGGCGGTCGACCAGCTCGCGGATCGGCTCCAGCGCCTCGTTGAGGTCCAGGCCGGCGTGGGGCGCCTCGACCAGCAAGGGCAGGCTGCGCTGGCCAGGCAGCAGAGGCCGGGCCAGCAGTTCCAGTATGGCGCTCATGATCTCCCCCTTGCGGCAACCGGCCGCAGCGGGCTGAGCAGCAATTGATAGGCAACAGGCAGCGCCTGGCTGGCCTTGAAGCAGGTGGCGGCAAGCATCCTTCGACCCTCGATGAAATGACAGCAAGCTCCGGTTCGGGCGCGCGCAGCGCACGTCGGCCTTGTGCAAAGGAAACGAGGGGAAGAGGGAGGGATTTAGCGTGGATGGCGTCCCCGGCAGGAATCGAACCTGCACCAGAGTCTTAGGAGGACCCCGTTCTATCCATTAAACTACAGGGACTGAAACCCGCCAGCCATGTGCTGACTGAATGCAGCAACAGCGGGACGGCGAGCATGTTAACCAGCGCGCCACCGTTTGTCATGCCTGAATCGGGCTTTTTGCACGCAGGTTTTTTCTGAGTGCCGTTCAGGCAATCAATTTTTCCTGACGCAGCAGACCGAGCAGGGCCACAACTGCCGTTGCCAGGTCACCTGAATTGTCGAGGTGGTGGATCGACGGTGCAGCTTCCAATTTCAGCCGGGCATTGCGCGCCAGGCGCTGGTCGACCTGCCCCGGCGTTTCCCGCCCACGGGCGAGCAAGCGTTCACGCAGCACCTCGGGTTGCACTTCCAGGCACACGGCCAAAAGATCAGGGTAGCGCGCCTGCGCTTCAGGCAGATAAGCCCGCGAACCATTGACCAGCACCGAGTGCCCTTGCGCCAGCCACTGATCCACCTGGGCCGGGATCCCGTACTCCAGGCCATTGGCCCGCCAGTGCATGGCGAAGGCGCCCTCCTCGCGCATCTGCGCGAACCGCTCCGCGCTTACGCCATGGGCTGCTTCACCCTTGGCCTCGGCGGAACGCGTGATAACGCGACGGGCAATTTCCACCCCTGCGGCGGACAATTGCGCGCGAGAAGCATCGATCAGGGAATCTTTTCCCGAACCCGAGGGTCCTATCAGGAATATCAGGCGGCCTGAGGCTCCATCTCGGGCGCTTGCGTCATGTTGCATAGCCACTATGCTCTATGGAAGGAAACCCGCGCATTCTAGGTGTTTTCTGTGTCCTTTGCTGCGTTTTACAGGTTTTTGGCGGCAAAAGGCTGACGGTGCGACGGGCCGGATGATGTAAAACTTTTCAAACCAGTACTCATTTCTGATAATTGGTACTGGCAAAAAGCCTTTATCCGGCTCACTATTTGTCACAGAATTGACGCCAAGGAAACGGCGACCATGAGGCAAGATGACCTTCCAAATATTCATGACGGTTGAACATTTTGTCGTCGCCACGGTCGTACTTCCACCCCGTGCGGCCAATTTGAGAACCGCTTCCCCTGAACCAGTAAATCCGGTCAATTTATATGCGCCCAATGAAACAGGCTATTTATTCGAGCCGCACCGCTGACAAGTTCGTCGTCCGCCTGCCAGACGGGATGCGTGAGCGCATTGCCGAGGTAGCGCGCAACCATCACCGCAGCATGAACTCCGAGATCATCGCGCGCCTGGAGCAGAGCCTTATCCAGGAAGGTGCGCTGGGCGACGAGCTGAGCATGCGCCTGGACAGCCCGGAGCTGTCGCTGCATGAGCGCGAGCTCCTGCAACGTTTCCGCCAGCTGTCACACCGCCAGCAGAATGCGCTGGTGGCCCTCATCGCTCACGATGTGGAAATGGCCGCCGACGCCTCCTGAGGCCGGCAGCGAGCAGACACGAAAAAGCCAGCGTATGCTGGCTTTTTTGGTTGCGTCTTAAAAGCGACACGGCCGCTCCTGCATGATCCGTCTCAGAGCAGGAACAGTGTCGCCAGGCCCAGGAAGATGAAGAAGCCGCCACTGTCGGTCACGGCGGTGATCATCACGCTCGAGCCCATGGCCGGATCGCGCCCCAGGCGCGTCAGGGTCATGGGAATCAGCACGCCCATGAAGGCCGCCAGCAACAGGTTCAGCGTCATGGCGGCGGTCATCACCACGCCAAGAGACCAGCTGCCATAGAGCCAGAAGGCCACCGCGCCGATGACCCCACCCCAGACCAGGCCATTGAGCAGCCCCACCGCCAGCTCCTTGCGCATCAGCCGGCTGGTATTGCCCGGCGACACCTGGTCCAGCGCCATGGCACGGACGATCATGGTGATGGTCTGGTTGCCCGAGTTGCCACCAATACCGGCAACGATTGGCATCAGCGCAGCCAGCGCCACCAGCTTCTCGATCGATCCTTCGAACAAACCGATCACCCGTGAGGCGACAAAGGCGGTAATCAGGTTGATCGCCAGCCAGGCCCAACGGTTGCGCAGCGAACGCCAGACCGAGGCGAAGATGTCTTCCTCTTCACGCAAACCGGCCATGTTGAGGACTTCGCTTTCGCTCTCCTCACGGATCAGGTCAACCATTTCGTCAATCGTCAGACGGCCGATCAGACGATCACCCTTGTCGACCACTGGCGCCGAAACCAGGTCATAACGCTCGAAGGCCTGAGCCGCGTCGTAGGCATCTTCCTCAGGATGGAAAGACACGGGGTCGGTCGCCATGACCTCCGCCACTTTCTTCTCTGGGTCGTTGACCAACAGGCGCTTGATTGGCAATACGCCCTTGAGAATGCCTTCATAATCGACCACGAACAGCTTGTCGGTATGGTTGGGCAGCTCTTTCAGGCGGCGCAGGTAACGCAGCACCACTTCCAGGCTGACGTCTTCGCGGATGGTGACCATCTCGAAGTCCATCAGCGCACCGACCTGCTCCTCGTCGTAACTCAGTGCCGAGCGCACCCGCTCGCGCTGCTGGGCATCGAGGCTTTCCATCAGCTCGTGAACCACGTCACGCGGCAGCTCTGGCGCCAGGTCGGCCAGTTCGTCGGCGTCCATTTCCTTGGCGGCAGCCAGGATCTCGTGGTCGTCCATGTCGGCGATCAGCGACTGACGAACAGAGTCGGAAACCTCGAGGAGGATGTCGCCGTCGCGGTCCGAGCGCACCAGCTGCCAGACCGTCAGACGGTCTTGCAAGGGCAAGGCTTCGAGGATGTAGGCGATGTCGGCAGGGTGCAGGTCGTCCAGCTTGCGCTGCAGGTCGACCAGATTCTGACGGTGGACGAGGTTTTCCACCAGGTCGTTGTGCTGACCTTCCTGACGGTGGGTCAGGTCTTCCACCACACGTTGGCGCTGCAGCAGTTCGACCACCTGGGCCAGGCGATCCTGCAGGCTCTCTTGAGCTTTCTTTACTTCTACTTCAGTCATAGGCGAACTCCACTCCCAGCAGCGGAGCACGCCGGGAGAATCAATCAGTCAGATCTAGCTGTAAGAAACTTGTTAGGGAGTAACTACTGGGTAAGTCCATGGTGGTTTTCCACAAGCCCCGGCGGGGCTGACGGGCGCAATCATACACTGCCTGAGCTGTCAGATCGCTTAAAATTTCGGCCAGAACAATCGTTTGCGAGATAAAGCTGGGACAACGCTCGATGCCACCTGTGCGACGGCATGCGCGTGATAAAGAACACATTTACCGCGCAAAAGTCAGTCGGGCTGGTTACTGTGCAGTCTAGTCAGGCATCACTGACAAAACAGTGAAAGAGAAAAACAAAAAGCCCGCTCAAGTGAGCGGGCTTCTTATCGTGTATGGCGGACTCAGCAGGATTCGAACCTGCGACCGCTCGGTTCGTAGCCGAGTACTCTATCCAGCTGAGCTATGAGTCCGTGGGTGGCAGTTTCAAACCAGATACCGCTGGTGAATGAAGCGACTTTGCAAGCAGAGCCACTTCAAAAGTGGCGGACTCAGCAGGATTCGAACCTGCGACCGCTCGGTTCGTAGCCGAGTACTCTATCCAGCTGAGCTATGAGTCCGTGGTTGGCAGTTTCAAACCAGATACCGCTGGCGCATGAAGCGACTTTGCAAGCAGAGCCACTTCAAAAAAGTGGCGGACTCAGCAGGATTCGAACCTGCGACCGCTCGGTTCGTAGCCGAGTACTCTATCCAGCTGAGCTATGAGTCCGCGTTTGGTAATTTTAGACCAGGTTACCACTGGTGATTTGAAGCAGCCTTGCATGCAAAGCCACTTCAAAAGTGGCGGACTCAGCAGGATTCGAACCTGCGACCGCTCGGTTCGTAGCCGAGTACTCTATCCAGCTGAGCTATGAGTCCGTGTCTTGCCGCGCATGATAGTTCGCTGAAACATTTTTGCAAGAACTTTTTCGTTTAACTTCAACGACTTAGCGTTCTTACCGTTTACAGCGCCCTACGCAAATAATGGCGGTGAAGGGGGGATTCGAACCCCCGATACCCTTATGAGGTATACTCCCTTAGCAGGGGAGCGCCTTCGGCCACTCGGCCACCTCACCGCAACACGAGGCGAATATTAAACAGGCTCTTCCTCGTTTGCAACCCTTTTTTTGAAAAAAACTTCAAAAAAATTAAAGGCTTGGCTCCTCGTCCTTCTCTTTCTTGATCCGCAGGTAGATTTCTTCGCGGTGAACGGCCACTTCTTTAGGGGCGCTGACACCAATACGCACCTGGTTGCCTTTCACGCCAAGCACCGTCACGGTGATCTCGCCGTCTCCAATGATCAGGCTCTCGGCGCACCGACGAGTCAGAATCAACATAGCTTTCTCCTTACGCAAAACATTCAGGGATTACAGTCTTGGGATGTCAGGCCTGAGCGCGGACGACGCACATGGCCTGGATGATCGCCCCGCTGGCAGGCCAACGCCTGCGTGGCGACCAGAAACGCGAAGGGCGCGGCCAAGCCGCGCCCTCCAGGCAAGGCGTTACTCGCCCTGTCGGGCCGGAGCGTCAAGTTCGAACGCGGTGTGCAGCGCGCGTACGGCCAGCTCCAGGTACTTCTCTTCAATGACCACCGAGACCTTGATTTCGGAGGTGGAGATCATCTGGATGTTGATGCTCTCCTTGGCCAGGGCTTCGAACATGCGGCTGGCAACGCCCGCGTGGGAGCGCATGCCAACGCCGACGATCGACACCTTGGCGATCTTGGTGTCGCCGATCACTTCACGGGCACCGATCTCACGCGCGGTGTTTTCCAGCACGCTGTAGGCCTTCTCGTACTCGTTGCGGTGCACGGTGAAGGTGAAGTCGGTGGTGTTATCGTGGGAAACGTTCTGCACGATCATGTCCACTTCGATGTTCGAAGCGCTGATCGGGCCGAGGATCTTGAAGGCAACGCCCGGGGTGTCCGGTACGCCACGAATGGTCAGCTTGGCCTCATCACGGTTGAAGGCGATACCGGAAATGATCGGCTGTTCCATGGATTCCTCTTCATCAATGGTAATGAGGGTACCTGGACCCTCCTTGAAGCTGTGCAGCACGCGCAGCGGAACGTTGTACTTGCCGGCGAACTCCACCGAGCGGATCTGCAACACCTTGGAACCAAGGCTGGCCATTTCCAGCATCTCTTCGAAGGTGATCTTCTCCAGGCGCTGCGCCTGCGGCACAACACGCGGGTCGGTGGTGTAGACGCCATCGACGTCGGTGTAGATCTGGCACTCGTCTGCCTTCAGCGCAGCCGCCAGGGCCACGCCGGTGGTGTCGGAGCCACCACGGCCGAGGGTGGTGATGCTGCCGTGCTCGTCGACACCCTGGAAACCGGCCACCACGACCACGCGGCCTTCCTTGAGGTCGGCACGGATCTTCTGGTCGTCGATCTGCAGGATGCGCGCCTTGTTGTGCGCGCTGTCGGTGAGGATGCGCACCTGGTTGCCGGTGTAGGACACCGCTGGCACACCACGCTTGATCAAGGCCATGGTCAACAGGGCAATGGTGACCTGCTCACCGGTCGACACGATCACATCCAGCTCACGCGGAACCGGCTGATCGGTGATCTGCTTGGCCAGATCGATCAGGCGATTGGTTTCACCGCTCATGGCCGACAGCACAACCACCAGGTCGTCGCCCGCTTCACGGTGTTTCTTGACCTTTTCGGCTACCTGCTCGATCCGCTCGATGGAACCGACAGAGGTGCCGCCAAATTTCTGTACGATCAACGCCATTTCAATGGTGCCTCAGCCCGTACCGGGCCTCAAAAAAACCATCCAACATGAAGGGGCAGATGACTAGACCACCCGCCCCTTCATCTCAAAGTCCCTGCTCTGCGAACGGCACGGCCAGCGCCAGCGCCTGGTCCAGCGCAGCGACGTCGACGCCACCACCCTGGGCCATATCCGGACGGCCACCGCCCTTGCCACCCACTGCCGCAGCGGCTTGTTTCATCAGGTCACCAGCCTTGAGTTGGCTGGAGAGGTCCTTGGTCACGCCGGCCACCAGCACGACCTTGCCCTCATGCTCGCTGCCCAGCAGGATCACTGCGTGGCCGAGCTTGTTCTTCAGCTGATCGACCAGCGCCAGGAGTGCCTTGCCATCCTGCCCATCCAGGCGGGCGGCAAGCACCTTGACACCTTTGACCTCAACGGCCGCATTGGAGAGATCGTCCCCGGCGGCGCTGGCGGCCTTGGCCTGCAGCTGCTCGAGCTGCTTTTCCAGCTGGCGGTTGCGCTCGAGCACAGCCGACAGCTTGTCGATCAGGTTGTCACGGTTGCCCTTGACCAGCTGCGCGGCTTCCTTGACCTGCTCTTCGGCAGCGTTCAGGTAGGCCAGTGCAGCGGCACCGGTAACCGCTTCGATACGGCGCACACCCGAGGCCACGCCGCCTTCGCTGATGATCTTGAACAGGCTGATATCGCCGGTGCGCTTGGCGTGGATACCGCCGCACAGCTCGACGGAGAAATCGCCGCCCATGCTCAGCACGCGCACGGTGTCACCGTACTTCTCGCCGAACAGGGCCATGGCGCCCTTGGCCTTGGCGGTTTCGATATCGGTCAGCTCGGTTTCAACCGGGGTGTTCTTGCGCACTTCACGGTTGACGATGTCTTCCAGGGCCTTGATCTGCGCAGGCGATACCGCCTCGAAGTGGCTGAAGTCGAAACGCAGGCGCTGGCTGTCGACCAGCGAGCCCTTCTGCTGTACGTGCTCGCCCAGCACCTGGCGCAGCGCTTCGTGCAGCAGGTGAGTGGCCGAGTGGTTCAGCGAGGTGGCGTGCTGCACGTCGGCATCGACCTTGGCCTCGACAGGCGAGCCGATGACCAGCGCACCGCTGGCGACCACGCCGTGGTGCAGGAAAGCACCGCCGGTCTTGGTGGTGTCGCGCACGTCGAAACGTGCGGCGCCGGCCTGCAGGAAGCCGCTGTCGCCGACCTGGCCACCGGATTCGGCATAGAACGGGGTGCGGTCGAGCACCACGACGCCGTGCTCGCCTTCACCCAACTGGTCGACAGACTGGCCGTCCTTGTACAGGGCGATGATCTTGCCCTGGCCTTCGGTGGCGTCATAGCCGAGGAACTCGGTGGCGCTGTCGATCTTGACCAGGCTGTTGTAGTCCATGCCGAAGCTGCTGGCAGAGCGGGCACGCTCGCGCTGGGCTTCCATTTCACGCTCGAAGCCGGCTTCGTCGATGGTCAGCTCGCGCTCGCGAGCGATGTCGGCGGTCAGGTCCATCGGGAAACCGTAGGTGTCGTACAGCTTGAACACCACGTCGCCCGGGACCACGTCGCCCTTGAGCTGAGCCAGGTCCTGCTCGAGGATGCGCAGGCCCTGCTCCAGGGTCTTGGCGAACTGTTCTTCCTCGGCCTTGAGCACGCGCTCGATGTGCGCCTGCTGGCTCTTCAGCTCGGGGAAGGCCTCGCCCATCTCGGCGGCCAGCGCAGCGACGATCTGGTAGAAGAAGCTGCCCTTGGCGCCCAGCTTGTTGCCGTGACGGCAAGCGCGGCGAATGATGCGGCGCAGCACGTAGCCACGGCCTTCGTTGGACGGCAGTACGCCGTCGGCAATCAGGAAGCCGCAGGAACGGATGTGGTCGGCAACCACTTTCAGCGAAGCCTGGCCGTCGTTGCTGCAGCCGATGGCCTTGGCCGCGGCAGACAGCAGGTTCTGGAACAGGTCGATCTCGTAGTTCGAGTGCACGCGCTGCATGACCGCACTGATGCGCTCCAGGCCCATGCCGGTATCCACCGACGGCGCTGGCAGCGGGTGCAGCACGCCGTCGGCGGTGCGGTTGAACTGCATGAAGACGTTGTTCCAGATCTCGATGTAGCGGTCGCCGTCTTCTTCCGGCGAGCCGGGTGGGCCACCCCAGATGTCGGCGCCGTGGTCGTAGAAGATCTCGGTGCAAGGGCCGCACGGGCCGGTGTCACCCATGGTCCAGAAGTTGTCGGAGGCGTATGGGGCGCCTTTGTTGTCGCCGATGCGCACCATGCGCTCGGCCGGCACGCCGACTTCCTTGGTCCAGATGTCGTAGGCTTCGTCATCGGAGGCGTAGACGGTGACCCAGAGCTTTTCCTTGGGCAGGTTCAGCCACTTGTCGGAGGTCAGGAAGGTCCAGGCGAAGGTGATCGCATCGCGCTTGAAATAGTCGCCGAAGCTGAAGTTGCCCAGCATTTCGAAGAAGGTGTGGTGACGCGCGGTGTAGCCGACGTTTTCCAGATCGTTGTGCTTGCCACCGGCACGCACGCACTTCTGGCTGCTGACAGCGCGGGTGTAGGCACGCTTCTCGGCACCGAGGAAGCAGTCCTTGAACTGGTTCATGCCAGCGTTGGTGAACAGCAGGGTCGGGTCGTTGTTCGGGATCAGCGAACTGGAGGCGACTCGGGTATGGCCCTGCTCTTCGAAGAAGCGGAGGAAGGCTTCACGGATTTCTGCGCTTTTCATAGGTTCTTCCACGGAAACGGCGGCCCTAGGGGGCAAACACGTCGACGAAACGACGGCAAAGGGCCGCATTATATCGGTCCTGCAAGCAAGGTGCAGTGTGTTTATGCGATAGAAAGCGTCGATTGGACGGCTTTCAAGGCGCTTGCAAACGAAAATGACATGCCCGGATGCTAAATGCAGCCTTTCGCCACTGGCAAGCCAATTACCGCCCAAGGGAAGGGAAAATGGAACAGGCGGTGAATTAAAAGGTTTTCATCAGCGATCGGATCCGACAACCTGCCGCCGTTTTCAGCGGCGGCCACGGCCTCAGCCCAGGCGCTGCCCCGAATCAGGCACGATCAGGATGCCGGCGCGCAGGCCATTCTTGACCCTGGGATTGGGAAAAATGATCCGCGCCCCCTCCTCCTCCACCACCCAGCGCATCTCCGCCAGGTCCTCGGCCAACAAGTACCCTTTGCTCAGCTCGGAGAAGTTTTCGATGTCCGCCGGCAGGTGCAGGTGGAAGTTGTCGCTGTGCTTGATGATCTCGCGGGCGACGCTGAACAGCTTGAGGCCGTCCAGCGAGCCGTCGATTTCAGGCTCGGTATCCTCGATGATATGAATCAACCGTTCTTCAAGCCTGTCGAGGTTGACGAGCTCGTTCTGCCCGAACGGCCGCGCCTTGCCCAGCTCCAGGGTGAACGCCTCGGCATCCAGTTGCTCGTAGGTGAAGGCACTGAAGGTGATGGATGACTTGCTTTGCAACAGCACCGCCTCCATGCCGGCAGCAGCCAGGCGGGCCAGCTCGCGACGGGAATGCTTGCGCCCCTCCTTGTAAGGGTAAAGGGCGAACTGCTCGATCTTCGAACCACGGATGGCGGTATGCAGGTCGTAATGCAGGCGGGTACGCCCAGGCTTGCTGAAGAACACCCGGGCGAACTGTTCCAGCTCGGCAGCACGCAATGCCTCGAACCCACTGGAGAGCTCATGACGACCGTTGAACAGCCGGTTGATATCCTGCTCGATAAAACGCTCGCCCTTGCGGATGGCGACCGGGTTGCCGAACAGGAACAGAATCCGTGCTCGCGGCTTGATCTTGCCATTGGCCACGCCATGCAGGAGCCTTTCGAGCAGTTCGATCGGTGCTGTTTCGTTACCGTGAATACCGGCCGACAGCAGCAGATCGAGCCCACAATCCTCGTTTTCGGGCGGACGCACTTCCAGTGCGCCCTCCCCCAACCAGCGCAAGCGCACGCCCTTGGTTGTCACTTGGGTCTTCTCGGCCGGTTCGTGATCGGTCAGGGTCAGCTCGAGCAATTTGCCAAGGGCGAGCATAGGCGCTTCCTTAGTGGTGGTGGCCGCAGTCAGGGCCATGGACATGATCGTCCTCTTCGCCGACTTCCGCCGGCTCCATTTCCAGCTGCAGGCTGACCAGGTTGGTGGCCATCGGACGCAGCAGCAGGTTGGCGTATTCGACATCGCCTTCCTCGACATCCACGCCGATCAGCAGCTGGCCACGGCCGTCCTGCTGGACCCACACTTCCTTGCCTTGCCAGACAATGGCAAAACGGGTGCAGGAGGTTTCCAGCTGGGTGCCGTCTACATCTTCGAGGATCAGGCGCAGGGCGTCGGTCATTGCAAATTCTCTCTTCAAGGTTGGCGTTGGAACGGGTACACCGAGCCCAACTTCAGGATCTGGGTCAATTCATCCAGCGCGGTGCGGCACTCCAGCAGCAGCTGCGGGTCGGCAAGGTCGGCTTCGCCAAGGCGATCGCGGTAGTGCTTGTCGACCCACTGCAGCAGAGTGTCGTACAGCGGGGCGGTCATGATAACGCCTGGATTGACCGCTGCCAGTTCCGATTCCTTCAATGCCACGCGCAACCGCAGGCAAGCCGGGCCACCGCCGTTCTGCATGCTCTGCTTGAGGTCGAACACCTTGACCTCCTTCACCGCACCGCCTTGGGCGGTCAACTGCCCCAGGTAGGCCCAGACCCGCTCATTGTTGCGGCACTCTTCCGGCACCACCAGCAGCATCGAGCCATCGTCACGGCTGAGCAGCTGGCTGTTGAACAGGTAGGAGCGCACGGCATCTTCTACCGTCACCGCCGCACGCGGCACACGGATGGCCTGGAAGTTGCCACCCTTGCTGGCCAGTTTAGCCTGCAGCTGGCCAAGCACCGCGTCAGTCTCGAGGAAAGCGTCCTCATGATAGAAAAGCACTTCACCGTTACCGACCGAAATCACATCGTTGTGAAACACGCCCTGGTCGATCACCGCCGGGTTCTGTTGAGCGTAGACCACACCGTCCTCGTTCAGGCCGTGCAGCCGCGCCACAGCCTGGGAGGCCTCCAGCGTTTGCCGCGCCGGATACTTCTGCGGCGCGGGGTAGCGGCTATCGAAGGCACTGCGGCCATAGACGAAGAACTCCACCCCGGCTTCACCGTATTCGCGGCAGAAGCGCGTATGGTTGGCCGCGCCTTCATCGCCGAACTGCGCCACGGCGGGCAGCGCTTCGTGGTGGGCGAAGTGCTTGTCGTCGTTGAACATCGCCGCCAGCACACGGCTGGTGGTCGGGTGCTCGATACTGCGGTGGTACTTGCAGTTGAGGTTGGCAGCCGTGAAGTGCACGCGACCATCGGCCGTGTCGGCGCTCGGGCTGACGGTGGCGGCGTTGGCCACCCACATGCTTGAGGCCGAGCAGCTGGCGACCAGCAGTGGCATGGCCTCCTTGGCGGCACGCCGAATCACCTCGGCATCGCTGCCGCTGAAGCCCAGGCGGCGCAGGGCGGCCACGTCCGGGCGTTCCTGCGGCGCCAGCACGCCCTGCTTGAAGCCCAGGTCGGCCAGCGCTTTCATCTTGGCCAGGCCCTGGCGCGCCGCTTCCCGCGGGTTTGACCCTTGCTGGCTGTTGCTCTGCGAAGCCACGTTACCGTAGGACAGGCCGCCGTAGTTGTGGGTTGGCCCCACCAGGCCATCAAAATTCACTTCATAGGATTTCATCGGCTAGGCTCCGTGACCTGTTGTTATAGGGTGACGCCCGGCGTCAGGGTCGCCGGCAGGGCAAGGCTGGCGGTCTCCAGCGAAGCCACGGGGTAAGCGCAGTAATCAGCTGCGTAGTAAGCACTGGCGCGGTGGTTGCCACTGGCACCGACCCCACCGAACGGCGCACTGCTGGCGGCGCC
Organism: Pseudomonas sp. 382; assembly: GCF_002759075.1. Lineage (NCBI taxonomy): Bacteria > Pseudomonadati > Pseudomonadota > Gammaproteobacteria > Pseudomonadales > Pseudomonadaceae > Pseudomonas > Pseudomonas sp. 382. The sequence continues at coordinate 22,892 of NZ_PEMX01000024.1, forward strand.
GGTCAGCTGTTTGTTCCAGTTGACGATACCGGCGCGGCTGCGCAGCCAGAAGTACTGGTAACGCGCCCGGGAATCGGACAGCAGGCCGGCGGCCAGGCCGTACTGGGTGTTGTTGGCCTCGTCGATGGCGGCATCGAAGTCGGCGTAGCGGATAACCTGCAGCAACGGGCCGAAGAACTCTTCGTCCGGGCGCTCGGCCAGCGCAGTCACATCCACAATACCCGGGGTGAGCAGCGCGGCGTCGGCCTGGGGCTGGGTCATTGCCAGCAGCTCCAGCGCACCTTTGGCCAGCAGTTCGGCCTGGGCCGTCATCAATGCCTGCGCAGCCTGCAACGAGATCACCGAGCCCATGAAAGGTGCCGGCTTTTGGTCGAAAGCGCCGACGGTAATGCTGCGGCACACCTCGACCAGCCTCGCGATCAGCGCATCGCCCCAGGCGCCCTGCGGTACCAGCAGACGGCGCGCACAGGTGCAGCGCTGGCCGGCAGAAATGAATGCCGACTGGATGATGGTGTACACCGCGGCATCAAGGTCCTTGACCTCATCCACCACCAGCGGGTTGTTACCGCCCATTTCCAGGGCGAGGATCTTCTCCGGCCTGCCGGCGAACTGCTGGTGCAGCAGGTTGCCGGTGCGGCTGGAGCCGGTGAAGAACAGGCCATCGATACCCGGGTTGGCGGCCAGCGCCACACCGGTTTCACGGGCGCCCTGCACCAGGTTGAGCACACCGGCCGGCAGGCCAGCGGCGATCCAGCAGTTGACCGTCAGTTCGGCGACCTTGGGGGTCAGCTCGCTGGGTTTGAACACCACGCAATTGCCCGCCAACAGTGCCGGCACGATGTGGCCATTGGGCAAATGGCCGGGGAAGTTGTACGGGCCGAACACCGCCACCACGCCGTGGGGCTTGTGCCGCAGCACGGCGGTGGCATCGGCCAGCGGGCCACTCTTCTCGCCGGTACGTTCGCGGTAGCTCTGCACGGAGATCGCCACCTTGTTGACCATGCTGGTCACTTCCGTGGCCGATTCCCACAGCGGCTTGCCGGTTTCCTCACCGATGCAATGTGCCAATGCCTCGGCATGCTGCTTCAGCTGCTCGGCGAACTTCTCCAGCACCTCGATGCGGGCGTCCAGGCTCAGTTGCGCCCAGGCCGGGAATGCCTGGCGAGCCGCCTTGACGGCTGCGTCGACCTGGCCGGCATCGGCCCCCTGCCCTTGCCAGACGACCGCCTGGGTCACCGGGTTGAGCGACTGCAGGGCTTCGCCCTGGCCTGCCAGCCAGTTGCCTGCGATGTAATGCGTAGTCATTTACTGGGCCTCCCGGCTTGCCGACAGCGGCACGGCGCGTACGTTGTCGCCGGCGCCCATGCGCAGGCGCTTGGCGGTCAGCGGGTCGACCACCAGGGTGCCCGCGGCGAGGCGCGCGGGGGCTGCGGTGATGCGGCAGTCGTCGCGCTTGCGGTTGTGAATGATGTAAGGGGTCGCGTCATCACCCGGCGTGCCCACGGCCAGCACAAGGGTCTCGCTGTCGCGCACGGCGCGGATCTTCGACGTCTCGCATTCGATGGCCGGGCCGGCATCGAAGATATCGACATAGCCCTGGTAGCTGAAGCCTTCCTGCTTGAGCATCGCCAGCGCAGGTTCGGTGTCGGTGTGCACACGGCCGATGACATTGCGCGCAGCTTCGGACAGGAAGCAGGTGTACAGCGGGAACTTGGGCATCAGCTCGGCAATGAACGACTTGTTGCCCACGCCAGTGAGGTAGTCAGCCTGGCTGAATTCCATCTTGAAGAAGTGCCGGCCCAGGCTTTCCCAGAATGGCGAACGTCCCTGCTCGTCGGACATGCCGCGCATTTCAGCGATGATCTTGTTGCCGAACAGTTCAGGGAACTCGGCAATGAACAGCATGCGCGCACGCGACAGCAGGCGGCCGTTGAGCCCGGAGCGGTGATCGCTGCGCAGAAACAGCGAGCACAGCTCGGAGTTGCCGGTCAGGTCGTTGGCCAGGAACAGCGTGGGGATTTCGCGGTAGATCTTCAGCTCCTGGGAGGCGCTGACCGTGAGGCCGACCCGGTAGTTGTACCAAGGCTCACGCAGGCCCACGGCGCCGGCGACGGCGCTGATGCCAACCACCAGTCCCTCATCGTTCTCCAGCACGAACAGGTAGTCGGTGTCACCACGCTCGGCTTCGCCGCGGAAGCTCTTTTCGGCCCAGCCGACGCGGTGGCCAAGGCGCTCCTCGTTGGCCGGCAAGGTGGTCAGCCCGGTGGTGCCGGTGCTGCGGGCCAATTCGATCAGCGCGGGTAAATCGCTGCTGCGTACAGGACGAACGATCATGCTATCTCCTTGTGCGGTGGCCAGTGCCTGCCGCATGACTCTCTATACCTGCCGGTTCTCCCGGCTAGCGCACCGTGGCTCAGGCGGCGACCAGACGCACGCTGGCGCCTTCCCCAACACCGAGGGCTTCGGCCGCCTGGTTGCTGAGGCTGACCGGCTTGCCCGGCACCCAGTCCAGCTCCAGCAGCACGGCGCGGTAATCCTGCAACTGGCCGTTGCACACCAGGTAAGGACGACCGCCCTTGACCGGGGTGTCGTCCACCTTGACCGGCACCACGCGGCTCTGGGCGATCGAGCGAATGCCCGAGGTACGCGCATGCAGCGTCGGGCCGCCGTCGAAGATATCGATGTAGTGCTCGGTCTCGAAGCCTTCGCGCATGAGGATGTCGAAGGTGATCTGTGCCCGTGGGTGCACCTGGCCCATCGCTTCCTGGGCGTCGTCGGGCAGCAGTGGCACGTAGATCGGGTAATGCGGCATCAGTTCGGCGAGGAAGGTGCGGCTCTTGAGGCCACACAGGCGCTCGGCGTGGGCATAGTTGAGGTCGAAGAAGTTGCGACCGATGGCATCCCAGAACGGCGATTCGCCTTGTTCGTCGCTGTAGCCGACGATCTCGGTAACCACCGAGTCGGCGAAGCGCTCCGGATGCGAGGCCATGAACAGCAGGCGGCCGCGGGAGTTGAGCTCGGCCCAGCCACTGTTCACCAGTTCGGGCAACACATAGAAGCTGGTCAGCAGGCTGTTGCCGGTCAGGTCGTGGCACAACGAGAGGACGTGGATCTTGTTGTGAATCTTCAGTTCACGCGAAGCATGCACGAAGGTTTCGTTGCGGAAGCTGTAGAACGGCTCGGAATAGCCAGCCGAGGCGACGATGGCCGAACACCCCGAAAGCTTGCCCGTCTCGCTGTCCTCGAGCACGAAGAAGTAGCTTTCCTCACCGTTGAAGCTGACTTCAGCGGCGAAGGAGGTTTCCGAGGCGGCAATCTTGTCGCCCAGGCGGGCGGCATCGTCCGGCAGCGAGGTGACACCAACGGGGCTGTCGGCAGCCATGCGCTGCACTTCGTTCAGATCAGCCATTTGCGCGGGGCGCATCACCAGCATGGTGTCACTCCTTTGGAAAAACGGGCCATTCACGACGGCACGGAAAATCGGCGGGCGCATCAGCCCCCGCACTGGAATTCGAGGTTCACCGGCCCGAGGCCTCGAACGGCCCCGGCCGGTGAACGGACCGCAGGCCGATCAGCCTTGGGTCAGTTGCGCCACAGCGCGTTCGAAGCGATCGAGTCCTTCGTCGATGTCGGCATCTTCGACCACCAGGCTTGGCGCGAAGCGGACCACATCCGGGCCGGCCTGCAACACCATCACGCCGTCTTTTTCAGCAGCGTTGAGAACGTCCTTGGCCTTGCCCTTCCAGGCTTCGGACAGCACGCAGCCGATCAGCAGGCCGACGCCCCGTACCTGGCTGAACAGACCGTACTGCTGGCCGATCTTTTCCAGGCGGGACTTGAAGCGCTCGTGCTTGGCCTTGATGCCCGCCAGGGTTTGCGGGGTATTGACCACGTCCAGCACCGCGCAGGCGACGGCGCAGCCCAGCGGGTTGCCGCCGTAGGTGGTGCCGTGGGTGCCGACCGCCAGGTGCTTGGCGATGTCGGTGGTGGTCAGCATGGCGCCGATCGGGAAACCGCCGCCCAGGCTCTTGGCACTGGTCAGAATGTCCGGGGTCACGCCGAAGTGCTGGTAAGCGTACAGCGAGCCGGTGCGACCAACGCCAGTCTGCACTTCGTCGAAGATCAGCAGGGCATTGTGCTCGTCGCACAGCTTGCGCGCGCCTTCCAGGTAAGCCTTGTCGGCCGGTACCACGCCACTTTCGCCCTGGATCGGTTCGATCACCACGGCGCAGGTCTTGTCGGAAATCTGTGCCTTCAACGCTTCCAGGTCGTTGTAGGGCACATGGCTGATGCCGGTGATCTTCGGGCCGAAGCCGTCGGAGTACTTGGGCTGGCCACCGACGCTGACGGTGAACAGGGTGCGACCGTGGAAGCTGTTCACGGTAGAGATGATCTCGTGCTTCTCAGGGCCGAAGCGGTCGTGGGCGACGCGACGGGCCAGCTTGAAGGCGGCCTCGTTGGACTCGGCGCCGGAGTTGCAGAAGAACGCCCGGTCGGCAAAGGTGGCATCGACCAGCTTGTGCGCCAGGCGCAGGGCTGGTTCGTTGGTGAATACGTTGGATACGTGCCAGAGGGTGTTGGCCTGTTCGGTCAGGGCCTTGACCAGGGCCGGGTGGCAATGGCCCAGGGCGTTCACCGCGATGCCGCCGGCAAAGTCGATGAGTTCGCGGCCCGACTGGTCCCAGACGCGGGAACCCTCGCCTCGCACAGGAATGAAGGCCGCCGGAGAATAATTGGGGACCATAACCTGGTCGAAATCGGCACGTTGCACCGGGGCTTGCTCAACGGACATCTGAGTCTCCTGAAGAGGAACGCTGGCCTGGAAGTGGCGAGCGATGGGGGGATTGTAAGGACTGAACCGCGCCTGTCCTTGCGGCCAAGCGACAACTTGTTACAGCGCAAAACCCTGTTTTAGCCAGGCTTTCGGCAATGCGACAAACACTGTCGCAATCGCGCAGTGTACGGGAGAGAGAGGGCTGGGTGAACGGGTGTTCACAAGGGATTGGACGGCTGCAGGCGTATGCCGATAGTTTGGCGGCGCCTGTGAGATCGAGCGCCGCCCGCGCGGCGCATCGCGGGCAAGCCCGCTCCCACATCTGTTTCGGACCAGTCCCTCCTGTGAAGCCAACAGGGACCGCCTTGGTGCATGACAGGAGATTGATGGAAGGCAGCTGCGCAACCCTCGATATCGAAAGGAACAAACAAGGCAGATCCTGTTGGCAGCACAGGAGGGACTGGCCCGAAACAGATGTGGGAGCGGGCTTGCCCGCGATGCGCCGCGCGGGCGGCGCTCGATTTCGGCACCACCATCAAACCCAAGGCATGCGCCCGAAACACACCGACACCTCAGCCTTTTTCGGCCGGTGCCGAGCTCAATTCGAACGGGCTGCTGCTGCGCCGCTGGTTGCGATCCTCCCGCGGCGTGGCGCCGAAGAAGTTGCGATAGGCACTGGAGAAATGCGGCCCCGAGGAGAAGCCACAGGACAAGCCAATCTGGATGATCGACTTGCTGGTCTGCATCAGCATCTGCCGCGCCTTGTTCAGCCGCAGTTCCAGGTAATACTGGCTCGGCACGCGGTTCAGATACTGCTTGAAAATCCGCTCCAGCTGCCGACGCGATACGCAGACATGCTGGGCGATTTCGTCGGTGGTCAGCGGTTCTTCGATGTTCGCTTCCATCAACAGCACGGCCTGGGTCAGCTTCGGATGGCTCGAGCCAAGGCGGTTTTGCAGTGGAATTCGCTGACGCTCGCCCCCTTCGCGAATGCGCTCGACCACCAGTTCCTCGGATACCGCCCCCGCAAGCTCCGCCCCATGATCGCGGGCCAGCACCGCCAGCAGCAGGTCGGTAACTGCCATGCCACCACAGGCCGTCAGGCGGTCACGATCCCAGTCGAACAAGTGGCTGGTAGCAATCACCTTGGGGAATCGTTCGGCAAAGTCGTCCTGCCAGCGCCAGTGCACCGCAGCGCGATAGCCGTCGAGCAGGCCGAGCATGGCCAGCGGGTAAACCCCGGCGGACAGGCCGCCAATCATGCAACCACTGCGCGCCAGCTGCTTGAGCGCCGCCGCAAGCGCCGAACCCACTGGCTGAGGCAGGTCGTCGGCCAGCAGAAAGAGCTTGTGGCAGCCCTCCAGGCGCCCGTTCCACGGCTCGCCCGGAAGGCGCCAGGCGCCCTCCCCGGCGGGCTCCGCCTGAAGGAAGGCGATCTCGTAGACGACCTCTGGGTGCACCCGCTGGGCCACCAGCAACACTTCCTCAGCCAGCGCCAGGGTCAAAGGCTTGGTGCTTGGCCAGATGAGAAAACCGATTCGCTGGGTGGTCATAGGGTGCGGTCCGAAACCTGGGTTCGTTCGAGTCTGTGGCGCCGGGTCACGCTGCGCTCGCTGCGCAGCATGCCCTATTCTGGTGCAAAGGTGCAGCCTTTACTTCAGGCTGCCGGAGAGGAACTGCTGGAGCCGCTCCGATTGCGGGTTAGCGAGCACTTCACGCGGGCAGCCGGTTTCTTCGACCAGGCCTTTGTGCAGGAACACCAGCTGGTTCGACACCTCGCGGGCAAAGCCCATTTCGTGGGTCACCACCACCATGGTGCGGCCTTCCTGGGCCAGTGCCTGCATCACCTTGAGCACGTCCCCCACCAGCTCCGGGTCGAGCGCCGAGGTTGGCTCGTCGAACAGCATGACCTCTGGCTCCATGGCCAGGGCCCGGGCAATCGCCACACGCTGCTGCTCGCCGCCGGACATATGGCCGGGGAAAGCGTCCTTGCGGTGCGCCACGCCGACCTTGGCCAGGTAGTGCTCGGCCTTCTCCAGGGCCTCCTTCTTATTCACACCCAGCACATGCACCGGCGCTTCGATGATGTTCTCCAGCGCAGTCATGTGCGACCACAGGTTGAAATGCTGGAACACCATCGACAGGCGCGAGCGCATGCGCTGCAGCTGGCGCGGGTCGGAGGCCTTGAGCGCGCCATCCTTGCCCGGTACCAGCTTGAGTTCTTCGTTGTTGAGCAGGATCTTGCCTGCATGGGGCTGCTCGAGCAGGTTGATGCAGCGCAGGAAAGTCGACTTGCCCGAACCGCTGGAGCCGATGATGCTGATCACGTCGCCTGCCTTGGCCGCCAGGGACACGCCCTTGAGCACTTCATGGCTGCCGTAGCGCTTGTGCAGGTCTTGGACTTCGAGTTTATACATGCTGTCGGTTCTCACAGAGCGTTCAGTGCTTGCGCGGCGCCAGGTAGCCGAGCCAGCGGCGTTCGGCCATCTTGAACAGGCGCACGAGGATGAAGGTCAGGCACAGGTAGAACACGCCCGCCGTGATATAAGCCTCGAAAGGCAGGTAGTACTGGGCATTGACCGTGCGCGCGGCACCAGTGATGTCGATCAGGGTGACGATCGACGCCAGGCTGGTGGTCTGCAGCATCATGATCACTTCGTTGCTGTACTGCGGCAGGGCCCGGCGCAGGGCCGATGGCAGCAGGATGCGGCGGTACATCTTCATGCGCGACATGCCCATGGCCTTGGCCGCTTCGATCTCGCCATGGGGCGTGGCCTTGAGGCTGCCAGCGATGATTTCCGCAGTGTAGGCACTGGTGTTGATGGCGAAGGCCAGGCAGGCACAGAAGGTCGCGCTGGACAGCCACGGCCAGAAGATGCTTTCGCGCACCGTCTCGAACTGGGCCAGGCCATAGTAGATCAGGAACAGCTGCACCAGCATCGGCGTGCCGCGGATCACGTAGGTGTACAGCCAGGCGCTCAGGTTCACCAGCGGCTGCCTGGATACCCGCATCAGGCCCAGCGGGATCGCCGCCAGCAGCCCGAACAGCAGCGACAGCACCAGCAGCTTGAGGGTGGTCAGCAGGCCGCCGAGATACAGCGGCATGGCTTCCCAGACGACGTTGTAGTCGAAAATCATAGTTCAGCCACCTTGACGCCAACCGAGTAGCGGCGCTCCAGATACTTCAGCGCCAGCAGCGAAATACTGGTGATCACCAGGTACAGCGCAGCCACGGCCAGGAAGAAGGTGAAAGGCTCGCGGGTGGCGTCGGCCGCCTGCTTGGCCTTGAACATCATGTCCTGCAGGCCGACCACCGAGATCAGTGCCGTGGCCTTGGTCAGCACCAGCCAGTTGTTGGTGAAGCCCGGGATGGCCAGGCGGATCATCTGTGGCACCTGGATGCGGAAGAACACCTGGCGCGCGCTCATGCCATAGGCCACGCCGGCTTCAGCCTGGCCCTTGGGGATACCGAGGAACGCACCCCGGAAGGTTTCCGACAGGTACGCACCGAAAATGAAGCCCAGCGTGCCGATACCGGCCACCAGCGGGTTCAGGTCGATGTAGTCGTCATAGCCGAGCAGCGGCGCCACCCGGTTGATGATGTCTTGGCCGCCGTAGAAGATCAGCAGGATCAGGACCAGGTCGGGGATGCCACGGATCACCGTGGAATACAGATCCCCCAGCCAGGCCAGCCAGCGCACCGGCGACAAGCGCAGCGCCACGCCGATCAGGCCGAGGACGATGGCCAGGGCCATCGACGACAAGGCGAGCTGTAGCGTCAGCCACGCCCCGTCGAGGATGACTGCCCCATAGCCTTTCAACATGATTGGGATTCCTCAGGGCTTGGGAATGAAAAATGGTGCAAACCTCAGAGCCTCTGCTGTTTGCACCATTGCACAGGTGAAACCCGACGTCTTAGTTCGAGTCTGGACCGTAGATGTCGAAGTTGAAGTACTTCTTCTCGATTTCTTTGTACTTGCCGTTGGCGCGGATGGCGTCGATGGCCTTGTTGATGCGCTCGCGGTTGGCGTCGTCGCCCTTGCGCACGGCGATGCCGACGCCGTCACCGAAGTACTTCACGTCGGTGAACGATGGGCCGACGAAGGCAAAGCCTTTGCCAGCATCGGTTTTCAGGAAGCCGTCTTCGAGCAGGGTGGCGTCGGCCACGGTACCGTCGAGGCGACCGGCGGCGACGTCCAGGTAGATTTCGTTCTGGGTGCCATAAGGCACGACAGTGGCGCCCTTGGGAGCCAGCACTTCCTTGGCGAAGCGGTCGTGGATCGAGCCGCGCTGCACGCCGATTTTCTTGCCCTTGAGTTCGTCGAGGCTGTCGCTGACAGTGGTGCCTTCCTTCATGACCAGGCGCGCTGGAGTCAGGTAGTAGCGCTTGGTGAAGTCGACCGACTTCTTGCGGTCGTCGGTGATCGACATCGACGACAGGATGGCGTCGATCTTGCGCACCTTCAGCGCCGGGATCAGGCCGTCGAACTCTTGCTCGACCCAGGTGCACTTGGCCTTCATCTCTTCACACAGGGCGTTGCCGATGTCGTAGTCGAAACCGGCGATGCTGCCGTCTGGCTGCTTGAAGGCGAATGGTGGGTAAGCGGCTTCGATGCCGATCTTCAACGGTTTTTCATCGGCCTGCGACACCAGGGAAAACACAGAAAGCGCCAGGGCGCCAAGCAGTGCGAGCTTCTTCATCAGGTAACTCCATCGGTACGGGGCAATACGAGGCAGGGGTAACAACTGCCCGATATGCGAATGGGTACAACGCGAGCCGCGCAGGTTTCGACCAAGGTCGCAGACCACGAGCGAGTGAGTGGCATTTTAACGACAGCCCGGTAGTCGATATTTCTTCAAAGCGACAACTACTTACAGAAGCGCTTGAAATCGCGGCGGGCGATGTTGACAGCTTTTGCAAAACATGCAAGAGCTCGAGAGAAATAACCTGTAAGCCAAGCAATTACCGGGCCTATTATTGGCAAACCCTTGCGATACGGCAAGTGCAGCGTTTCACCTTGCTCAGAACAGCCAGGCGAACGCACTGAAATGGCACGAACCTGTTTCCCTGCGCCCCGATCCTGTGCGAAATCGGTGACAGAAGAGTTACCGATGATTGTCGGGTAACAGTAAAGCAAAAACCCCGCCGGTTGCCCTGGCGGGGTTCAAGTAGGCCTCCCTCTTGAGGGAGCGGGTTCACCCGCGAAGACGTCGGCAGCGTTACCGGCCTCTTCGCGAGTGAACTCGCTCCCACAGGACAGGCGATCAGCCCTCAGGGCAGGGTCAGGCCGAAGCCAGGCTCATCGCTTTGTGAGTGTCGATCAGGTGTTGCACCACACTCGGGTCGGCCAGGGTCGAGATATCACCCAGAGCATCGTATTCGGCAGTGGCGATCTTGCGCAGAATACGCCGCATGATCTTGCCCGAGCGGGTTTTCGGCAGCCCCGGCGCCCACTGGATCACATCCGGCGAGGCAATCGGGCCGATCTCCTTGCGCACCCAGTTTTTCAGCTCCAGGCGCAGCTGCTCGCTCGGCTCGATGCCGGCATTGAGGGTGACATAGACATAGATGCCTTGCCCCTTGATGTCGTGGGGCACGCCAACCACTGCAGCTTCCGCCACCTTGGCATGGGCGACCATGGCGCTTTCGATCTCGGCGGTCCCCATGCGGTGGCCGGACACGTTGAGCACATCGTCCACGCGGCCGGTGATCCAGTAGTAGCCATCCTCGTCACGACGTGCGCCGTCACCGGTGAAGTACATGCCGCGGAAGGTCTTGAAGTAGGTGTCGACGAAACGGTCATGGTCACCGTACAGCGAACGCGACTGGCCCGGCCAGGAATCGAGGATCACCAGGTTGCCTTCGGCCGCCCCTTCGATCAGGTTGCCCAGGTTATCCACCAACGCCGGCACCACGCCGAAGAACGGACGGGTCGCCGAGCCCGGCTTGAGGGCCGTGGCCCCTGGCAGCGGGCTGATCAGCACGCCACCGGTCTCGGTTTGCCACCACGTATCGACGATCGGGCAGCGCTCCTTGCCAACCGTCTTGTAGTACCAGTTCCACGCCTCAGGGTTGATCGGTTCGCCCACCGAGCCCAGCAGGCGCAGGCTGGAACCGTCGGCGCCCGCTACGGCTGCCTGCCCTTCGGCCATCATGGCGCGGATCGCGGTCGGTGCGGTGTAGAGGATGTTGACCTTGTGCTTGTCGACGATCTTCGACACGCGGGTGATGTCCGGGTAGTTAGGCACTCCTTCGAACAGCAGCGTGGTGGCGCCGTTGGCCAGCGGGCCGTAGACAATGTAGCTGTGGCCTGTAACCCAGCCGACATCGGCAGTGCACCAGTAGACTTCGCCCGGGCGGTAGTCGAACACGCGCTCATGGGTCAGCGCCGCATAGACCAGGTAGCCACCGGTGGTGTGCAGCACGCCCTTCGGCTTGCCCGTGGAGCCGGAGGTATAGAGGATGAACAGCGGTTCCTCGGCGCCCATTTCCTTCGGTGCACAGTGGCTGGAAGCAACCTTCATCAGGTCTTCGAACCAGATGTCGCGGTGCTGGTGCCAGGCGATCTCGCCACCGGTGCGCTTGCACACGATGATTTTCTGCACGCTGTTGGTTTCCGGGTTGGTCAGCGCCAGGTCGACGTTGGCCTTGAGCGGGGTACGACGGCCACCACGCAGGCCCTCATCGGCGGTGATGACAACCTTCGACTTGCAGTCGATGATGCGGCCGGCCAGTGCTTCCGGGGAGAAGCCGCCGAACACCACCGAGTGGATCGCACCGATGCGGGCGCACGCCAGCATGGCGACCACGGCCTCGGGGATCATCGGCATGTAGATGGTCACCACATCGCCACGATGCACGTCCTGACCGCGCAGGGCGTTGGCGAACTTGCAGACCTGCTCGTGCAGTTCACGGTAGGTGATGTTGCGGTGTTCGGAAGGGTCGTCGCCTTCCCAGATGATTGCCAGTTGGTCGCCGCGCTCTTCGAGGTGGCGGTCCAGGCAGTTGGAGGAGACGTTCAGAGTGCCGTCGGCAAACCACTTGATATCGACATGGTGGTCATCGAACGAGGTCTGCTTGACCTTGGTGAACGGCTTGATCCAGTCAAGACGCTGGGCCTGCTCACGCCAGAAGCCGTCCGGGTTGATCACCGATTGCTGGTACATGGCCTTGTAGGTGGCCTCGTCGGTCAGGGTAGTGGCCGCAACCTCGGGACGAACGGGATACAGTGGAGCCGCACTCATCTGTGTTACCTCGGTGTAATAGTTGTTTTTGTATGGAACCGTTTGTAACTGTACCAGAGCGGGAAAAACCATACGACGATGGTAGTAGCGCGACAGCGAAATCTTCATGCGAACGGCACAGAAGGCTCTAGCCCGCAGCTGTCGGCCCGGCAAGGGAAAAATGCGACAACGCCTCCCGGCGGATTGTTACAGATTATGGAAAAAGGCAAAAAAACTTTATCAAAACGCCATCTGTTTCCCTTAGTTGCCCAGGCATAAGATTCACCTCGCCAGCAACGGCAAGGCGATTAACTACTGGAAACAGCCCCCACGAAGGCAATCAGTTAATCCCTCTCTAATTCTGATAGTTGAACTTTGGCAGTACTCGCGGCGCCACAAGCGCCGCGTGCCCCCTCACGACCTTAGACAGGTAAAATGAAAATGAAAGCTTTACTGGTATTGGTACTTGGCGGTCTTTGCGGCGCGGCGATGGCCGGCGAAGCAGACAATGTCGAGCAGATTCCGGTTGAACAGTACAGTTACTCGCAGCACCTGGACATTGCTCGGGTCATCTCCATGAGCGAAGTGCCCAACGTGTGTGAAGTCGTGCCCGCCCGCATGACCTACGAGGACTCCAAGGGCCAGAAGCACATTCTCGAATACCGCGTGATGGGGAACGGTTGCTCCAACGGCTAAGCCTTGAGATTGGGGCCCCTGCGGGGCCCTTCGCGGGCTCGCCCGCGAAGAATAGTGCACAAGATTAACAGGCTATTAATGATCCGGTTTAATCCGCGGACTTGCCCAATGAGTAATCCCTTAACTTATTGGCAATCGTAGTATGCGAAACCCCCAATCTTTTCCCTAAAGCCCGGCTACTTGGAAACTCCCCCATCAGACTTTCCAGTACGGCCTTTTCAAATCGTCCGACAATCTGCGCAAGATCCCCGTCCAGCGAAAACTCGCCCAACGGTTGCCGCACGCCGTAATCCGGCAAGCGAATGTGCTCGCCTTTCACCACCCCGCCTTCGCATAACGAAACCGCCTGGAACAGCACGTTCTCCAACTGCCGCACATTGCCCGGCCAGTGATACTGACTGAGCTTGTCCATGGCCGCCGGTGCCAGGCGTGGCATGGCGCAGCCGATCTGCCGGCTGGCCTGGTCGAGGAAATGCTGCACCAGCCCTTCCAGTCCATCCATGCACTCGCGCAGTGGCGGAATGTGCAGCGACAGGACGTTGAGCCGGTGATACAAGTCCTGGCGGAACTCGCCACGGGCACACAGCTCGGACAGGTCCACCTGGGTAGCACAGATCACCCGCACATCCAGGTACACCTCTTCGTCGCTGCCGACGCGGCGGAAGCAACCATCCTGCAGGAAGCGCAGCAGCTTGACCTGCAAGCGCGGGCTCATCTCCCCCACGCCATCGAGGAACAGGGTACCGCCGGCGGTCAACTCCAGCAGCCCCAACTTGCCCTCGGCACGTGCCCCCTCGAAAGCCCCGGGGCCATAACCAAACAACTCGGTCTCGGCCATCGACTCGGGCAGGCCAGCGCAGTTGAGGGCCATCAAAGGCGCCTGGCCACGCGGACTGGCCAGGTGGCAGGCGCGGGCCAGCAATTCCTTGCCGGTGCCGGTCTCGCCTTCGATCAGCAGGGGCGCATCCAGCGGCGCCATGCGCCGCGCCTCACGCACCACCGCCGCCATTACCCGCGAACTCTGGAAGATGCTGTCGAAGCCGCGCAATTCCTGTTTGCGCACGTTGTAGATGCGCTCCCCGATGCGGTCGGCGCGGTGCAAGGTGAGCACGGCACCGGCCAGGGCCTCGCTGTCATCATGCTCGGACTGCAGCGGCGCAATATCGGCCAGGAACACGTCACCTTTGACCTTGATGCGCAGGCCATTGATGCGCGACTTGTTGGCACGCACCAGTTCAGGCAGGTCGAAATCCTCGACATAGCGCGCCAGCGGCATGCCCGGCACTTCGTCGACGCGAACCCCGAGCAACTGCGCCGCAGTGCGGTTGGCCGCGACGATGCTGCCACCCATGTCGACCGACAATACCGGGAAATCCAGCGCGCCAAGCAGTGCGTTGAGTTCCATATGCCGGCGCTCGCTGGGCATCAGGCCGACGCGCTTGACACCGAATACGCCAGCGATCGACTCGAACTTGGGCCGCAGTGCCTGGAACTGCAGATTGATCAGGTTCGGGCAATGCAGGTAGATGGCGTTGCCATGGTCTCCACCCACCTCGCCGCGCAGCACGTTGATGCCGTATTCCACCAGCAGGTTGAGGATGTCGCGAAGAATGCCGATGCGGTTCTGGCAGTGCACTTTGATACGCATGGATGCTCTCGAAGCGGCGAGATTTTTCAACCTCGCTCACAAAAGTCGTAAAGATAAGCTGACAAAAACCCCATCAAGGGCAGCTTGATGAGCCGGATTTTCCGGCATGCGCGGCATTTTGTAAAATAATCGTTACGCAACACAGACCAAAGAGCACCCGGCAGCAGCGTCGACCCTCGTGCAAATCACCCAGTGAAGGGATATTCCTAGGTCATGTCGTGGACATAACAAGAAAAGCCTCACCAGGAGAGCCACATGAAACAGACGCAATACGTGGCACGCGAGCCCGATGCGCATGGTTTTATCGACTACCCGCAGCAAGAGCATGCGGTATGGAACACCCTGATCACCCGCCAGCTGAACGTCATCGAAGGCCGCGCGTGCCAGGAATACCTGGACGGCATCGAGCAGCTCAAACTGCCCCATGAGCGCATTCCGCAGCTGGGCGAAATCAACAAGGTGCTGGGTGCCACCACCGGCTGGCAGGTTGCCCGCGTACCGGCGCTGATTCCCTTCCAGACATTCTTCGAGCTGCTGGCAAGCAAGCGCTTCCCGGTCGCCACCTTTATCCGCACCCCGGAAGAACTGGATTACCTGCAAGAACCGGACATCTTCCACGAGATCTTCGGCCACTGCCCGCTGCTGACCAACCCGTTCTTTGCCGAATTCACTCACACCTACGGCAAGCTCGGCCTGGCCGCGACCAAGGAACAACGCGTCTACCTGGCGCGCCTGTACTGGATGACCATCGAGTTCGGCCTGATGGAAACCGCGCAGGGCCGCAAGATCTATGGCGGCGGCATCCTCTCCTCGCCGAAGGAGACCGTCTACAGTCTCTCTGGCGAGCCTGAGCACCAGGCCTTCGACCCGATCGAGTGCATGCGCACGCCGTACCGTATCGACATCCTGCAGCCGCTGTACTTCGTGCTGCCGAAAATGAAGCGCCTGTTCGACCTGGCCCACGAAGACATCATGGCCATGGTCCAGCAAGCCATGCAGCTGGGGCTGCACGCACCGAAATTTCCACCCAAGGTCGCTGCCTGAGCGCCTTGCCGATAACAACTCGAAGCGGAAAACACACCCATGAATGCCTTGAACCAAGCCCACTGTGAAGCCTGCCGCGCTGATGCACCCAAGGTCACCGACGAGGAACTGGCGGTACTGATCCGCGAGATCCCGGACTGGAACATCGAAATCCGCGATGGCCACATGGAACTGGAGCGCGTATTCCTGTTCAAGAACTTCAAGCAGGCCCTGGCCTTCACCAATGCCGTGGGCGAAATCGCCGAAGCCGAAGGCCACCACCCTGGCCTGATGACCGAGTGGGGCAAGGTCACCGTGACCTGGTGGAGCCACTCGATCAAGGGCCTGCACCGCAATGACTTCATCATGTGCGCACGCACCGACAAGGTCGCCGAGACGGCTGAAGGCCGCAAGTAACCACCAACGACAGGGCCTGATGGCCCTGTTTTTTTGCCGCAATCCGTCCGGTATCCGCCCGCAAAACCGACAAGTGACGGGGAAAAATTACAAACTGTCATCCAGACTTGTGTATCCTGCCCACGCTTCATGAAGCTCCAAACGCGCCTGGCGCAGACTTTTCACTCACACTTGCGAGGAACGACGAGATGCATGAAATCCCGAATCTTCCCTTCCCAAGCCTGAACCCCGAAGAGCCATCCGTTACCGTCCACGCCGAACCGACGCCTGCCGTCGATCAGGATGGTGACGACCAATCCAGCGCTGACCAGGAATAAACCGCGCATCCCTCCGACTGTGTGAAAACGGCTGACCTGCGGGCTACCCCCGTCATCACGTTTTCACACCGTCACGAACCTCTGCCACGAAGACCCCCATGCCTGACTCACCGCGCCCTCTTGCGGTCACCCTGCAAGTCGTTTCCATCGTCCTGTTCACCTTCATCGGCTACCTGAACATCGGCATCCCCCTCGCCGTACTGCCCGGCTATGTGCACAACGACCTCGGCTTCAGCGCCGTGATCGCAGGCCTGGTGATCAGCGTGCAGTACCTCGCCACCCTGCTCAGCCGCCCTACCGCCAGCCGTATCATCGACAACCATGGCAGCAAGAAGGCGGTCATGTATGGCCTGGCAGGCTGCGGCCTGAGCGGTGTGTTCATGCTGGCCTGTGCCTTCCTCACCCACCTGCCTTGGGTCAGCCTCGGCTGCCTGCTGGTCGGCCGGCTGGTGCTGGGCAGTGCGGAAAGCCTGGTGGGTTCCGGCTCGATCGGCTGGGGCATCGGCCGGGTCGGTGCCGAGCACACCGCCAAGGTCATTTCCTGGAACGGCATCGCCAGCTATGGCGCGCTGGCCATCGGTGCGCCACTGGGCGTGCTGATGGTCAAAAGCCTGGGGCTGTGGAGCATGGGAACGAGCATCCTCCTGCTGTGCGCCCTGGGCCTGCTGCTGGCCTGGCCGAAGCGCGCAGCGCCTGTGGTCAGCGGCAAGCGCCTGCCATTCATGCAGGTGCTGGGCAAGGTGTTCCCGCATGGCTCGGGGCTGGCGCTGGGCTCGATCGGCTTTGGCACCATCGCCACCTTCATCACCCTGTATTACGCCAGCCGCGGTTGGGCCAATGCGGCGCTGACCCTGAGCCTGTTCGGCGCCAGTTTCATCTGCGCGCGGTTGCTGTTCGGCAACCTGATCAACCGGATCGGTGGGTTCCGGGTGGCAATCGTTTGCCTTTCGGTGGAAACACTGGGGCTGTTGATGCTGTGGATGGCGCCCAATGCCGAGATGGCACTGGCGGGAGCAGCGCTGAGTGGCTTCGGCTTCTCGCTGGTGTTCCCGGCGCTGGGCGTGGAAGCGGTGAACCAGGTGTCGGCGGCCAACCGCGGGGCGGCGGTGGGGGCGTATTCGCTGTTCATCGACCTGTCGCTGGGGATTACCGGGCCGCTGGTGGGTGCAGTGGCATCGGGGTTCGGGTTTGCTTCGATGTTTCTGTTTGCCGCGGCGGCGGCGTGCTGTGGGCTGGTGTTGAGCCTTTATCTGTACCGGCGGGCCCGGCTGGAGCGCGGCTAGTAAAGCTGGGAGCGCTTTGCGCTCCTTTCGCGACACAAGGCCGCTCCTACAGGGGATCGCATTCTCTTGTAGGAGCGGCCTTGTGTCGCGAAAGGGCTGCATAGCAGCCCCCGGGGCCCTCAAGGTCAGCGCTTGGCGTACTGCAACACCACTTCCAGCGGGTGGCGCATCTGCCGCTCGGTCATGCGCTTGACCTGGCTGCGGCACGAGTAGCCGGTCGCCAGCGCCTCGCCTTCCTTGTCCAGCTTGGTCGCCCACGACTGCTCGAAGATGGTGCGTGAAGTCGCCTGGTTGCGCGCCTCGTGCCCGTAGGTACCGGACATGCCACAGCAGCCGGTCGCCTCGGTCACCAGCTTCAACCCCAGGCGGGCAAACACCTGCTCCCACTGCTTGGTACTGGCCGGCACGTTGGTCTTCTCGGTGCAGTGCGCCATCAGGCGGAAGTTGCCCGGCGCGGTCGGCGCCTGTTCCGGCAGCACATCCATCAGCCACTCCTGTGGCAGCTTCACCTGCGGGCACTCTTCCAGGCCCGGCACCTTCTGGTACTCCTGGCGGTAGACCAGGGTCATCGCCGGGTCCAGGCCCACCAGCGGCACGCCGCAGTCAGCCAAGGCCTTGAGCTGGGTCGCATTGCGGATCGCCGCCTTGGCGAAGGCGCCGAGGAAGCCCTTCACATGCAGCGGCTTGCCGTTGGCGCTGTACGGCGCCAGGAACACCCTGTGCCCCAAGCGATGGGCCAGCTCGATGAACGCGGCCAGCAGCGGCGTTTCGAAGTAGCGGGTGAAGGCATCCTGCACCAACACGATGCTGCGCTCGCGCTGGGCCGGGGTCAGCTCGCGCAGGGCCGGCACGCTGGCCACGCCGACGCGGCAGCGGGTCAGGGTCGACTGGAAGTTGAAGCGGCTGATCAGCGGGCTGTCGACCATGCCGACCTTGTCCGCCAGCAGCTTGCTGACCCACTTCGAGCCCATCACCGCGTTGTACAGGCCAGGCGCATGGGCCAGGTACGGAATGGTGAATTCCAGCGAGCCGATCAGGTAGTCACGCAGCGGGCGCTGGTAGCGGCCGTGGTACAGCTCGAGGAAGCGCGAGCGGAAG
The DNA here is from genome assembly GCF_002759075.1 of Pseudomonas sp. 382. Lineage (NCBI taxonomy): Bacteria > Pseudomonadati > Pseudomonadota > Gammaproteobacteria > Pseudomonadales > Pseudomonadaceae > Pseudomonas > Pseudomonas sp. 382. The sequence continues at coordinate 41,372 of NZ_PEMX01000024.1, forward strand.
TCCGGCACGTTGACCTTGATCGGGCACTGCCCGGCGCAAGACTTGCAGGCCAGGCAGCCGGCCATGGCGTCATACACCTCATGGGAAAAGTCTTCCTGGCCCTGGTTGCGGGCGCGGTTGTTGCGCAGCCGCGCCGGCAGCCCCTTGAGCCACGACACCTTGTTGCGCGCCGCCGCCAGCACGTCGATGTTGGCCTCGCCCTGCAAGCGCAGCCATTCGCGCATCAGCGAGGCACGGCCCTTGGGCGAATGCTGGCGTTCGCGGGTGGCCTTCCACGACGGGCACATGGCGTCGTTGGGGTCGTAGTTGTAGCAGGCGCCGTTGCCGTTGCAGTGCACGGCGCTGGGGAAGTCCTGCCACACGCGCTCATCGATGGTGCGGTCGAGGTCGCCTCGCAGGGTCACGCCGTCGACCTTGGTCAGGCCTTCGGCGCTGTCTGGCGGGGTGCAGATCTTGCCAGGGTTGAGCTGATTGTGCGGGTCGAAGGCGCCCTTCAGACGCTGCAATGCAGGGTACAGTTCGCCGAAGTACTCCGGCACGTATTCCGAGCGCAGGCCCTTGCCGTGCTCCCCCCAAAGCAGGCCGCCATAGCGTTTGGTCAGCGCGGCCACGGCGTCGGAGATCGGCTTGACCAGCGCAGCCTGGGCCGGATCTTTCATGTCCAGCGCCGGGCGCACGTGCAGTACGCCGGCATCGACATGGCCAAACATGCCATAGGCCAGGCCGTAGCCGTCGAGCAGCGCGCGGAAGTCAGCGATGTAGTCGGCCAGTTGCTCTGGCGGCACGGCGGTGTCTTCAACGAACGGTTGCGGGCGCACTTCACCTTCGACGTTGCCGAGCAGGCCCACCGAACGTTTGCGCATGGTGTAGACGCGGGTCACCGCTTCGGCGCCCTCGGCCAGGGTATGGCCCAGGCGCTCGACACTGGTATCGCGCTGCAGGTGGTCGATGAAAGCCTGGACCCGGGCATTGACCTCGGCCGGCTCGTCGCCACAGAACTCCACCAGGTTGATGCCCAGGGTCGGGCGCTCGGGGTCGGCCGGGAAGTACTCGGCAACGCTGTGCCAGACGATGTCCTTCATTGCCAGCATCAGCACCTTGGAGTCGACCGTCTCGATCGACAGCGGCTTGAGCGCCATCAGAGCGTTGGCGTCGCGCAGCGCGTCCATGAAGCTGGTGTAGCGCACGTTGACCAGCACGGCATACTTCGGGATCGGCAGCACATTGAGCTTGGCTTCGACCACATAGCCCAGCGAGCCTTCGGCACCGCACAGCACACTGTTGAGGTTGAAGCGGCCTTGTTCGTCACGCAGGTGCGCGAGGTCGTAGCCGGTCAGACAGCGGTTGAGCTTGGGGAAAGTGGTCTCGATCAATTCGCTCTGGGTTTCCTGGATCTCCCGGGCAATGCGGTACACCTCACCAACCCGGCCAGGCGCGGCGCAGGCCTGCTCCAACCCAGCGTCGTCAATCGGCAGGCTGTGCAGGCGCTCGCCGCCGAGCAGCACAGTGTGCAGTTCCAGCACGTGGTCGCGGGTCTTGCCATAGGTGCAGCTGCCCTGGCCGCTGGCGTCGGTGTTGATCATGCCGCCGACAGTGGCGCGGTTGGAAGTCGACAGCTCAGGGGCGAAGAACAGGCCGTGGGGCTTGAGCGCGGCATTGAGCTGATCCTTGACGGTACCGGCCTGGACCCGCACCCAGCGCTCCTCGACGTTGATTTCGAGGATCTGGTTCATGTGCCGCGACAAATCGACGACGATACCGTCGGTCAGCGACTGGCCGTTGGTGCCAGTACCACCGCCACGTGGGGTCAGCTTGACCTGCTGGAAACGCGGCTCACCCATCAGGGTGGCGACACGCGCCACGTCATCGGCGTCCAGCGGGAACACCGCCGCCTGAGGCAGGCGCTGGTAGATCGAGTTGTCGGTGGCCAGCACCGTACGGGTGCCGTAGTCAGCGCTGATCTGGCCACGGAAGCCGCTGTTGCGCAGGGCTTCGAGGAATTCGGGGTAGTTGGCGCTCGGCGCAAGGGTCGACAGCTGGGCGATCATCGAAGGATGGCCTCTTGATAGTGGCTAATTCACGGGAATCCTGTCGTTCCGGCATGCATTGCTTCATGCAGGGATGACGTATAGACCAATGTTCCTGTAGTTTCGCTTCAGGGGCAAACGGATAATCCTGCCGCTATCAATGACTTTTATGAATGAATTACCGCCACCTGACTCCATCCATGTCGCTGCTGCTGGCTTTCGAGGCCGCGGCCCGGCATGAAAGCTACACCCGCGCCGCCGCCGAACTGTCGCTGACCCAGAGCGCGGTCAGCCGTCAGGTGCAGGCCCTGGAGCATCAACTGGGCCTGACCCTGTTCCGCCGCGAGGGCCGCCAGGTGCAGCTGACCGACGTCGGCCGGCTGTACCAGCGCGAGCTGAGCGAGGCGCTGGGGCGCATACGCAGCGCCACCTTGCAGGCGCTGGCCTACCAGACCGGGGTCGGCACCCTGCGCCTGGCGACCCTGCCCACCTTCGGCTCGAAGTGGCTGCTGCCGCGCCTGCATGCGTTCTACAGCGCCCACCCGGGCATGCTGGTGCATATTCATTCACGCATCGAAGCGATCAACTTCGACACCAGCGAGATAGACGCCGCCATAGGTGTGGCCAGCCATGACCTGCCGGGCCTGATCTGCCATCGGCTGCATGCCGAGGAACTGGTGGTGATCCTGCCGCCTGAAGCGGGTGGCGACGCCCAAGGCTGGAGCCCGGCGCGGATCAGTGAAGAGGTACTGTTGAACGTCGCCAACAACCCGCACGCCTGGGGCGAGTGGTTTTCCCACCACGCCCTGCCGCACCGGGCGATGCGCCTGGGGCCGAGCTTCGAACTGACCTCGCACCTGATTCAGGCGGTGCGGGCCGGGATCGGCATCGGCCTGGTGCCGAGGATCCTGGTGGAGGAAGAGTTGGCCAAGGGCGAGTTGTTCAGCCCGGGGGCGGCGTTTGCCAGCCAGCGCAGTTATTACCTGATCTATCCGCCCAGGAACGAGGCATTGCCATCCTTGAGGGCGTTTCGCAGTTGGCTGCTGGAACAGATCTGAAACCTGTGCCGGCCTCTTCGCGGGCAGGCCCGCTCCCACAGGTACTCCACAAGTCTCAGGCCTGTGGTGATCCTGTGGGAGCGGGCGCGCCCGCGAAGAGGCCGGTACAGGCAACAAAAAACCCGACGCCAGTCACCTGACATCGGGTTTCTTCAACTAGCCAAAGATTTACTTGGCCACGGCACCGGCAGTGCCATTGGCCTGCGGCCGGCGCTTGCCCTTGGCCAGGTACGCCAGCAGCATCGCCGCCAGCCACACCGGGATCGCATACACCGACACCTGGATGCCTGGAATCATCAGCATGATGCCCAGGATCAGCACCACGAAGGCCAGCACCACATAGTTGCCGTACGGGTACCACAGCGCCTTGAACAGCGGCTTCTGGCCAACACGGTCAAGGTGCTGGCGGAACTTCAGGTGCGAGTAGCTGATCATCGCCCAGTTGATCACCAAGGTCGCGACCACCAGCGACATCAGCAGCTCCAGCGCATTCTGCGGCATCAGGTAGTTGAGCAGCACGGCTATCAGGGTCACACCCGCCGACACCAGGATCGAACGCACCGGCACGCCGCGCTTGTCGACCTTGGCCAGCGAGGCCGGAGCATCACCCTGCTCGGCCATGCCCAGCAGCATGCGGGCGTTGCAGTAGGTGCCGCTGTTGTAGACCGACAGCGCTGCGGTCAGCACCACGAAGTTCAGCAGGTTGGCCGCCACATCGCTGCCCAGCAGCGAGAACACCTGGACGAACGGGCTGCTGCCATAGCTGCCACCGGACGCATCGATGCTGGCGACCAGGTTGTCCCATGGGGTCAGCGACAGCAGCACGACCAGAGCGCCGACATAGAAGATCAGGATGCGGTAGATGACCTGGTTGATCGCTTTCGGGATCACGGTCTTTGGCTTGTCGGCCTCGGCGGCGGTGAAACCGAGCATTTCCAGGCCACCGAACGAGAACATGATGAACGCCAGGGCCATCACCAGGCCGCTGACACCATGCGGGAAGAAGCCGCCGTGGCTCCACAGATTGCTCACCGAGGCGTCAGGGCCGCCGTTGCCGCTGGTCAGCAGGTAGGCACCCAGGCCGATCATGCTGACGATGGCTACGACCTTGATGATGGCGAACCAGAATTCAGCCTCACCGAAGAACTTCACGTTCATCAGGTTGATGGCGTTGATCAGCACGAAGAATGCTGCTGCCGTGACCCAGGTCGGGATCTCCGGCCACCAGTAATGCACGTACTTGCCTACCGCCGACAGCTCCGACATGCCCACCAGGATGTACAGCACCCAGCAGTTCCAGCCCGACAGGAAACCGGCAAAGCCCCCCCAGTAGGTGTGTGCGAAGTGACTGAACGAGCCGGCCACCGGCTCTTCGACGATCATTTCGCCGAGTTGGCGCATGATCATGAAGGCGATGAAGCCGCATATCGCGTAACCGAGGATCATCGACGGGCCGGCTGATTTCATCACGCCTGCCGAGCCGAGGAACAGGCCGGTACCAATCGCGCCGCCGAGGGCGATCAACTGGATGTGGCGGTTCTTCAGGCCCCGCTTGAGCTCGCCTGAATGCATGTTTTGTCCACTCATGAACGAAGTCACCTGCATTGTTTTTATCTGTGACGGAATCGGACCCACCGCGCTCGTGGCGCAGCGGAATGGGCAAGGTGGTTACCTTGGGTTTCCTGCCAACGGATACCGCCGGGGCGGATCAGCCAGGTGTGGGCAGGAGTGCGCGGTACGCAAGAGGGTCACAGGTAAAACGCGGCGCACTGTATACCCCTGCAAACGCGCAGGCGTCAACGCGTTGCATCGTTTCCTTGGGAAAAAACGCAGCGATCCTGTGGTAGGAGCCTGAAAAGGCGAAGTGATCGGCGTACATGGCGCCTCCATTTGTTGTTCTGTCGGCCCGGCTCTGTGGACGGGCTTTTGCACACGGCAATGAGCGCTATATCACCGTGGTACGGGGGTTTGGGCAATATGGAGCAATGTGGAAGCTGGGGGTTTGCGGAGGGTGGCGCGGCAAGTTCTGTTTACACCAACAAGAAAAATCCGAATTGCGCGCTAATTTCAGCCCGTTCTGTATAAATTTCTTTACATGGTGGTTTGCAAACTTGCCAGTCGTCCGAAAATTTCTTTTTGTTCAATATCTTGGGGCCGCTTTGCGGCCCCAAATTCTCACAGGCATAAAAAAACCAGCCCGAAGGCTGGTTTCTCATGGCTGCAAAGAGCAATCAACCCCGCGGCTTGCCGCGACCACGGCCGGCCGGCTTATCACCGTCAGGCTTGCCTGGGCGCTTGCGCATCTCGCTCGGGCGTTCGGCCACGGCGCTGCCACGGCTGCCCTTGCGCGGTGCTTCGTCACGCGACTGACGTGCCGGACGCTCGGCTGCGGCCCCCTCATGGGCCGGGCGCAGGCTGCGCACGCGCTCGTTGCGCCCCAGCGGACGGCTCGACTTGCGCTGCAAGCGCTCCATCTTGTCCTTGGCCTTGAGGTTCAGGGTCGGCAGCGCTACTGGCTGCAGGCCCACTTCAGCGGCGAGGATGTCGATTTCGCCTTGGGTCATTTCACGCCAGCGGCCCATCGGCAGGTCGGAGTTGAGGAACACCGGGCCGAAGCGCACGCGCTTCAGGCGGCTGACCACCATGCCCTGGGATTCCCACAGGCGGCGCACTTCACGGTTACGGCCTTCCATCACCACGCAGTGGTACCAGTGGTTGAAGCCTTCGCCGCCTGGCGCCTTCTGGATGTCGGTGAACTTGGCCGGGCCGTCTTCGAGCATCACACCGGCCTTGAGGCGATCGATCATTTCGTCATCGACTTCACCACGCACGCGCACGGCGTACTCGCGGTCCATCTCGTAGGACGGGTGCATCAGGCGGTTGGCCAGTTCGCCGTCGGTTGTGAACAGCAGCAGGCCTGTGGTGTTGATGTCGAGGCGGCCGATATTGATCCAGCGCCCTTCTTTTGGCCGCGGCAAGCGGTCGAACACGGTCGGGCGGCCTTCCGGGTCGTCACGGGTGCAGATCTCGCCGTCGGGCTTGTTGTACATGATTACCCGGCGCGTGGCCTCGGCGGCCTCTTCACGCTTGATCAGCTTGCCATCTACGGTAATGGCGTCATGCAGGTCGACGCGCAGGCCGAGGGTGGCTTCGACGCCGTTGACCTTGATGCGGCCCTGACTGATCCAGGCTTCGACGTCACGGCGCGAGCCGACGCCAATGCGTGCCAGCACTTTCTGCAGCTTTTCGCCGGCTGGTGGGGTAATTTCGGTATTTTGCAGGTCTTGCTCACTCATCTGGGCACCTCCCGGTGTAGGAATGAAATAAGGGTCTTGGCAGCGAACGCGCCAAAGGGCCGCGCATCATACGCGGTTCGCTGAGGGAACGCACTGCAGGGTAGAGGGTTTTGTCGGCTTTGGCAGTGAATTCTGCCTAATGGTGATGAGTAGGCAGTACCGGCCTCTTCGCGGGTAAACCCGCTCCCACAGGTACCATGCCGCATTCAGCCACTGTGATTTCCCTGTGGGAGCGGGTTTACCCGCGAAGAGGCCGCACAGGCAGCAGAAGAGTCAGGGCTGCGACTTGCCCTCTTCCTCCCCCGAGGCCTCAGGCTCTTCCTCGCGCAGGTCGTCGAAGTCGGTCTTCAGCCCCTCCTCCATGGCATCGAGCTCCACCAGTAAACTGCGGAAACTGGTCTCTTCCCTGGGCTCAACCTGCACCTCTTCGTCACCCAGGCTGGCATCGGCCAGGGCCTGTATGTGCGCCGGCACCGGGGCATCATCCGGATCAAGCACCGGTTGAGGTTCCATCTCGCGCAGTTCGGCCAGCGCTGGCAGCTCGTCCAGGCTCTTGAGATTGAAGTGATCGAGAAATGCCTTGGTGGTGGCGAACATCGCCGGGCGCCCGGGTACCTCGCGGTAGCCGACCACGCGAATCCACTCGCGCTTCATCAGCGTCTTGATGATGTTGCTGTTGACCGCAACACCCCGCACATCCTCGATCTCGCCACGGGTGATCGGCTGGCGGTAGGCGATCAGCGCCATGGTTTCGAGCAACGCACGGGAATATCGCTGCGGGCGTTCTTCCCACAGCCTTCCGACCCAGGGCGCGAAGTCTTCACGAATCTGCAGGCGGTAACCGGTGGCCACCTCCTTGAGCTCGAACGCCCGCCCGGCGCAGGACTTGGCGAGCACTTCCAGGGCCTTCTTGAACACCTTCGGCTCGGGGCGCTCGGCCTCCTCGAACAGCTCGTAGAGGCGTTCGAGGGACTGCGGCTTGCCCGAAGCGAGCAGGAAGGCTTCGATCAGCGACGCCAGGTCGCGGGGTTCATTCAGGTTCATCAGGTTCTTCGACAGACTCGGGACGCAGCCGCACATGGATCGGCGCAAAGGGCGCATTCTGCACCAGTTCGACCAGCGATTCCTTCACCAGCTCGAGGATCGCCATGAAGGTCACCACCACGCCAAGCTTACCCTCGTCTGAGGAGAACAGCTCGGCAAACGGCACGAAAGCGCCACCTTTGAGGCGCTCCAGTACATCACTCATGCGCTCGCGGGTGGACAGCGTCTCGCGAGTGATCTGGTGGCTCTCGAACAGATCGTTGCGGCGCATGACTTCGGCCATGGACACCAGCAGCTCTTCCAGGCTGACCTGCGGCAGCAGCTTGCGCACCTTGGCCTGGGGGGCCTCCAGACGCGGCACGATGACCTCACGGCCCACCCGCGGCAACTCGTCGATGCCTTCGGCGGCAGCCTTGAAGCGCTCGTACTCCTGCAGGCGGCGGATCAGCTCGGCGCGCGGGTCGCCCTCCTCTTCCTCGACCTCGGCCGAGCGCGGCAACAGCATGCGCGACTTGATTTCGGCGAGCATCGCGGCCATGACCAGGTACTCGGCGGCCAGCTCCAGGCGCACGCTCTTCATCAGCTCGACATAGCCCATGTACTGGCGTGTGATCTCCGCCACGGGAATGTCGAGGATGTCGATGTTCTGCTTGCGGATCAGGTACAGCAGCAGGTCCAGCGGCCCCTCGAAGGCTTCGAGGATGACCTCCAGGGCATCCGGCGGGATGTACAGGTCCACCGGCATTTCGGTGAGTGCTTCGCCGTAGACCAGCGCCAGTTGCAACTGCTGGGGCGAAGCGGCCTGCTCGGCCGGCGCCTCGGCTACTTCCACCTGACTCACACGTTGACCATGAACGGCGTGGGGTCGCCGCAGCCTTCGCGGATCAGCTCAGGTTCGTCGCCGGACAGGTCGATGATGGTCGAGGCCTTGAGGTCGCCAAAGCCGCCGTCGATGACCAGGTCCACATGGTGCTCCAGGCGCTCGCGGATCTCGTAGGGATCGGTCATCGGTTCGGTGTCGCCCGGCAGGATAAGGCTCACGCTCATCAGCGGCTCGCCCAGCTCGGCCAACAGCGCCAGGGTGATGCCGTGGTCAGGCACGCGCAGGCCGATGGTGCGGCGCTTTTCATGCAGCAGCAGGCGCGGCACTTCGCGGGTACCGTTGAGAATGAAGGTGTAGGGCCCGGGCACATGGGCCTTGAGCAGGCGGAAGGTGCCGGTGTCGACCTTGGCGTACAGCCCCAGTTGCGACATGTCGCAGCACATCAGGGTGAAGTTGTGGGTCTTGTCCAGGCCGCGCAGGCGGCGCACGCGCTCGATCGCCGCCTTGTCGCCGATCTGGCAGCCCAGGGCATAGGCCGAGTCGGTCGGGTAGACCACCACGCCGCCCTTGCGGATGATCTCCACCGCCTGGCGGATCAGGCGCGGTTGTGGGTTCTCCGGATGAATCTGGAAAAATTGGCTCACAAAGTCGTCCTGTTCATAGCGCCATAGGCTGTTCATGGCTGAATCGACGCCACAGAGGTGGCAAGTCCTCGGGCAATGGCCGGTAGGCACCGATCTCGCCCCAGGTGCCGGGGCCGTGGAAATCGCTGCCAGCGCTTGCCAGCAGGCCGAACTCACGGGTGAGGATGGACATCGTGCCCACCTGCTCGGCCGGCATCATCCCGTTGACCACTTCAAGCGCCTGCCCGCCTGCCTGAATATAGTCGGCAATCAGGCGCCTGCGCTTGCTGCGGGTCAGATCGTAATGCATGGGATGCGCAAGGCTCACCCAGGCGTTGGACTGGCGCAGGGTGGCGACAGTTTCATCGAGCGTCGGCCAGTGCTGCTTGACATCGCCCAGCTTGCCGGCCCCGAGCCACTTGCGGAAGGCCTCGGCGCGGTCCTTGACATGGCCGGCGCGCACCAGGAATTCGGCAAAGTGAGGCCGCGCCGGGGCGTTGCCGCTGTCGCCCAGCTCCTGCTGCACGGCCCGTGCGCCGTCGAGGGCGCCTGGCATGCCCTTGGCTGCCAACCGTTTGTCGATTTCCTCGGCGCGCAACCAGCGGCCGCGATGCAAGGCCTCGATGGCCTGGAGCAAGGGCGGCGCTTCGAGCGGGAAATTGTAGCCCAGCACGTGAATGGTCGCGCCACCCCAGGTGCACGACAGCTCAACGCCGCTGACCCAGTGCATGCCACGCGCGTGGCAGGCCTGGCGCGCCTCGGCCAGCCCTTCGAGGGTATCGTGGTCGGTCAGTGCCAGCGTTTGCACCCCGTGCTCATGGGCCCGGGCGACCAGGTCCGTAGGCGACAGGGCGCCGTCGGAGGCCGTGCTGTGACAGTGCAGATCAACATTCATGGAGGAGCGCTTTCGCTGGAATCGATGTTTGTTATTATGCCGTCACATCCCGATCCTGGCTGCCATTGTGAAACAATTCATCGATTTCATCCCGCTGCTGCTCTTCTTCATCGTCTACAAGCTCGACCCGCGCCCGGTGGAAGTCGCCGGTCACAACTTCGAATTCGGCGGCATCTACAGCGCCACGGCGATGCTGATCATCAGCTCGCTGGTGGTTTACGGTGCACTGTTCCTGCGCCAGCGCAAACTGGAAAAGGGCCAGTGGCTGACCTTGATCGCCTGCCTGGTGTTCGGTGGCCTGACCCTGACCTTTCACAGCGAAACCTTCCTCAAGTGGAAGGCGCCGGTGGTCAACTGGCTGTTTGCCCTGGGCTTCGCCGGTAGTCACTTCATCGGCGACCGGGTGCTGATCAAGCGCATCATGGGCCACGCCTTGACCCTGCCCGATGCCATCTGGTCGCGCCTGAACGTGGCCTGGGTCGCCTTCTTCGTGTTCTGCGGCGCCGCCAACCTGTTCGTTGCCTTTACCTTCCAGAACTTCTGGGTCGACTTCAAGGTGTTCGGCAGCCTGGGCATGACAGTGCTCTTCCTGGTGGCGCAGGGTGTGTACCTGTCGCGTCACCTGCACGACGACCCCTCCACCTCCAAACCCAAGGATTGACATGCTCTACGCCATCATCGCCAGCGACGTCGCGAACTCCCTGGAAAAACGCCTGGCCGCGCGCCCGGCGCACATCGAGCGCCTGCAGCAGCTCAAGGCCGAAGGCCGCGTGGTACTGGCCGGCCCGCACCCGGCCATCGACAGCAACGACCCGGGTGAAGCCGGCTTCAGCGGCAGCCTGATCGTCGCCGAGTTCGACTCCCTGGCCGCCGCCCAGGCCTGGGCCGATGCCGACCCGTACATCGCCGCGGGCGTGTACGACAAGGTCATCGTCAAGCCGTTCAAGCAAGTCCTGCCTTGAGCTGCCACCGCGTCGCCGATCAAGCCGGCGACGCGGTCTCCCCCGCTCGAATTGCACGCTCGCCCTCAGTCTGCGGTATCTTTGCCACTGGCGGACACAGAAGACGCCGTCAATGGTTGAATTGAGTGAGTCATGAGCGAGCTGTTACTGATTGATGATGACCAGGAACTCTGCGAGCTGCTCGGCAGCTGGCTGACCCAGGAAGGGTTTGCGGTACGCGCCTGCCACGATGGCTTGAGCGCGCGCCAGGCCTTGGCCGAGCATGCCCCGGCGGCCGTGGTGCTGGATGTGATGCTGCCCGACGGCAGCGGCCTGGAGCTGCTCAAGCAACTGCGCAGCGAACATGCCGAACTGCCGGTGCTGATGCTGTCGGCCCGTGGCGAACCGCTGGACCGCATCCTCGGCCTGGAACTGGGCGCCGACGATTACCTGGCCAAGCCCTGCGACCCCCGAGAGCTCACCGCGCGCCTGCGCGCCGTGCTGCGCCGCAGCCACCCCACCGCCACCACCACCCAGCTGGAAATCGGTGACCTGGCGTTCAGCCCGGTGCGCGGCGTGGTCAGCATCGATGGCCGCGACATGAGCCTGACCCTGTCCGAAAGCCGCATCCTCGAAGCGCTGCTGCGCCAACCGGGCGAGCCGCTGGACAAGCAGGAACTGGCGCAGATCGCACTGGGGCGCAAGCTGACCCTGTATGACCGCAGCCTGGACATGCATGTCAGTAACCTGCGCAAGAAGATCGGCCCGCATGCCGATGGGCGGGCGCGGATCGTCGCGCTGCGTAGCCGCGGTTACTATTACTGCCTGTAAGCCTGCATGGGGCCGCCCGCGCCCCATCTTTACCCTGCCTTTACCGTGAGCTGACTGCGCTTGACCTTGATCTCCCTAGACTGAGCTCATCCGGTAACCACCGGCCCATGACAGGAGAGACACCATGCGCAAGACCCTTATCGCCCTGATGTTCGCCGCCGCCCTGCCGACCGTGGCCATGGCCATGCCTGACGGCGGCCCGCGTCACGACGGCCCGCATCATCGCGGTGATGCGCCTTTCGCCCAACTGGACCTGAGCCGCGACCAGCGCCAGCAGATCGGCAAGTTGATGGGCGAGCAGATGCACAACCGCCGCGAAATCACCGAGCGCTACCTGAACAAGCTGCCAGCCGCCGAGCAGAAGGCCATGAAAGACGAACTCAAGGCCAGCCATGACAAGACCGACAGCCAAGTCCGCGCGCTGCTCAAGCCTGACCAGCAGAAGAAGTTCGATGAACTGCAGAAGGAACGCGAAGCACGCAAGGCTGAATGGAAGGAATTCCAGGCCTGGAAAGCTGAAAAGGCTGGCAAGGCCCAGTAAGCTGTCAACCCGATGCCCGGCCCGCCCTCAAGCGGGCCGGGCTTTTCCCGTTTTCAGGAGGTGCTCTTGCGTTCTCTGTTCTGGCGCATCCTGGCCAGTTTCTGGCTGGCTATAACCCTGGTCGCGGGCCTGTCGATCCTGCTCGGCCACGTGCTTAACCAGGACGCCTGGATCCTCAGCCGTCACCCGGGCCTCAAGACCATGGCCAGCGATTGGGCCAAGCACTATGAGCAGGAAGGCCTGGAATCTGCCCAGGCCTTTTTGGAACGACGCAAGGAGCGCTACAAGATCGATGTGCAGGTGCTCGACGACAGCGGCGATGCCGTGGTGCCGGGTACCTTCCCGCGCCGCGCTGCGGCGTTCGAGGCGCGCCAGCACAATGACGAGCGCCACCTGCCGTGGCGGCGCCTGACCGAGGAATACACCAGCCCCGAAACCGGCAACACCTACCTGCTGATCTACCGCATCCCGCACCCGGAGCTGGACGCCTGGCACCGCGAGAGCCTGCTCTGGCCGTTGAGTGCGCTGGGCATCGCCTTGGTGGTGCTGACCTTGTTCAGCCTGCTGGTGACCTTGTCGATCACCCGCCCCCTGAACCGCCTGCGCGGCGCCGTGCACGACCTTGGCCAGGCCAGCTACCAACAGAACAGCCTGGCCCGCCTGGCCGCCCGGCGTGACGAGTTCGGCGTGCTGGCCAAAGACTTCAACAAGATGGGCGCGCGCCTGCAGAGCCTGATCGGCAGCCAGCGCCAACTGCTGCGTGACGTGTCCCACGAGCTGCGCTCGCCACTGGCGCGCCTGCGCATCGCCCTGGCCCTGGCCGAGCGCGCCGAAACCGAACAGCGCCAGGCCTTGTGGCCACGCCTGACCCGTGAATGCGACCGCCTGGAAGACCTGATCAGCGAAATCCTGACGCTGGCCCGGGTCGATGCCGAGCAGGCCCACGCCGAGCCTGTCGACCTCAACGCCTTGCTCGGCAGCGTGCGCAAGGACGCTCAGCTCAGCGCACCGGAGCAGGAGGTGAAACTGGAGGCGCAGCCGGGGCTGACGCTGCAAGGCTGGCCGACGCTGATCGAGCGTGCCGTGGACAACCTGGTGCGCAATGCCCTGCGCTTCAACCCGGAGGGCCAACCGATCGAGATCAGTGCGCAGCGCGAGCAGGACAAGATCGTGCTGAGCGTGCGCGACCATGGGCCAGGGGCGGCGCCGGAGCATCTGGCGCAGTTGGGTGAGCCGTTCTTCCGGGCGCCGGGGCAGGAGGCGGCGGGGCATGGCCTGGGGCTGGCCATTGCGCGCAAGGCGGCCGAGCGGCACGGCGGGAGTCTAGTGCTGGAGAATCACCCGCAGGGTGGGTTCGTGGCCCGGTTGGAGTTGCCTGAGAACATTGCTGCCAACTGACAGAATGCCGGGGCTGCTTTGCAGCCCTTTCGCGACACAAGGCCGCTCCTACAGGGGATCGCGTTACCTGCAGGAGCGGCCTTGTGTCGCGAAAGGGCCGCAAAGCGGCCCCCTACGTTATTCGCCCCAGCCGCTGACGTAATCGGCGGTTTCCAGAATCGGCGCCGTGCGCGGCTCGGCCATCGGCGTGCCGACATACAGGTAGCCGATCAGCTCCTCGTTCTCCGCCAGCCCCAAGCCCTTGTGCACATGCGCATCGAAGGCCATGTCGCCGGTACGCCACACCGCACCGATCCCCTGGGCATGCGCCGCAATCAGGATGCCATGGGCCGCGCAACCGGCCGCCAGGCGCTGCTCGGACTTGGGCACCTTGAAGTGATCCTGCAGCTTGGCGATCACCACGATCAGCAACGGCGCACGCAGCGGCATCGCGCGCGCCTTGTCCAGCGCAGCCTGGCTGGCGTCGCCCTTGTGCTGCAACGCTTCGGCAAACAGTTCACCGAGCTTGTCGCGGCCCTGGCCCTCGATGGTCAGAAAGCGCCACGGCCGCAGCTGGCCGTGGTCCGGTGCGCGCAAGGCGGCCTGGAACAGCGCCTCACGCTGGGCCTCGTTGGGCGCAGGGTCGGTCAGGCGTGGCACGGAAACACGGTTGAGCAATGCGTCGAGAGCCTCCATCGGCTACCCTCCTGGCAGGTAAATGTGCGGCCATTCTAGCGTTTACATCACCAGACCCATAGGTAGAATGGCGCCCTTCCGTTTCGAGTCAGAGCAGATCACATGGCGTTGCCGACCTTAAGGATCATTGGTTTCATCATCGGCATCTTCCTGATCACCCTGGCAGTCAGCATGGTCGTGCCCATGGCGACCCTGGTGGTGTTCGAACGCACCGGCGACATGCCGTCGTTCCTCTGGTCGAGCCTGATCACCTTCATCGCCGGCCTGGCCATGGTGCTGCAGGGGCGCCCCGAGCACGTCCACCTGCGCCCGCGCGACATGTACCTGCTCACCGTCAGCAGCTGGGTGGTGGTGTGCGTCTTCGCCGCACTGCCCTTTCTGCTGACCCAGCACATCAGCTACACCGACGCCTTCTTCGAGAGCATGTCCGGCATCACCGCCACCGGCGCCACGGTGCTCAGCGGGCTGGACAGCATGTCGCCGGGCATCCTGATGTGGCGCTCGATGCTGCACTGGCTCGGTGGCATCGGCTTCATCGCCATGGCGGTGGCGATCCTGCCGCTGCTGCGCATCGGTGGCATGCGCCTGTTCCAGACCGAATCGTCGGACCGTTCGGAAAAGGTCATGCCGCGCTCGCACATGGTCGCCAAATCGATCGTCGGCGTTTACGTCGGCTTCTCCATCTTTGGCGCACTGGCCTTCTGGTGGGCCGGCATGAGCCCGTTCGATGCCATCAACCACGCCATGTCTGCGATCTCCACTGGCGGTTTCTCCACCTCTGACCAGTCCCTGGCCAAGTGGGACATCCCCGCCGTGCACTGGGTCGCGGTGGTGGTAATGATCCTCGGCAGCCTGCCCTTCACGCTGTATGTGGCAACCCTGCGCGGCAACCGCAAGGCGCTGATACGCGACCAGCAGGTGCAGGGTTTGCTGGGCATGCTGGTGGTGACCTGGCTCGTGCTCGGCACCTGGTACTGGCACACCACCAACCTGCACTGGCTCGATGCCCTGCGCCACGTGGCACTGAACGTGACCTCGGTGGTCACCACCACTGGCTTCGCGCTGGGCGACTACAGCCTGTGGGGCAACTTCTCGCTGATGCTGTTCTTCTACCTGGGCTTCGTCGGTGGCTGCTCTGGCTCGACGGCCGGTGGCATCAAGATCTTCCGTTTCCAGGTCGCCTACATCCTGCTCAAGGCGAGCCTCAACCAGCTGATCCACCCGCGCGCGGTGATCAAGCAGAAATACAATGGCCATCGCCTGGACGAAGAGATCGTGCGCTCGATCCTGACCTTTTCGTTCTTCTTCGCCATCACCATCTGCGTAATGGCGCTGCTGCTGTCATTGCTGGGCGTGGACTGGATGACCGCGCTGACCGGTGCCGCCGGAACGGTGTCGGGCGTTGGCCCGGGCCTGGGCGAAGTGGTCGGTCCTTCGGGCAACTACTCGACGCTGCCGGATGCCGCCAAGTGGATTCTCGCTACCGGTATGCTGCTGGGCCGCCTGGAGATCATCACCGTGCTGGTGTTGTGCATGCCGGCGTTCTGGCGTCATTGACCTCGGCAGGCTCCGCGCCCAGCCGGGCGCGGTATTCGCTGGGGGTCTCATCGAACCAGCGGCGGAATGCCCGGTAGAAGTTGCTCGGGTCGGCAAAGCCCAGCAGGTAGGCGGTTTCCAGCAGGGTCATGCCTGGCTGGGCCAGATACTGTTCGGCGAGTTCACGACGGGTATCGTCGAGCAACGCCTGGAAACTGGTGCCCTCTTCCTGCAAACGACGCTGCAGGGTGCGCTGGGACAGGTGCAGGGCCTGGGCGAGGGTTTCACGCTTGGGTTCGCCCTGGGGCAGGATACGGCACAGCACCTGGCGCACCCTATGGGTCACGCGGCTTTCGGAAAAACGCGCCAGGTATTCGCCAGCAAAGCGGTCATGCAGGATGGCCATGGCTTCGTTGGCAGTGGGCAACGGCGCTTCCATGTCGGCCCGTTCGAATACCAGGGCATCGTGCGGAGCGCCGAATACCAGCGGGGAATGAAAGGCCACCTTGTACGGCTCGATATCCTTCGGCTGCGGCCCTTGCACCAGCACCCGCCGCGGCTGCACCGGCCGGCCACTGAGCCATTTGCACAAGGCCAGCGCGCAGGCCAGGGACGCTTCGGCGCTGTGGCGGGTGGGGGGCAGGTGATCACCATGCACGGTCAGAATCAGCGAATAGCCTTCAGGGCCAAGGGTGAAACTCAGGTCGGAGCTTTCGGCAATGATGCGTTGGTAACGCACCAGCCGCCCGAAGCCTTCGGCCAGTGTGCGGCTGGACATCAGTGCGTAACCCACCACATGGAACGAAGCCGGGCGCACCACCCGCGCCATGTTCAGGCCAATCGCCTCGTTGCCCGAAAGTTCGACCGCGAGCTGCCAGAGGCGGGTCATGGCGTCCTGCGGAAAACGTGCATCCGGATCGTCGAGTGCGGCGAAATCCAACCCCAGCTGCTTGAACATCGCCGGGCAATCGAGCCCTTCGAGCTCCAGCGCCTTCACAATCCCTGATGCCCAGCTGGCTGACGTGGTTCTCTCGCTCATGGCAGGCTTCTTGTGCTGACCGCTTCATGCGGTGACCTCAAGGATACTCATTTGGCGCCTATTGTCACTGGCCGGCCCCGCCAATGACTCTAGACTCGATTCAGGCTCCACGCCGTGTATCCTGTCCAGAAGTGATAATCCCGGAGCACTGCCCATGACCCGCACAGCGCAGTTTCGCAGTTTTGCCGAGTTCTATCCCTATTACCTGGGCGAGCACAGCAACCCCACCTGCCGGCGCCTGCACTTCGTCGGCACCAGCCTGGTGATTGCCTTGCTGGCCTACACCCTTGGCAGTGGCAAGTGGTTGTTGCTGCTGGCGGTACCGATCTGCGGCTACGGCTTCGCCTGGGTGGGGCATTTCTTTTTCGAGAAGAACCGGCCGGCGACCTTCAGTCACCCCTGGTACAGCCTGGTTGGCGACTTCGCCATGTTCCGCGACATCCTGCTCGGCAGGATCAGCCTCTAGCCTGGGGGCGCAGCCGGCTCATGCCGGCTCGCGCATCGCAGCAGCTTCCGCGGCCAGCCGCGCCTGGGCATCGGCCAGCCGATACAATGCGATGCTGCCATCCCAATGCTCGATCAGCGCCGTGCACGATTCCACCCAATCGCCGCAGTTGAGGTACTCCACCTCCCCCACCTGGCGGATCTCGGCATGGTGGATATGCCCGCACACCACCCCGTGAAAACCGCGACGGGTGCATTCATGGGCAATCGCATCCTCGAAGTCGCTGATGAAGTTCACCGCCCCCTTGACCTTGTGCTTCAGGTACGCCGACAGCGACCAGTAGCCATACCCATAGCGGGCACGCCAATGGTTGAGCCAGCGGTTGAGCACCAGGGTGAACTCGTAGGCACGGTCGCCAAGAAAAGCCAGCCAGCGGTGATAGCGGGTGATCACGTCGAACTGGTCGCCATGCACCACCAGCAGGCGACGGCCATCGGCGGTCAGGTGCTCGGCCTCGTCCACCAGCTGGATGTTGCCCAGCATCAGCTTCGAGTAACGGCGCAGGAATTCGTCATGGTTGCCGGTGACGTAGATCACCTCAGTGCCGCGCTTGCTCATGGTCAGCAAGCGGCGGATCACATTGGTATGGGCTTGCGGCCAATAAATGCCGCTGCGCAGCTTCCAGCCATCGATGATATCGCCTACCAGGTAGATACGGTCGGCCTGGTAACCCTTGAGGAACTGCGACAGGTGTTCGGCCTGGCAGTCTCGCGTGCCCAGGTGCACATCGGATATCCACAGCGTGCGCACGCGCTGCTTGCGTGACGGGCGAGAAAGTTCGACATGGGTCATGGCAGGCTCCGGCGCTGTTTGCTGGAGACTGGCAGGCACAGATGACAGGTTGGTGGCAGGGATGTGACGAGTGATGGTCTGCCAGGAATGCGGCACAATGGCTGGCAGCCCCACGAGGAAACCCCATGGCCGGCCCGATACTTTCCATGCGTCATTACCGCGATGAGCTGATCGCCCACAGTCACGAACACCCGCAGCTGGTGTTCGGCCTGCACGGTCGCCTGGACTTCGAGGTGCAGGGCCACAGCGCCAAGGTCGCCCGCCAGGGGCTGGTGGTGGTGCCCGCTGGCGCCCATCACACGTGCGGCAGTGACGTGGGCAGCGATTGCCTGGTGCTGGATGTACCGGACGAACACTGGCTGCACGAGCAGTTGGGGGCGCATGCCGATGCCAGCCGGCGCCTGCTCGACCAGCCTGGCGCACGAGGGCTGAACGAGCGCCAGCAGCAACTGGTGGACTGGCTGGCGGCGAGCCCCATGGACGACCCGCTGATCGCCCGGCAAGGCGCGGTACTGTTGTTGGCCAGCCTCAACCCCAGCGCTTCGGCCATCGTCACGCCCAGCCATCGCCTGCCCTATGCCGCATTCGATGTGCATATCGAACAGCACGCAGCGTACCCCTTGCAGGTGGCCGACCTGGCGCGCATCGCCGGCTTGTCCAGTACCCGGCTGCATGCCCGGTTCAGCGCCGAATGTGGCATGACGCCAATGGACTACATTCGCCAGCGACGTCTGCTCAAGGCCAGGCGGCTGGTCACGCAGACCTTGCTGCCGATGGGGGAGATTGCGGCGCAGGTGGGGTACAGCTCGCAGAGTGCATTTTCGGCGGCGATGCTGCGGGCGTTTGGTTGCTCGCCGCTGGCGCTGCGGCGAGCGCCTGGCGACAACTGACAGCAGGATGGCGACAGAACATGTTGGCCTGTAGCTTTACACTTTGCGGCACCGGCCCTTTCGCGGGTAAACCCGCTCCCACAGGGATCTTGCAGAACCTGAAACCAGTGCAGTACTTGTGGGAGCGGGTTTACCCGCGAAGAGGCCAGCAAAGCCAGTAAAGAATCAAAGGACTTGCAATGAACCACCGCACTGCCCTCGGCGCCCTGCACATCGGCGCGCTGTTCTTCGGCCTGACCGGGGTGTTTGGCAAATTGGCCACCAGTGCCAGCCCGACGATCATCGTCTTCGGCCGCGCCGCCTTTGCCGTGCTGGCCCTGGCATTGTTCGCCAGCCTCACCGGCCCCGGCTGGCGGCGCCTGAGTGGCCATGACATGCGCCGCCTGCTGCTCGGCGGCGTGCTGCTGGCAGGGCACTGGGTCAGCTTCTTCATCGCCGTGAAGGTCGGCGGCGTGGCCATCGCCACCCTGGGTTTCGCCAGCTTCCCGGCGTTCACCGTGATCCTCGAAGGCCTGCTGTTCCGCGAGCGCATCCGCCGCAACGAAGGTGCGCTGGTGGTGCTGGTCAGCATCGGCCTGATACTGGTCACCCCACAGTTCGACCTGGCCAGCCAGGCCACCGGTGGCCTGCTCTGGGCCTTGCTCTCCGGTTTGTTGTTCTCGCTGCTGTCACTGACCAACCGCGCCGGCTCCGGCCGTTTGCCGGCCGTGCAGGCAGCGCTGTGGCAAAACCTGGTGGTCGGCCTGTGCCTGCTGCCTTTCGCCGGCCCAGGCTTGAGCCACGTGGAACGCATGGACTGGTTGTGGATCGCCCTGCTCGGAATCTTCTGCACCGGCGTCGCCCACAGCCTGTTCGTGGCCAGCCTGGGGGTGATCAAGGCGCGCACCGCCGCCGTGGTATTTGCCATGGAACCGGTCTACGGCATCGCCGTGGCCTGGGCGGTGTTCGCCGAAACGCCAACCCTGCGCATGCTGCTGGGCGGCATGCTGATCATTTTCGCCATCGTGCTGTCGAGCCGCATGGCCGCCGAGCAGCCGCCGCGGCACAAGGTCGCGGCCGAGGGCGCCTGATCAGCGATCGTTGTGGCCCAGGTCGCGCTGCGGGTCGATCTGGTCGCGCACGCGCTGCTTCAGCACCTTGGCCTCGGGGAAGCCACCGTCGGCCTTGCGCTCCCAGATCTGCACGCCATTGCAGGTGATGCGGAAGATGCCGCCGGTGCCGGGCTCCAGCGCTACCCGGCCAAGGTCGTCGCTGAAGGTGCTGAGCAGTTCCTGGGCCAGCCAGGCGGCGCGCAGCAGCCATTGGCATTGCGTGCAATAAGTGATGACGATTTCCGGCTTGTTGTCGGCCATGCTGAAGCATCTCCAGGTGAGGGGCCGCTTATACTAGCGGTCTTTAGCCTTCGGTTTGAGACTCACGATGCGCCGCCTGCTGCTCTGCTTTTTGCTGACGCTCACCACCCTCACCGTATTCGCCGCCGAGCCAGCCCGCCCCAAGGTCGGCCTGGTGCTGTCTGGCGGCGCGGCCCGTGGCCTGGCTCATATTGGCGTGCTCAAGGCACTGGAGGAACAGGGCGTGCGCATCGACGCCATCGCCGGTACCAGTATGGGCGCGGTGGTGGGCGGGCTGTATGCCTCCGGCTACAGCGTCGAAGAACTGGAGAAACTCGCCACCACGCTGGACTGGCAACAGGCGCTCTCCGATGCGCCACCCCGCAAGGACGTGCCGTTCCGGCGCAAGCAGGATGACCGCGACTTCCTGGTCAAGCAGAAGCTGAGTTTTCGCGACGACGGCAGCCTCGGCCTGCCGCTGGGGGTGATCCAGGGCCAGAACCTGGCGCTGCTGCTGGAAAGCAAGCTGGCCCACACTGCTGACACCCGCGACTTCGACAAGCTGCCAATCCCCTTCCGCGCCGTGGCCACCGACATCGCCAGCGGCGAAAAGGTGGTGTTCCGCCGCGGCCACCTGCCGCAGGTGATTCGCGCCAGCATGTCGATCCCGGCGGTATTTGCCCCGGTCGAACTCGACGGTCGCCTGCTGGTGGATGGCGGCATGGTCGACAACATCCCGCTCGACGTGGCCCGGGACATGGGCGTCGACCTGGCCATCGTGGTCGACATCGGCACCCCGCTGCGCGACCGCAAGCAACTGGCCACGGTGGTAGACGTGCTCAACCAGTCGATCACCCTCATGACCCGGCGCAACTCCGAGGAGCAGCTGGCCAGCCTGCACCGCGACGACATCCTCATACAGCCGCAGCTGGCGGCCTTTGGCGTCACCGATTTCGGCCGTGCCCACGACATGATCGACGCCGGCTACCGCGCGACTCGCCTGCTCGACACGCGCCTGGCCGCGTTGCGCCAACCGGAGCATGACGCCAGCCTGGCCGTGGCCCGCTCACCAGGCCAGCGCACACCGGTGATCACCGCGATCAGGATAGAGAACGACTCGAAAGTCAGCGATGACGTGATCCGTTACTACATCCGCCAACCCATCGGCGAGCCCCTGGCGCTCGACCGCCTGCAGACCGACATGGGCACCCTGTATGGCCTGGACTACTTCGACCGGGTGCAGTACCGCGTGGTGCACAAGGGCGATGACAACACCCTGGTGATCAATGCCCGTGGCAAGCGCGGCGGCACCGACTACCTGCGCCTGGGCCTGAACCTGTCCGACGACCTGCGCGGTGACAGTGCCTTCAACCTCGGCGCCAGCTACCGCATGAACGGCATCAACCGCTTGGGCGCGGAGTGGCTGACACGCGCCCAGATCGGCGACCAGCAGGAGCTTTACAGTGAGTTCTACCAGCCGCTGGACGTAGGCTCGCGCTACTTCGTCGCGCCTTACCTGGAACTTGGCTCGCAGAACATCGAAGCGACCCTGGACAACGACCCGATCGCCGAGTACCGCCTCGAGCGCTACGGTTTCGGCCTCAATGTGGGCCGCCAGATCGGCACCTCCGGCGAGGTGCGCCTGGGTGTCGGCAAGGCCTGGGGCGAGGCCGAAGTGCGTATCGGCGATCAGGACCTGCCCAGCGTCAGCTTCAACGAAGGCTTCTACGAGCTGAAGTATTCGTTCGACACCCTCGACAATGTGTACTTCCCGCACCGTGGCGAGGACATCGGCCTGACCTTCCGCAAGTACGACAAGTCGCTGGATTCGGACGAGGACTACCGGCAGTGGCTGCTGAACCTGGACAAGGCATTCAGTGTAGGCCCGAACACTTTCGTGCTGGGTGGGCGCTATGGACGCACACTGGACCCAACGGAGGTGGTGACGTCGAGCTTCGTGCTGGGTGGTGCGAGGGAGCTGTCGGGCTTCCGCCAGGACTCGGTGTCAGGGCAGAACGTCAGCCTGCTGCGGATGGTGTACTACCGGCGCCTGACCCCGCGGGCCTATCTGCCGCTGGACTTCCCGCTGTACATCGGTGGGTCGCTTGAGCGTGGGCGGGCGTGGAACAATGACAATGAGTTCGACAGCGGCTACATCAATGCGGCGAGCATCTTCTTGGGGCTGGAGACGCCGCTCGGGCCGTTGAACCTGAGTTATGGGGCCAACACGGCGAATGAGCAGGCGGTGTACCTGAACCTGGGGCACACCTTCTAGATGGCCGGGGCCGCTTTGCGGCCCTTTCGCGACACGAGGCCGCTCCTACAGAAACATGCGATCCCCTGTAGGAGCGGCCTCGTGTCGCGAAAGGGCTGCGAAGCAGCCCCAGAAAACTCAGGATTTTTCGAGGTTGGCGAGGATCTTGGCATGCACCCGCATGCACACTTCCAGATCGGCCTCGTCCACGCCGGTGAACAGCTCCAGGCGCAGGGCATTGGCAATGGTCTCGATCTGCTCGATCAGCGGTTTGGCCGGTGGGCACAGCAGGATCTTCTTCGCCCGCCGGTCCTCCAGCACCGCCTGGCGACGCACCAGCCCCTGGCTTTCCAGGCTGTCGAGCAGCCGCGCCAGGGTCGGGCCTTCGACGCCCACGCTCTGCGCCAGCTCACGCTGGGTGGGCGCTTGTTCGAAGCGAGCGAGGTGCAACAACACCAGCCAGCGGGCCTGGGACAGGTTGAGCCCGGCCAGGCGGCGGTCCAGCTCGGCACGCCAGCCGCGGGACAT
The DNA here is from genome assembly GCF_002759075.1 of Pseudomonas sp. 382. Classification (NCBI taxonomy): domain Bacteria; kingdom Pseudomonadati; phylum Pseudomonadota; class Gammaproteobacteria; order Pseudomonadales; family Pseudomonadaceae; genus Pseudomonas; species Pseudomonas sp. 382. The sequence continues at coordinate 64,399 of NZ_PEMX01000024.1, forward strand.
CTGCGCCAGCTGCATGCCGAAGCGGTGTTGGTTGTCGGTCAGGGGCATAAGCAACTCATAGACTAGAACTAATTATTAGTCAGCTAACCATGCTCCGGAGCATCAGGCAAGGCTGCCCGCCGCGGAAACTTCTGATAATCGTCAAAAAGGATGACAAACATCAGCAGTTGACGGAAATGCCGCCCTTTAAAGCTCGAACTCCGCTGCCAGCGCCGCACGCACGCAGTACAGCACGCCTTCCGGCACCCGTGCGCCGAACAACGGGGCAATCGCCGATACCGGCGGCAGCTCGCCTTCGCCGTCGAGGAAGGCGTCCTGCACCTCCATCATCAGGTCTTCCGGCAAGTCCAGCGCCTGCTCCAGGCTCAGCTCCTGGCGGCCAAGGGCCTCGGCCAGCAGGCTGTAGACGTTCTTCTCGCTGCAGTTGAGCTGCCCGGCGATCTGCGCCGGGGTCATGCCGGCGCGCGCCAGGCTGACCAGTTCGTGGCGCAGGTCGAGCACCACCTTCGGCGCCTCTTCGGTGCCACCAGCGCCGTTGAGCACTTCGAGGAAGGCCTGGCCATAGCGCTCCAGCTTGCGCGCACCGACGCCGCTGACCTGTGCCATGTCGCTGAGGCTGGTCGGCTGGCTGCGGAGCATTTCCAGCAGGGTGGAATCGGGGAAAATGACGTAGGGTGGCACGCTGTGCTCTTCGGCCAGCTTGCGCCGCAGGGTGCGCAGCGCCTCCCACAGTTCGCGCTCCTCGGTGCGCACCAGCTGGCTGGCCGGGCTGCCGCCGCTGGTCGACGTCTTGGCCACAGTCTGTGGCTTGAGGTCGCGGCGCAGCTGCAGGTTAACCTCGCCGCGCAGCAGCGGCCGGCAGCTGTCGGACAGGCGCAAGCCACCGTAGCCTTCCAGGTCGATGTCGACCAGGCCGCGTGCCACCAGCTGACGGAACAACGAACGCCATTCGGCTTCGGCCAGGCCCTTGCCGACCCCGAACACCGAAAGCTTCTCATGGCCGAAATTGCGTACTTTCTCGGTGTCCTTGCCCAGCAGCACATCGACCAGATGGCCGACGCCGTAGCGCTGGCCGGTGCGGAACACGGCCGACAACGCCTGGCGGGCCGGCTCGGTGGCGTCCCAGGTCTGGATCTGGTCGACGCAGTTGTCGCAGTGGCCACAGGGTTGTTCGAGGGTTTCGTCGAAATAGGCCAGCAGTGCCTGGCGGCGGCAGCGGGTTTCTTCGCACAGGGCCAGCATGGCGTCGAGCTTGTGCTGTTCGATGCGCTTGTGGCGCTCGTCACCCTCGGAGTTCTGCAGCATCTGCTTGAGCATCACCATGTCCTGCAGGCCGTAGGCCATCCAGGCATCCGATGGCAGACCGTCGCGGCCGGCGCGGCCGGTTTCCTGGTAATAGGCCTCGAGCGACTTGGGCAAGTCGAGGTGAGCAACGAAGCGTACGTTGGGCTTGTCGATACCCATGCCGAAGGCAATGGTGGCGACCATGATCAGCCCTTCCTCGTTGAGGAAGCGATGCTGGTTGGCGGCGCGCGTCTCGGCGGCAAGGCCGGCGTGGTAGGGCAACGCCGGGAAACCCTGCTCGCAGAGGAACGCTGCGGTTTCATCGACCTTCTTGCGCGACAGGCAGTAGACGATGCCGGCGTTGCCTCGCCGCTCACCGAGGAAGGCCATCAACTGCTTGCGTGGCGCCTCCTTGGGCACGATGCGGTAGAAGATGTTCGGCCGGTCGAAGCTCGACAGGAAGCGCTCGGCGCCCTGCAGGTGCAGGCGCTGGACGATCTCCTCGCGGGTCCGCATGTCGGCGGTGGCGGTCAGGGCGATGCGCGGCACATGGGGGAACAGTTCGGCCAGTTGCCCGAGCTGCAGGTACTCCGGGCGGAAGTCATGGCCCCATTGCGAGACGCAGTGGGCTTCATCGATGGCGAACAGCGAAATGTCGAGGCCGCGCAGGAAGTCGAGCATGCGCGGCTGCACCAGGCGCTCCGGCGCCAGGTAGAGCATCTTCACTTCGCCGCGGCGCAGGCGCCCGGCCAGGTCCCGCTGCTGCTCCGGGCTCAGGGTGGAGTTGAGCGCCGCGGCGGCGACACCGAGTTCGTCGAGGGTGGCGACCTGGTCGTCCATCAGCGCGATCAGCGGCGACACCACCACCGTCAGGCCCGGGCGCAACAAGCCAGGCACCTGGAAGCACAGGGACTTGCCGCCGCCGGTGGGCATCAGCACCAAGGCATCGCCGCCATTGGCCACGCATTCGATGATCGCTGCCTGGCGCCCACGGAAACTGTCGTAACCGAAGATATCCTTGAGAACGCGCTGAGCCTGTTCGAGCATGTGCAACTCCACAAATCGCCGTACCATCCTGGACACAGGCTGGACGATAAACCCGCTCCGCACACGCCAAAAGCGTAAGCGGCTTTTGCCAGATGGCCGGGGAAAACCCGGCCCTGGATGAAAAACGGCGGAGTATACCGTAGTGACGGCCCGCACAGGATGCACGGTGACAGACGTTCCCTTTGCCCCGCTGCCGCCGCATGGTGCTAGAATTCACTATCGTTTATTCCCCAAGGTAGCCCTGTAATGTCCTTCGCCGAGCAACTGACCCGCCTGCAAGCCTTCCTCGACGCCGATGAGCTGCACGAAGAAGCGCTGGACTACGTCGCCGCACACGGCTACCTGACCGCGCTGTCGATCTGCTCCGAGGACGTCCCCGAGCGTGAATGGATCGACGCGCTGTTTGCCGAAGAGCCCCATTACGCCAGCGATGCCCAGCGCACCGAGATCGAAGCGACGCTGGTGGCCCTCAAAGCCCACATCGCCCGCCAGCTGGCCAGCGACGAGGAATTCGACCTGCCCTGCGACCTGGACCTGACCGACGAGCCGGACGATTCCGACCTGCGTGGCTGGTGCATCGGCTTCATGGAGGGCGTGTTCCTGCGCGAAGAGGCCTGGTTCGAGGACGCCGAGGAAGAAGTCAGCGAGATGCTGCTGCCGATCATGGTCGGTTCCGGCCTGTTCGACGAACAGCCTGAGTTCGCCGACATCGCCAGCAATGCCAACCTGCAGGACGACATGATCGTGCAAATCCCGGAAGCGCTGAGCGCGCTGTTCCTGCTGCTGCACGCTCCAGACGAAAAGCCGGCGCTGCTCAAGCCACGTCACCACTGAGTCGGCCGTGCGCTACCTGCTGCTGGCCATCGGCTGGCTCAGTGTTGCGCTGGGGGTGCTGGGGATCTTCCTGCCGGTGTTGCCCACCACACCGTTCCTGCTGCTGGCGGCGGCCTGCTTCGCCCGCAGCTCGCCGCGCTTTCACGATTGGCTGGTCAACCACCCCAAGCTGGGACCGTGGATCCGTGACTACCTGAGCGGCGAAGGCATACCGCTCAAGGGCAAGGTCTACGCCATCGGCCTGATGTGGGCGAGCATCGGCCTGTCCTGTTACCTGGTGCCGCTGTTCTGGGCCAGGGCGTTCATGCTCACCAGTGCGGTGCTGGTGAGCCTGTATATCCTCAAGCAAAAGACCTTGCGCCGGCCGGGCTGAGCCCTGCTACCGCCTGTGCCCGCGAAGAGGCCGGCACAGGCAAATTAGACCGTATCCACCTTCAACGAATGATCATTGATCATCCCGTTGATGATGGTCGCAGTATCCTGCCCTGCCGAAATCACTCCGCCCGCCCCCGCGGTCACCCCGTAATGCTGGGCCAGGTCGACCCCTGCCAGGTCGATGGTCTGGGTCGGCGCCGCCCCTGCCACACTGCTCACTTCGATGGTCGAGACCACGCTGGTACCGCTGCCGCTGACCTTGAAGTGCAGGTAGTCATCCAGCGAGGCCGCCGTGGCATTCTCACCCTGCAGCAGTTGCGACAGGTCCAGGTGGTCGCTGCCCGGGGTGAAGTCGGTCACCGTGTCATGCCCAGTGTCGCCCTTCTGCCAGACGAAGGCGTCGTTGCCGTTGCCTCCGGTCATGATGTCGTCGCCTGGCCCGCCGATGAGGATGTCATTGCCATCGCCACCCTTGAGCACATCATTGCCCAGGCCACCGTTGAGCAGGTTGTCGCCGGAATCACCGATCAGGGTGTCGTTGTGGTCGGAGCCGATCAGGTTCTCGATGCCGGTCAAGGTATCGATGCCAGCGGCACCGGTATCCTGCGGGCCAATATGGCTCAGGTCGACCGTCACCCCTCCAGTGGCCGAGGCATAACTGACGGTGTCGTTGCCCGCCCCGCCGTCGAGCAGGTCGTTGCCAAGGCCGCCGATCAACAGGTCATTGCCGTTGCCGCCGTGCAGGGTGTCATTGCCCGAACCACCTACCAGCACATCATGGCCGTCACCACCATCGAGGAGGGTGTCGACGTTGCTTGCCATCAATACATCATTGCCTGCCGTTCCGGTCAGGGTAGTGCCGGCGTGGTAGGTGATATCCACCGCGCCAATAGCACTGCCGCCATGACCATCGCTGACCGTGTAGCTGGCCTGATGCACTTCGTTCACGGCATTGCTGTAGTCGACCACCAGGCTCAGCTTGTAGTTTTCGGCGGCCTTGCTGTAGTCCGACGGGTTGGCCTGATTGACCACATGGATGCTGTACACCCCGTCATGGCTGGCAGTGAAGCTGCCACCATCGGCGATGGGCTGGTAGCTGCCATTGGCATCCTTCCACTCCAGGCTCAGGTTGCCGTCGGGGCGATCATGGTCCAACTGCAGGGTTTCGCCCTTGCGCAGGCTGACGGTGATCACGTCCTCGCCATTGGCGTTGCTGCTGCTGATGTTGCCGAGGTAGCCGAGCACCACGAGCGCCGCGGTCATGCTGCCGGCGGCAGTGGTGAACGCACTGCGGTCCAGGGCCTTGAACTGGTTGTCGAGCGTATCGCCCTGGCCATCGAAGGTGATGGCAGGCACGCCATTGCCGAGCGTGAAGCCGGCTCCCTTGTCGGCAAAGTGGGTGTTGACGGTGATCGGCTCCGCGTTCAAGTGGTCGCTGTCCAGATCACTGTCATTGGCCAGCAGCACTTCGGACGGCAAGGTGATGCTGGAACCGGTGATGTTGGTGATGACATGGTCGGCCACCGCCACCGGTGCATGGTTGCCATTGATCATTATCAGCAGGTCAGCACTGCTGGTATCGCCGTCATTGTCGCTGACCATGAAGCCGATACGCTCGGGCGGGCTGCTGTCATTGCCATTGGGTGGCGTGTAGGTGAACTCGCCAGTGTCCATGTTCACCAGCAGGCTGCCGCCCAGGCTGGTCTTGATGGTGAGGGTGTTGCCCGTGGTGTCGAAGCTGGCGTTGTCGGCGCCACCGCTGGCCAGGTAACCGCCCTGCCCCGCGTTGGCTTTCGGGTCATAGGTGTAGGTGGTGCCGTCCACCAGCAGGGCCTTGATGAAGCCGCCATCGGCACCGAAGGTGCCATCGCTTAGCAGGCTGCCGGTAATCGGCGAACCTTGTACGGTGCCCGACAGCACGCCATAAAGTTGGTTGAAGTCGTTGACGATCACCGCGTTGGTGTCGGTATGGCTGTTGCCATCATAGGCCAACGGGTTCAGGTTGCCCGCGTTGACGTCCTGACCCAAGCCAATGGCGTAGGATTTGATGCCATTGCTGTCGAGGAACGTCTCCCAGCTGGTTTCGCGGGGCGCGGTCATGGCATGCCCGGAGCTGGGCTCGCCATCGGAGAAGAAGTAGCTGACATTCTGTGCACCGGCCAGCTTGCCATTCTGGGCAAAGGCCGTCTGGGCAGCGGTGGCCGCGCTGTCGTAGTAGGTCGAACCGCCAGCATGCAAGCCGCTGACGATCGACTTGGCGACCTCGATGCTGACCCACTCCGCCGACTGAATGTGCGCCCCACCGCTGAAGGTGACGACCTGCACCTTGATGTCGCCCATGCCGTCGTACTTGTCGAGCAGCGCAGCGATGGCGTGTTTGGCCGCGTCCAGGCGGGTCAGGCCGGGTATGCCGGAAGCAGAATCCATGCTGCCGGACACATCGATCACCAACAGGATGTTGGAATCCAGCTTGCCCGGCGTGATGCTGCGTTCGGCGCAGACCGCATTGGGTACGTCGTCGACAACGGTGATGGCGATGTTGCTGGTGACGCTGTGGCCCAGCGCGTCGGTGGCCTTGTAGGTGAAGTAGTCGACTGCCGAATCGGCACCCGGGGTATTGGCCGGCGAAGTCAGCGTGTAGGTGTAGCTGCCGTCAGGGTTGACGCTGATCTGCCCGTACTGGCCGACAGCGTTGCCCACCAGGCTGTAGGTCAGCGCCCCCACGCCACCGGAAACCGACCCAACCAGCGAGCCGGATGCGGTTTCGCCGGTCGATGTCGGATCGCTGCCAACGGTGGTGCCCGCAGCCAGGTCGTTGCCATCCTTGTGCAGGTCGAGGGCTTTCTCGTACACCGTGACATCACGGTCCCCGCAGGCCACGAGGCTGGCATCGTGCACGTTGATGGTGATCGTCGTGGTGCTTTCGTCACCGTCGGCATCGCGAATGGTGTAGACGAAGGTGTCAACGGCATCCCGTGGCGACACCGCGTCCGGGTTGGAGTGGTAAACCGCGTTGCCCTTTTCATCGAGGGTCAGGTAGCCATACTGGCCATTGACCTGGGTGTTCAGCTGGCCGATGGCCGAGGTACTGGTGTCGTTACCGGCACGCACGCCAACCACGTAGTTGCCATCGCTGCGCACATCGGCCCCGACCACGTCGTTGTACATCACATTACCGCGCACCTCGTCACCCTTGTACACGCTGACAAAATCGCAATGGGCTTGGGGCACGTCGTCGACGATGGAGATGACGATGGTGCTGGTGGCCGAATGGCCATAGGCGTCCTGGACCTGGTAGGTAAAGGACTCCGTCACGGTGTTGGCGCCGTCGTTGGCATGGGTCGGCGAGTTGGCCGGTGAGGTCAGGGTATAGGTGTAGCTGCCGTCGGCATTCAGGTGAAGCTGGCCGTACTGCCCGACAGCATTACTGACCAGGCTGTAGGACAACGCGCCTAAACCACCACTGGCCAATCCGACCAAGCTGCCAGACGCGGTTTCGAGAGGTGATGTCGGGTCGCTGCCGGTAACGGTACCTGCGGCGAGATCGCTGCCGTCCTTGCTCAAGTCCAGCGCTTTTTCGAACACCGTGACGCCACCGTCCCTGCACACTTCGATACGCGGGTCATGCACGTTGATGGTGACCGTCGTGGTGCTTTCGTCACCGTCGGCATCGCGAATGGTGTAAACGAAAGTGTCCACTGCATCACGCGGCGACACCACGTCCGGGTTGGAGTGGTAAACCGCATTGCCCTTTTCATCGAGGGTCAGGTAGCCGTACTGGCCATTCACCTGGGTGTTCAGCTGGCCGATGGCCGAAGTGGATGTGTCGCTGCCAGCGCGCACACCGACCACATAGTTGCCATCGCTGCGCACATCAGCCCCGACCACATCGTTGTACATCAGGTTGCCGCGCACCTCGTCGCCCTTGTACACGCTGGTGTAATCGCTGTGGGCTTGCGGCACGTCGTCGACGATGGTGATGACAATGGTGCTGGTGGTTGAATTGCCGACCGCGTCTTTCACCTGGTAGGTGAAGGTTTCGGTCACGCTGTTGGGGCCGTCATTGGTGTGGGTCGGCGAGTTGGCCGGTGAGGTCAGGGTGTAGGTGTAGGAGCCGTCGGCGTTCAGGTGAAGCTGACCGTACTGGCCCGTGGCATCGCTCACCAGGCTGTAGGTCAACGCACCGACACCGCCGCTGGCAGAGCCGACCAGGGTGCCGGAGGCGGTTTCGCGGCTCGAGTCCGGGTCGCTGCCGGTGACACTGCCGGCGGCCAGGTCGTTGCCGTCCTTGTGCAGGTCCAGGGCGTTTTCGTACACCGTGACATCACGGTCCTCGCAGGCCATCAGCGAATTGTGGACGTTGATGGTGATCGTCGTGGTACTTTCATCGCCGTCGGCATCGCGAATGGTGTAGACGAAGGTGTCCACTGCATCACGCGGCGACACCACGTCCGGGTTGGAGTGGTAAACCGCATTGCCCTTTTCATCGAGGGTCAGGTAACCGTACTGGCCATTCACCTGGGTGTTCAGCTGGCCGATGGCCGAGGTGGATGTGTCGCTGCCGGCGCGCACGCCGACCACATAGTTGCCATCAGTGCGCACATCGGCACCGACCACATCGTTGTACATCACATTGCCGCGCACTACGTCGCCCTTGTACACACTGGTGTAATCGCTGTGGGCTTGCGGCACGTCGTCGACGATGGTGATGACAATGGTGCTGGTGGTTGAATTGCCGACCGCGTCTTTCACCTGGTAGGTGAAGGTTTCGGTCACGCTGTTGGGGCCGTCATTGGTGTGGATCGGCGAGTTGGCCGGTGAGGTAAGTGTGTAGGTGTAGCTGCCGTCAGCGTTCAGGTGAAGCTGACCGTACTGGCCCGTGGCATCGCCCACCAGGCTGTAGGTCAACGCACCGACACCGCCGCTGGCAGAGCCTGCCAAGCTGCCGGAAGCGGTTTCACGAGTCGAGTCCGGGTCGCTGCCGGTGACGCTGCCTGCGGCCAGGTCACCGCCATCCTGATGGGTATCCAGAGCGCTCTCGTGGACCGTTACCCCGCCCACGGGGCCGGCAACGAGCGAGCAGTCCTGCACATTGATCGTGATGGTCGTGGTGCTCTCGTCACCGTCAGTGTCGCGGATGGTGTAGACGAAAACGTCGCTGGCGCCTTGCGGCAGCACCGCATTCGGGTTGGCGTGATAGACCGCATTACCCGCCGCATCAATGGTCAAGGTGCCGTACTGGCCCAGGATCTCGGTGTTGAGATTGCCGATGGCCGATGTCGACGTATCGGAGCCGGCACGCGCACCGATCACGACATTGCTGGTGCCCGCCTGGTCCGCACCCAGTTTGTCGTTCCACAAGACATTGCCTGTGGCTGTCCCGCCTTCAACCACGCTGGTGCTATCCGCGCTCGCCTGCGGCACGTCATCGACGATGTTGACATCCAGGCTGCCGGTGGCGGTGCTGCCATCGACATCCTTGGCGACCACGTCGAAGTGTTCGCTGATGCTGTTGGCACCGGCACCGTTGGGGTGGCTGCCATTGTCGGTCAGGGTGTAGCTGTAGCTCACCACCCCGGTGGCAGAGTTGTAACCGGTGATGGTCAGGGTGTTGCCTTGCGCCGTGACCAGCGATTGCGGGAAGCCGACGGCCACGCCGTCAGTGACCACGGCGATGCCGCCCACGCTCAGGCTTTGCAGGCCATCCGGTGCAGTGACCTTGAACGTGCCTTGCTGGGTCAGCGCATTCGCATCCGGCGAGGTGCCGTCGCTCAGGTTCTTCTCGTAGACGGTCAGCTCGCCGTTCTGCAGGTCCAGGCCGTTGAGGGTCACCGGGTCGTTGAGGTTGCTGATGTTCAGCGTCAGGGTCGCCGTGCTGGTATCGCCGTCAGCGTCCTTGATCGTGTAGGTGAAATGCTCCACACCCTCGCCGCCACCGCCAAGGTTCTTGAAGTCCGGGGCGTTGGGGTTGAGCGTGTAGGTGTAGGATCCGTCTGCGGCCAGGACCAACGTGCCGTAGGTGCCGGTGTAAGTACCGGCGATCACAGGGCCGCCAACAACGCGGTCAGCGCCCTGGATATCGTTGCCCAACACGTTACCGGTCAGCTCGACGTGCTGTTCGGTTGCCGTCACCGCGTTGCTGTCGTCCACCGCTTTCGGCACGTCGTCGACGATGTTCACATCCAGGCTGCCGGTGGCAGTGCTGCCATCAACGTCCTTGGCGACCACGTCGAAGTGTTCGCTGAGGCTGTTGGTACCGGCACCGTCCGGGTGGCTGCCGTTGTCGGTCAAGGTGTAGCTGTAGCTCACCACCCCGGTGGCAGAGTTGTAACCGGTGATGGTCAGGGTGTTGCCTTGCGCCGTGACCAGCGATTGCGGGAAGCCGACGGCCACGCCGCCAGTTACCACGGCGATGCCGCCCACGCTCAGGCTTTGCAGGCCATCCGGTGCAGTGACCTTGAACGTGCCTTGCTGGGTCAGCGCATTCGCATCCGGCGAGGTGCCGTCGCTCAGGTTCTTCTCGTAGACGGTCAGCTCGCCGTTCTGCAGGTCCAGGCCGTTGAGGGTCACCGGGTCGTTGAGGTTGCTGATGTTCAGCGTCAGGGTCGCCGTGCTGGTATCGCCGTCAGCGTCCTTGATCGTGTAGGTGAAATGCTCCACACCCTCGCCGCCACCGCCAAGGTTCTTGAAGTCCGGGGCGTTGGGGTTGAGCGTGTAGGTGTAGGATCCGTCTGCGGCCAGGACCAACGTGCCGTAGGTGCCGGTGTAAGTACCGGCGATCACAGGGCCGCCAACAACGCGGTCAGCGCCCTGGATATCGTTGCCCAGCACGTTACCGGTCAGCTCGACGTGCTGTTCGGTTGCCGTCACCGCGTTGCTGTCATCGAATGCCTGCGGCGCATCATCATGGATGATCACATCGAGCGAGCCTTGGGCGAAATCGCCGTCACTGTCACTGACGAGCACCTGCAAATGCTCGGTCAACGACCTGGCCCCATCGTTTTCGATATGTTGTCCGGATGCAGTGAGTGTATAGCTGTAACTTACCTGGCCAGTGTCAGGGTTGTAGCCAGTAATCGTCAGGATGTTACCTAGCCCGGTGGTGATCGACTGTCCAACGCCCGTCACCACACCGCCCGTCACCACATTGATGCCACCGACACTGAGATTGAACACGCCATCCTGTGCCACCACGGTAAAGCGGCCCTGTTGGGTCAGTGCCATCGCATCACTGGCAGAACCCAGTGGCAGATTCGCCTCGTTCAGGCTCAGTTCACCCGGGGCGATGTTCAGGCCCAGCAAGGTGACGGGATGATTTTCGTCTACTGACGGGATGGTCGGCTCCGTAGGTCCCGTGCCGCCATTGCCGTTGTCACCTGCCACGGGCCGACCGTTGAGCGTACTGCCATTGCTGGGGTCGAGGCCGCCTACTTCGCGGTTGGCAAGTTCGGGAAAACCATTGAAACCTGCCGTCGGGAAGCCCACCACCGGATCGACACGGGCGCCGACCTCATCAAGTATGACGAAACTGTGACCACCCCCCAGCGCCCCGGAGACACTAGGGCTGCCTGAGCCGGCGGCGGTTGCCTCGGCGCTCTGGGTCGGGTCGTCGCCTGCGGCAATCGCCTGCTGGATACGCTCCACATCACTCAATTGTGCGTCGCTCGGCGCTACGTCGTGGGCCGGTGCATGGGGGGCCCGGTTGGCCAGCAGGTCTGGCGTCATCTCCAGGCTGCTGTCGCGGCCCAGGGTCAACTCGGCACCGTTCTGCAGGCGCACCGCCACGGCCCCTGCAGCCCCCGTCTCCAGCTGCTCGCCCACGAACAGGCGGTCACCTTCGATCAAAGGGCGCCGACTTCCATCGCTGGCGACTGCGAATACCTGGCCAATCACCTTGCTGACCACACCGACATACTTAGCCATGAGCGCACGCCTCCCCTTACTGGTGGGCTACATCAGCCAGTGACATTGCGCAGGCAGGTGCAGGCATGGGCTACGAAACCGTTCGACGGTAAGACTCGTACGCTCAGGCACTACTTTGGCGATAGTAATAATGTAAGTTGGCCATCAATTTCTGCCAATTTTTTGTCGCCAAATACTGCTTTCACCTAACCCCTCTACGTCCTTAGCTGCAAAAAATATGGAACTTGCCGCAGTGCTTGTACATCGCGCCCTGTAACGACTCGCGAATTCACTTGGATGAAACAATGTCTTGCTTTCCTTAGACCGCATAAGTTTTTTTTCGCATAACCATTATGAAAAAATCTTCTTAGATCGCCCGTCAAATGTTCTTAGCTCTGTTGTTACAAACATGAAACGGTTTGGATAATAAAATTCGTCATTTTTTTGGCGAAAAGCAGGAATTTTTTGTGACCAGGGAGAAGTAGCCCCATGCGCGTTTTAACCCCCCTCGCCAGCGCCATGTTGATAGCCATGGCATGCACGAACGTCGAGGCGATGTCCCTCAACGAAGCCATCCAGAGTGCCGTGGATTACCACCCGCAGATCAGCTCCAATCGCAACAGCAAGCTTTCGGCCGATGAGGATGTCAAATTCGCCCGCGGTGGTTACTACCCGACCGTGGATCTGGTGGCAGGTTATGGGCGTCAGCGCTCGGACAACCTCAACACCCGTGGTATCAACCCGGACGGCACGACCAACCACAACAAGGAAACCCTCAACTACACACAGTCGGAACTGCGCCTGCGGCAAATGATCTTCGACGGTTTCAACACCGCCAATGAAGTGGGCCGCACCGAGGCGGTGGCGACCTCTCGCGCCTACTACACCCAGGCCATCGCCCAGGATGTCGCCTTGCGCACCGTGGAGGTGTACCTGGAAGTGCTCAAGCGCCGGGAGCTTGTGGACCTGGCCAAGAACAACCTGCAGGCGCACTTGCGCGTCAACGACCAGATCGGCCTGCGTAGCGAACGCGGTGTCGGCAGCACCGCCGACCTCGATCAGTCCCGCGCCCGTCGCGCCCTTGCAGAAAACAACCTGGACACTGCCGAAGTCGACCTCGCCGATGCCGAAGCCAACTTCTATAGTGTGGTCGGCCAGATGCCAGACGAACTGGAAGGGCCGCGCTCGATCAAGGTTGATGTGCCAGGCACGCTGGACGAAGCACGCGAAGCCATGCGCCAGAACAACCCTTACCTGAAGTCGGCCCAGGCCGACGTCAATGCCGCGGAACAGCAATACGAAGTGGCCAAGTCGCCGTTCTACCCGCGTCTGGACGCGGTGCTGGCCACCGGTGCCAACAACAACATCGGCGGCGAGCGAGGCCACAGCAACAACGACTGGCAGGCCGGCGTCGAGCTCAGTTACAACCTGTTCCGTGGCGGCAGTGACAAAGCCCGGCTGCAATCTGACGCGCACAAGATCAACCAGGCCCTGGACATCCGCAACAATGCCCTGCGCGAGCTGACCGAAAACCTCAGGTTGTCCTGGAACGCGATGAACAACGCCCGCAAGCAGACCCCGACCGCACGCGAATACGCCGAGACCACTCAGCGCGTGCGCGCCGCCTATCAGGACCAGTTCGGCCTGGGCCAGCGCACCCTGCTCGACGTGCTCGACAGCGAAAACGAGCTGTACAACGCCAACCGCCGTTACACCGAAGTGCGTTATACCGAAGAGTATTCGATGTACCGGGTACTGGCGACCATGGGTGAACTGCTCAGCAAGCAACGCATTTCGTTACCACCAGAGGCTATCGCCAACAACGACGTCCGCACCGAAGCCAGATTGCCCGACATGCGCTGAGCGTCGCCCGCACTGGCACGGATCGCCTGCACAGCAAAACCATCCACCTGGCGGGAGTAGGCCATCGTGACCAGTATGCAAAGTGCGCAACCGCGCCCGGATGTCGATGACCCGCTGCTCGATGGCCTGCTGATACTCTGCCGGCTGCATGGCCGCCCGGCCAGCCGCGCCAGCCTGTGCAGCGGCCTGCCATTGGCCCAGCGACGTCTGGGCGCGGACTTGCTGCCGCGGGCTGCGGCGCGTGCCGGGCTGCAAGCGCGGGTGCTGGAGCGGGCGCTGGATGATATCTCGGCGCTCAACCTGCCAGTGCTGCTGTTGCTCGACAATGGCCGCAGCGCGGTGTTGCAGCGCTGGGGCGATGACGGCCGAGCGCTGATCCTGCCCTGCGAAGCTGAAGGCGGCGAACAATGGGTCGAGCGCGAAGCACTGCAGCAGGCCTACAGCGGCCACGCCCTGTTCGCCCGCCCACGGCATACCCTCGAAGATGTGCGCTCACCGCTGTTGCCGCGGGTCAACGCCTGGTTCCGCGACACCCTGCGCCATTCACGTTGGTTGTATGGCGACGCCCTGCTGGCCAGCCTGCTGATCAACCTGCTCGGCCTGATGGTGCCGCTGTTCGTGATGCAGACGTACGACCGCGTGGTCCCCAACCAGGCGCTGTCGACCTTGTGGGTGCTGGTCGCTGGCCTGTTCATCGGCACCGCCTTCGAGCTGGTGCTGCGCATGGTCCGCGCCCACTTGCTGGACCAGGCCGGCAAGAAGACCGACCTGATCCTCTCCGCTACCCTGTTCGAGCGCATCACCGGCATGGCGATGAAGGCCAAGCCCGCCACTATCGGTGGTTTCGCCCAAAGCATCCATGACTTTCAGGGCCTGCGTGAATTCCTCACCGCAGTCACCCTGACCAGCATCATCGACCTGCCCTTCGTGGCGCTGATGCTGCTGGTGATCGGCCTGCTCGGTGGCTGGCTGGTGCTGATCCCGCTGATCGCCTTCCCGCTGGCAGTAGGCTTTGCCCTGGCCATCCAGGCCCGCCTGCGCGACACCGTGCAAAAAAGCCTGAGCCTCGGCGCCGTGCGCCAGGCGCTGTTGATCGAAACCCTCGGCGGCCTGGAAACCCTCAAGGCCTGCGGCGCCGAAAGCGAACGCCAGTATCAGTGGGAGCACACCAACGCCGCCATCGCCCGCCTCGACGCCCACGCCCGCAACCTGTCGTCGCTGGCCAGCAACGGCACGCTGTTCATTCAGCAGTTCTGCGGCATGGCCACCATCGTTGCCGGGGTGTACAGCATCATCGCCGGCAACCTCAGCGTTGGCGCCCTGGTCGCCAGCTACATGCTCGGCAGCCGCGTCCTCGCCCCGCTCGGCCAGATAGCTGGGCTGATCACCCGCTACCAACAGGCGCAGCTGACCATGCGCAGCACCGACGCACTGATGGCCCTGCCCCAGGAACGTCAGCTCGATCAGCAGGCCCTGGAGCACACCACGCTCAAGGGCGGTCTGGCGCTGAGCCACATCACCTTCCGCTACCCGGGGCAAGTCAGCCCGGCACTGCACGATGTGAACCTGACCATCACCCCCGGCGAGCGCATCGGCATCATCGGCCGCAGCGGCTCGGGCAAGAGCACCCTCGGGCGCCTGTTGATGGGCTTCCATCACCCCGACGAAGGCCAGGTGCTGCTGGACAACCTTGACCTGCGCCAGCTGGACATCGCCGACCTGCGCAGCCAGATCGGCTACGTGGCCCACGACCTGTCACTGCTGGCCGGCAGCCTGCGCGACAACCTGACCCTCGGCGCCCGCCACATCAGCGATGCGCGCATGCTCGAAGTGGCCGAACTGACGGGCGTCAGCGAGCTGGCCCGGCAACACCCCAACGGTTTCGACCGCCCGGTAGGCGAGCGCGGCCAGTTGCTCTCCGGCGGCCAGCGCCAGGCTGTGCTGCTGGCTCGCGCACTGCTGCTGGAACCGCCGATCCTGATCCTCGACGAACCCACCAGCCACATGGACAACAGTAGCGAAGAGCAACTGCGCCAGCGCCTGCTGAGCTGGGTGCCAGGCAAGACCGTGCTGCTGGTCACCCATCGCACCGCGATGCTCAGCCTGGTGGAGCGGCTGGTGGTACTGGACAACGGCAAGATCGTCGCCGACGGGCCGAAGGATGCGGTTGTCGACGCCTTGCGCAAGGGCCGTATCGGCTCGGCCCTTTGACTCAACATACTCAACCCTGTGGGAGCGGGCGTGCCCGCGAAGCAGACACCGCGGTGTGTGGCACCGGCTTTGCCGGTGTTCGCGGGCAAGCCCGCTCCCACAGGGACCGCGCCTTGCCACTGAGACAAGTGAGGTAGGCATGTCCTTGAGCCACAACATCCGTAGCAGCCATGGCGCCGACAAACGGGCCGAACGCGACTACATGCCGGAACTGGCCGGCGCCACCCTGCAGGATTCGCCACGCCTGTCGCGGCTGACCGTGTGGCTGGCCGCCGCGCTATTGCTGGTGGCGCTGGTCTGGGCCAGCCTGGCGGTGCTCGACGAAGTGACGGTCGGCGAAGGCAAGGCCATCCCGTCGAGCAAGGTGCAGGTGGTGCAGAACCTCGAAGGCGGCATCGTTACCGAGATTTTCGTGCGCGAAGGGCAGATGGTCGAAAAAGGCGCCACGTTGCTGCGCCTGGACGACACCCGCTTCAAGTCCAACAAAGGCGAAAGCGAGGCTGACCGTTATGCCCTGACCGCCCAGGTCGAGCGCCTGTCGGCGGAAGCCGAGGGCCGCCCGTTCGTGCTTTCGGATGAAGTACGTGCCAAGGCGCCGCAGGTCGCCGAAGACGAGATCGCCCTGTACGGTTCGCGCCAGCGGCGCCTGGCCAGCGAAAAACAGACCCTCAACGAACAACTGCGGCAGAAGAACCAGGAGCTGGCCGAGTTCCGTTCCAAGGTCGACCAGTACCGCTCGGCCGTAGCACTGCTGCAGCAGGAGACGGACATGTCAGCGCCGCTGGTGAGCAAGGGCGCCATCTCGCCGGTGGAGATCCTGCGCCTCAAGCAACGCACCGTGGAAGCCCGCGGCCAGCTCAATGCCACCAGCCTGGCCATTCCCCGCGCCGAGGCAGCGATCGCCGAGATCAAGAGCAAGATCGAGGAGTCTGATGCAAGCTTCCGCTCGGACGCAGCCAAAGAGCTGAATGACAAGCGCACCGAGCTGTCCAAGATCACCGCCACCAGCATCGCCATCGACGACCGGGTCAACCGCACCACAGTGGTATCGCCCGTGCGCGGCATCGTCAAGTTGCTCAAGGTCAACACCATTGGCGGCGTGGTGCAGCCGGGCAGCGACCTGGTGGAGATCGTGCCGATCGAAGACAACCTGCTGATCGAGGCCAAGGTGCGCCCGCAAGACGTGGCCTTCCTGCACCCGGGGCAACCGGCGATGGTCAAGTTCAGTGCCTATGACTACACCATCTACGGCGGGCTCAAGGCCAAGCTGGAGCTGATCAGCGCCGACACCGTCACCGATGACAAGGGCAATGCGTTCTACCTGATTCAGGTGAGGACCGAGAAGAACCACCTGGGTGGGGACAACAAGCCATTGCTGATCATCCCCGGGATGGTGGCCACGGTGGATATCATCACCGGGCAGAAGAGTGTGCTGGATTATCTGCTCAAGCCGGTGCTCAAGGCACGGACCGAGGCGCTGCGGGAAAGATGAACAGCCTTTCGGGCCCTCTTCGCGGGCAAGCCCGCTCCCACAGGATCACCGCTGGCCGTGAAATCTGCGCAGTACTGGACTGCCCCCTAAAAGTTGGACAGTTCTATGCTGCAGCCTGAGCCCTGTACTCAACAGGGCTCAGGCCATTGAGCTTCAGTTTGATGCGGTCATGGTTGTAGTAGCGGATGTACTCGTCCAGGCC
>NZ_PEMX01000025.1:0-80079 GCF_002759075.1 Pseudomonas sp. 382
GGGGAACGTTTCCTGCCCGCTGATTGCGTCACTGCAAGGGAAGAAAGAACCGCGCAGTGCGGACGCGGTGTAGCCCGAGGGAACTACGCCTTAGCGTGCTTTATTTTCCGTTTTCTGAGGCGACTCCAACGTCAGAAAAGACCGTGCGGTCGACTTTTGATATTTCGTGCTGTCGCCTTCTGAAAGTGACACCTAACTGGATGTCAGGCAAGGCGCATCACGCCGTCAGAATAGAGTCCGCTTTCACATTCTTTGACACATGCTTGCCAAGGTCATAGATTTCAGCCTGACAAATTCAAGGCTTCGGGCGCAATGGAACCAAAAACCAACGCAAGCCCTGCCGCCCATCCAGCCCATGGAGGCATCTTGCAGGGACAACGCATCGGTTACGTCCGGGTCAGCAGCTTCGACCAGAACCCGGAACGCCAACTTGAACAGGTCGAGGTCGGCAAGCTGTTCACCGACAAAGCCTCGGGCAAGGACACCCAGCGTCCCCAGCTGGAGGCCATGCTCGGTTTCGTTCGCGAAGGCGACACCGTGGTGGTGCACAGCATGGATCGCCTGGCACGAAACCTCGATGATTTGCGCCGCCTGGTGCAGAAGCTGACCCAGCGCGGTGTGCGCATCGAGTTCTTGAAGGAAGGCCTGGTGTTCACCGGCGAGGACTCGCCGATGGCCAACCTGATGCTGTCGGTCATGGGGGCCTTTGCCGAGTTTGAGCGCGCCCTGATTCGCGAGCGGCAGCGCGAGGGCATCGCCCTGGCCAAGCAGCGCGGTGCCTACCGGGGCCGCAAGAAAGCCCTCTCCGACGAGCAAGCCATCACGCTGCGGCAGCGGGCCGCTGCGGGCGAGCCGAAGGCGCAGCTCGCCCGCGAGTTCGGCATCAGCCGAGAAACCCTCTATCAGTACCTTCGCAAGGACGACTGAACCATGCCGCGTCGCTCGATTCTCTCGGCTACGGAGCGCGACACCTTGCTTGCGTTGCCGGAAAGCCAGGATGACCTGATCCGCTACTACACCTTCAACGACTCCGACCTGTCGCTGATCCGCCAGCGGCGCGGCGACGCCAACCGCCTGGGCTTCGCGGTGCAGCTCAGCCTGCTGCGCTACCCCGGCTATGCGTTGGGCACCGACAGCGAGCCGCCCGAGCCGGTCATCCAGTGGGTGGCCAAGCAAGTTCAGGCCGACCCGGCGAGTTGGTTGAAGTACGGCGAACGCGACGTGACTCGCCGCGAGCACGCCCAGGAACTGCGCACCTACCTACAACTGGCCCCGTTCGGCCTGTCCGACTTCCGCGCCCTGGTGCGCGAGCTGACCGAGTTGGCCCAGCAGACCGACAAGGGCTTACTGCTGGCCGGTCAGGCCCTGGAGAGCCTGCGACAGAAGCGGCGCATTCTGCCGGCGTTGAGCGTAATTGATCGAGCTTGTTCGGAGGCCATTGCGCGGGCCAATCGCCGAGTCTACCGCGCCCTGGTCGAACCACTCACGGACTCGCATCGGGCCAAGCTGGACGAGCTGTTGAAGCTCAAGGCCGGCAGCAGCATCACCTGGTTGACCTGGCTGCGACAGGCACCGCTGAAACCGAACTCCCGCCACATGCTCGAACACATCGAGCGGCTGAAGACATTTCAGCTGGTGGACTTGCCCGAAGGCCTGGGCCGACACATCCACCAGAACCGCCTGCTCAAGCTGGCCCGCGAGGGTGGGCAGATGACGCCCAAAGACCTCGGCAAGTTCGAGCCGCAGCGACGCTACGCGACCCTGGCCGCCGTGGTGCTGGAGAGCACCGCGACGGTGATTGATGAGTTGGTCGATCTGCACGACCGTATCCTGGTCAAGCTGTTCAGCAGCGCGAAGCACAAGCATCAGCAGCAGTTCCAGAAGCAGGGCAAGGCGATCAACGACAAGGTGCGCCTGTACTCGAAGATCGGCCAGGCTCTGCTGGAAGCCAAGGAAAGCGGTAGCGATCCCTATGCCGCCATTGAGGCGGTGATTCCCTGGGACGAGTTCACCGAGAGCGTCAGCGAGGCCGAGCTGCTGGCCCGGCCGGAAGGCTTCGACCATCTGCACCTGGTCGGCGAGAACTTCGCCACTCTGCGCCGTTACACGCCGGCCTTGCTGGAGGTGCTGGAACTGCGCGCTGCCCCGGCTGCGCAAGGCGTGCTGGCAGCCGTGCAGACCCTGAGCGAGATGAACGCCTACAACCTGCGCAAGGTGCCGGCCGATGCGCCCACCGCCTTCATCAAGCCGCGCTGGAAGCCGCTAGTGATAACCCCGGAAGGCCTCGACCGGCGCTTCTACGAAATCTGCGCCCTGTCCGAGCTGAAGAACGCGCTGCGCTCCGGTGACATCTGGGTCAAGGGCTCGCGGCAGTTCCGCGACTTCGACGACTACCTGCTGCCGGCAGAGAGGTTCGCCGCGCTCAAGCATGCGCAGGCTCTGCCCCTGGCGATCAACCCGAACAGCAACCAGTACCTGGAAGAGCGCTTGCAGCTGCTGGACGAGCAGCTGGCCACCGTCACCCGCCTGGCCAAGGACAACGAGCTGCCCGATGCCATCCTCACCGAGTCCGGGCTGAAGATCACCCCGCTGGATTCCGCGGTGCCCAATACCGCGCAGGCGCTGATCGACCAGACCAGCCATTTGCTGCCGCGCATCAAGATCACCGAACTGCTGATGGACGTGGACGACTGGACGGGCTTCAGCCGCCACTTCACACACCTGAAGGACGGTGCCGAGGCCAAAGACCGGACATTGCTGCTGTCAGCGATCCTGGGCGATGCAATCAACCTCGGGCTGACCAAGATGGCCGAGTCGAGCCCCGGCCTGACCTACGCCAAGCTGTCCTGGCTGCAAGCCTGGCACATCCGAGACGAAACCTACTCGGCGGCCCTGGCCGAGCTGGTCAACCACCAGTACCGTCATACCTTCGCCGCTCACTGGGGCGACGGCACGACCTCTTCTTCCGATGGCCAGCGCTTCCGGGCGGGTGGTCGAGGCGAAAGCACCGGCCACGTCAACCCGAAGTACGGCAGCGAGCCGGGGCGGCTGTTCTACACCCACATCTCCGACCAGTACGCACCGTTCAGCACCCGCGTGGTGAATGTCGGCGTGCGCGACTCTACCTATGTGCTCGACGGTCTGCTGTACCACGAGTCCGACTTGCGGATCGAGGAGCACTACACTGACACGGCTGGCTTCACCGATCATGTCTTCGCCCTGATGCACCTGCTGGGCTTCCGCTTCGCACCGCGCATCCGCGACCTCGGAGAAACCAAGCTGTATGTTCCGAATAGCGTCCAGGACTACCCGACATTGCGCCCAATGGTTGGCGGCACCCTGAACATCAAGCACGTCCGCGCCCATTGGGACGACATCCTGCGCCTGGCCAGCTCGATCAAGCAGGGCACGGTCACCGCCTCGCTGATGCTGCGCAAGCTCGGCAGCTATCCGCGCCAGAACGGCCTGGCCGTGGCCCTGCGCGAGCTGGGCCGGATCGAGCGCACGCTTTTCATCCTCGATTGGTTGCAAAGCGTCGAGCTGCGCCGGCGCGTGCATGCTGGACTGAACAAGGGCGAAGCCCGCAACTCCCTGGCCAGGGCGGTGTTCTTCAACCGCCTCGGCGAGATCAGGGATCGGAGCTTCGAGCAGCAGCGCTACCGGGCCAGTGGCCTCAACCTGGTGACGGCCGCCATCGTGTTGTGGAACACGGTGTACTTGGAGCGCGCCACCCAGGCGATGGGCGATGCGGGGAAGTCGGTGGATGGTGAGCTGCTGCAATACCTGTCGCCGCTGGGGTGGGAGCACATCAATCTGACCGGCGATTATGTCTGGCGGCAGAGCCGCAGGCTGGAGGACGGGAAGTTTCGGCCGCTAAGGCTGCCCGGAAAACCTTAGCGTACGATTTTTTCCGTTTTCTCTATTCGCCCCGAAGAGGGATGTGCCCCTGAGCCTCAAAGCTCGTGATGCGTTGATCCAGCTCGGGGCACGGACGAAGGGCAAGGTGTTTGGCTATACCGCTAATGGGTTGAAGTCGGCCTGGCGCATCATGCTGCAACGGCTGGACATCAAGGACCTTCATTTCCACGACCTCCGGCATGAAGCCTGCTCGCGCCTCTTCGAGCTCGGCACACTCGACATTATGGAAATTGCTGCGATCAGTGGTCACAAGAGCCTGGCGATGTTGAAGAGGTACACCCACTTGAAAGCGTCCCGATTGGTGAAAAAGCTTGAGGGGAACAAGCACCGTGGCCAGCAGGTGATCATCAATCACCTGGTGCCGTATCCTGCTGTCGTTTCGGAAACACCCAGCGGCGTCACCGTGC
Source organism: Pseudomonas sp. 382 (assembly GCF_002759075.1). Taxonomy (NCBI): domain Bacteria; kingdom Pseudomonadati; phylum Pseudomonadota; class Gammaproteobacteria; order Pseudomonadales; family Pseudomonadaceae; genus Pseudomonas; species Pseudomonas sp. 382. Next base: position 4,326 of record NZ_PEMX01000025.1, read on the forward strand.
GGGTGCTCGACTTCGATGGTGTACAAGGCGCTGGGGGTACTGCAGAGTTGGCAAAGCGAGTGGCGGAAGATGCGCTGCTACGTCATCTGATGGTGTCGTTAAGGGACAAGGAGCCTATTCCAGCTCCTGATCAGTATCTGGAGCAGGTTAACGAGGGCGAAATAATCATGCTCGACCCGTTGAGCCAGAATTGCCCCTCAGATGGGGCTCACACTTTTTTGCGGTGATTAGGTGATGTCTTGAGATTGCCCAGGCCTTGTGGATTGGGCATCTTGGGGCAATCCTATTGCCAATCCGGTGTGTGGACAGCCGCCGGCTCGGGCGAGCTTGGCGGATGGCAAATCGGCATTAACGGCAATACTGGGTACAGCGGCACCGGTAGCGTAACGGGTAGTCTGTTTTCTGGAACCATCAAGTGTCGGTCCAATGTATGCGGTGGTTTCGGATACGTGTTCTGTGGCAGTAGCGTCAGCTGTGCTGTGGCGAATGCAGGGGTCCTTACCCATTACAATTTCTATGGGTACACGGTTGGGGTTAAAGACCTACCAATAACCTCATCGATAAGGGAGTGGTGAGATGAATAGTTTGGATTTTCTCGTTTTCATCAAGGCCACTATTTCCAGCTTGAGCTCACAGCATGCTCTTCTTGAGCAGTTGGCGACCAAAGAACACTCTGAGGCTGTTGCAGAGTCTGCTAAAGCATTAGAGACTTTGCGACAGATTTCTCGAGGCTTGGCCGATTCCGACCAAATTTCGTCACTAGACCAACACTTGAACAACTTATTAAAACTACAAGGCCAGGCAAGCAGTTCGACGTAACGCATAACCATCTTGCCAATCCGGTGCTTGGAAAGCAGTGTCGGCAAGGTTTGGGGGAGCATATACAGGAGTTGGGTCAATGACCGAATCAGGATGTGGTATTGCCAACCCCCAAACAGGTGCATGTAGTTGTCCGTTGGGATTTTCCTCAAACCTCACAGGTTTCAGTTACGCAGGTGCAACTCCATACTATTGGTATCACGTTTGCCAAAAGTAACCATCTTGCCAATCCGGGGTGTGGGCTGGCAGTGGTGATAGAAAACTTAAACATGAAGTTAGTCCAGCAAACACCTGGTATGCCGCCAACCAAGTTTGCGGTTCCAAGGGTGAGAAATGGCATTTGGCAAGCCTGTCGGAAATGCACATTTTGAGATCAATGGGGCTCAATAATGGAGTCTATTACTGGACTAGTGAATGGGGCTCGGCAGCGGCCTTCACTTTCCGCCTCAGTGACGCAGCCTTAGATATAGCTTCAGGTGGAGCAGCAGTTCCATTCTTTTGTGTCCAATAGGTTTGCCAATCCGGGGTGTGGAAATCGGGCGGTTCTGCAGATGGTGTAGGTTCTGGCTTTATGACTGGGATAACCGGGCAGTACGTGAATAGATTTACCGGTGGATATAGCTGCCCGACGGGACTGGTTCCAAACCTGATCGGAGGTGTCCAGATAGGTGGCTGTAATCCATGCCTAACTTACTCTTGCAGCAAGCCTTAACAGGTTTGCCAATCCGGTGCGTGGCGGCAGGCTGCAGCAAAATTTGAGCTGACCGCCGAATACATTGCCGGCTACCAACAAACAGTCCGCATGATTGCGAGCACTGAAGGATTCTGCTTTCCCACCCTGATCAGCATGGCTTCTTTGAATAACTACGATAGTTATTGGGGGAAGATTTACATAGGGGCTGATGGTTTCTGGTATCTATCAACTGCTGATAGCTCATACCCAAGAGGGCAAAGTATGTACGCGCGATGCGTGCGATCCTAGTAGCAGCTTCAGGCGTCTAGTTACATGCGATCACATAGCTACATGCACCGCCTGGGTTGAATGCACCTTTGTCATAGAAGCCACAGGTTACGATCCGATTGCTATCAGCGTAAGCGTAATTACCGCCAGCATAATCGGGTCTCGGGGCAGGGTGAGGGTTTGACGCATCGGAAGCCGACCAAGTACAGCTATCTTGGGTACTGCCGCTTGGAAGAGGGATTTGCTGGCCGTGGGTGATAAATCCAGTAAGAACCTTTCCACCGCCAGCTGAACGCCACACCCCGGATTGGCAAGAAGGTGTGAGGCACTGGCAGGTAAGGGGCGCGCCCAGGTTGTTTTTCGACTGGATGCCGATCTTCGGGCACGCCTGTCCTTCAACAGCGGTGCTCTCGATATCCAGATACTCCCCAACTGTCACACGTCCGTCCGCCTGCAGTGTCCCGCCGCGGATTTTTCCGCCTGTCAACAGGCCCTTGTCGTTAAGAACCCTGACCCAGTCTGCATCAGCTTGGTAGATGCCGCCCCCCCACTTCTCGTTCACCCACCCAGTGTCGTTCTGGCTTCTGAACCAGCCGTCCTTACTGGTGATGTCGCTCGTCGCGGTGACCGCGCGGGCATTGTTGATGTCGTTGCCACCCATATCGATCGCGGTGTTCATCCGGTTGTATTCAGGGTGGCCTGGGACAGCGTTGCGGTAGAGGTAGTCGTTGGCCAGCTCGCCGTCCATCAAGAAGAGCGCGCTCGCGGTATGTCCCTGCCCAGGGTTGATGCCGTAGTTGCTGAGCGCCACTTCCCATCCACCTCGCACACCCTGGATGACTCCGGGCTTGAGTGACGATATGAATCCGCCCGGCCCGCCAAGATGCTCAGCGATGGTCCGAATGCCGAGTTCCGGGATGACCTGGCCACCGGTGGTCACCACAATGGCCTCGAGCTGGTTAGCGTTGAGGCGCCTGGCCAGGCCGACGATGGTCTGGCCGAAGCTATTGGTCGAGCTGAAGCCCGCCGGCAGATATTTGGTGTTTTGCATCATGTCTACGGTGACCTGGACAGGCGTAGTCGGGCCAGCATTGCTGAGCACCACGGAGTAGTTGTCCTTGAGGTACTTGGCAAAAGCGTCAGCGACAGTCCGCTGGTGTTCCGCGGCGATCCGGTAGTCCTGCTGGTTGCCGTAATTGAGCATCCACCAACCCGCGAGAGACAGCATGATGCTCATCACTATCAGGCCGAACAGGCCATCAATGGTAAAAAATCCAGCCTGCCCGCGTTTACTGGCCATGCCAGAGACTCCTGTTCGATTGGGTGACGATGTCTTGCTCGATCATCTGAAGATGTCCGCTGCGGATCTTCTCGCGGATGGACGGCGCGTCATCCAGGGTCAGTGACAGCGTTTGGAGTGTGAGTCGCGGCTGTCCGTGGTCTGGACGGAGGAGGGTTTGGTGAATGACCACAGTCAGCCCCTGTGAGAGCACCTCCAGGGCATTCGGCATGATGGGCTCGGCAAGTACAGCCAGGCGCTGGATGGAGCTCCCGATGCTGCCGCCGTGCCCAGTGGAGAAAATGAGATGGCCATTGATGGATGCTTTGATGACTTCAGCGGCAGTGGCCGTGTCTCGAACTTCACCGACCAGGATGAGGTCAGCGCGAGTTCGAAGAGCGCGTATCAGCGTTTCTGAATAGCCGCCTTGCATACGGGAAACCGGCAACTGGATGCAGCGGCCAGAGCCATGTTCGCCTTGGAGGAGCGTTTCCGGCGGGTCTTCTACAGTCAGGCCCAGGCCGCCGCGTGATGTCAGGCGGGCCTTCACCGCCGAGGCAGCACTGCTGGTCTTGCCGGTGCCCATCTCACCAGCGAAGTACACCAGGCCCCGGGTTTCTTCGGCGAGCAGGCACTCGTAAATATGGTCCGGTAACCCAAGATCCTCGAGAGGGATGATGGTTGCTCTTGACCGATTCAGCACAAAAAACGGCTTAGTGAAGACGTCCAGGTTGTACGTCACTCGCAAGAGCACGCGATCCTCTAACACGAGGGCGAATTCAGGCTCACGTGTTGTCTCGTACTGATGCAGACACCGCGCCCTCAGTTCCTGGATCTCGGTCAACCACTCCGGAGGAGCGGCGGCCTTGCGGGGCTGACCTGCCAGCCCCTTCACATCGGCAAAATCATGGCCAAGATAGAGGTCCACGAACTCAGCATCTGCAATCAAGCTCACGCTGGCAGCCTTCAGTAAGTAGTCCAGGAGATCGAGTTCATTTCGTTGGAGCAGCTTGTTGTAGCGGCGGCGGGAAGGACCTCGCCACTGGTTGCCGAGCCACCATTGATGGCGGTGGTGGTCTGCTTGTCCTTGGCGATCTTGGTGGTCAGCGTGATGCAAGCCGCTTTGGGGACGTTGCTCTCGGAGAGGGTGAAGGTCATGCCATTGCTCACAAGCGTGACGGCGCCGTTCCACTGGTTGGTCAGGGTGGTGCCCGAAACGCCCATTGAGCCGGTTCCGTCGATAGCGATCAGCGAAGGCACGAGATTAGTCCCCGATGTGCCATATCCAGAAGATCCCTTCAGCTTTTTGGCGTTGGTGATGATGGTGGTGATGTTGCTTTGCTCTACAGCGGCATCGGAACTCCCCAGCATCTTGTAGCCGATCCAGGCGATGAAACCTAAGGCGATGGTAATGAGCATGATCCACATCACGCCGTCGATGGACAGGAAGCCACGTTGGTTTTTTGGGGTAGAGAGTGTCATTGGTTGCCTCTGGGCTGTGTGCTTAGTGTTGGATTGAGTCCATCAGGCCTATGGCCAGCTGGAAGATGCCGACCATCACGAAGATCATGAGCAGGCCCATGATTACTGCGGATAGGGCTGTAAGGGACTTCGAGACCGTTTCCACCCGCTTGAGCATTTGCTCGAGCCAGCGATTGGCGAACCTCTCCATCGATGCGGCGAAACTTTGGCGTGTGGCCAAGACCTGCAGGAAATGGATGGCCATCGGATCCGGGAACTGGTGCCCGGCTAATTTGAGTGCTGTACCGAAGTCTTTACCCGAACTGACGCCGTAGTTGATGGCGTCGATCCTTTCTCGCAGCCAGGGAGAGGCGCTCCGGCTGAGAATGCTGAGCGCACTCAGTTGGCCCACCCCGGCGCGGAGCATCACTGACATGTTCAGCAGGAAGATTGAGCCGTGCAGGACTTTGTAGATTGACCAGGGGGGAATGCCTTCGAGCCGCAGCCTGGTGGTCTGCAGTAGCAAGCTGAGCTGCGTTTTCCAAACCGGGCTGTTCGGTCGAACCTGCAGGCCGCAGAAGTATGGGAGGGTCACGAACGAGACGACGACCAGGGTCAGCACGACTGCAACGATCAGAAGTCCGTAGTTCGTGACTACCTTGGAAATTACATAGAGCAGACTTGGGATGCCGGTCCACAGCTCTGGATCTTGCCGCTGAGCCATCGACGGCACCATCCAGGTGGCGATGACATACAGCAGCGCCCCCATGAGGCTCCAGGTAATCGATGGAAGCGCTACGACGGAGACAACCAGGCGAGAAATGCGTTGGCGGGCCTCGATGAGCCGAACGCAGTCCCGGAAAGCCTCCACAAGGTTGCCGGTTTTCTCCCCGGTATCGACCAGGGAAGCCTCGTCATATGGCAAATGGCTCCTGCAGGCGTCGGCGAGAGATTTTCCTCCCCGCACTAGCATCGCCACCTGACCACAAATGACTGACACGGGATGCATCGTTTTACCGTCATTGCTGAACGCCTTGGCAACGGTCTCCAGTGCTTCTTCGATCGGGATACCGTCCTCCAGGACGCCCATCAGGCTCTCGTAGAACTGGATTCGCTCGTTCTTCCCAAACTGCTTTGCATAGAAGGTGACCGCCCAGCCCTGGGCGGCCTCCCGTACACCTGTCCAGAAGTCCTGAAGCAATTCAAACATCGGATTGCTCCATCAGCTGCCTGTCGAAGTCGAGCGGCCCAGCGAAGAGCTCGGCATCGCGTGGGTCTACTATCCCGCTGGTGACTTTCATGATCCCGTGGGCGATCTTGGTGATGCCACCCATCTCGTTGACCCAGTACCTGCGCGCAGCGCTTGCACCGCGCTTGGTGAACGTATCCATGAGCTTGACGTTGGTCAGCAAGGTTTCGGCGATAACGGTGCGATCGACGACCCCAAGGTTCCTGCACTTGCTACAACCTTCACCGACCAGATTGACTTGGTCGACGATCTGCAGCTGCTTCAGCCGGGCGAAGAGATCCTTGCTGATGCCGTGGTTATGCTCACGCAGCGGGATGCGGCAAGCAGGGCAGAGCACCGGCACTAATGACTGGTTAGCGATCCCAGTGGTCAGCAGTGGATCGGTGACCAGGTAATCAGCCACGCCCATGTCAATCAGGCGCTGGATGGTGGCGATCACGTTGTTCGTGTGCAGGGTTGACCAGCTCTGGTGACCAGTCATGGCGCCGGTGTACGCCGCCTGGGCTGACGCCAGGTCGCGCAACTCACCGTACATGAGGACATCTGGGTCAAGCCGTACGGCATTGGTAATACCGTCACCCCAAGTCTCGCCGGCGTAAATCGGTGACTGGTTAGCCTTGAGCGGATACTCAGGGGGATGCTCGAGCGTGAGGATGTGCCTGGAGCCACCAGTCTCGTCATACAGCGCGTTGAGATTGACCTGCAGGGTCTTGGATTTTCCGGATCCTGTTGGGCCAGTAATCAGGTTAAGTCCGTAAGGCAGGCTCCGCAGTCTTCTGAAGTGCTCGATCTGCTGAGGCAGGAAGCCGAGCTCTTCGAAGCTCTGCTTGGAGGTATCGTCGTACAGCAGACGCATCACCATCAGCGGGCCATCCACCAGCGGCCGGGTTGCAACCCGAGCGCCGTACAAGCCCAGTTGGTCGACAAACTTACGGCTGACGCGGGCATCCTGAGCGATGTGGGGCTGGTAGTAATCGCCAGAAACATCGCACATGCTGTTGTACAGAGCAGCGCAGAATTCACGCCCTACGTCGCTCTTTTCCTGGCGTACCTCCTGAAGGACCCCATACAGCCGATACTTGATCCGGGTGACATCGTGCGAAACGACGATGTGAACATCACTGGCGCCGCGCCGGTGGGCGTCCCCCATGAACTCCACCACCTGGGCTTGGCGCTGGGTTTCGACAAGTGCCTTCATGCCCCTCGACGCCGAGGCTTGATACAGCGTCTTGATCTCAGTCATCGAGGCTAAGACCACTTCGTAGTCAATGCCTTTGTGCTCAAGCTGGTCCATGAATGCCATCACGTAGGGGTCACTGACGTGTTGGGGAGAGATGTACAGCTTCCCATCGGCGGTCATGGCCAGGACCTGGCGCAAGTCTTCCTTAATCGCATGAGGGCCGCCTGGGGCGGTCAGTACCGCCACTGGCAACGGCGCCAAAGTCAGTTCGGCAGGCTCAAGATCGACGGGCTCTGCGGATAGCTCGGTCATGGTCAATACTCCTCAGGGTTGGCCGGGCAGGAGGCCGGGGAGGCTCTGTTGTGGCTGAGATACCACCCGGTTACCGAATCCAAGTGGGTATCGCTTTCCCTCCTTGGTCAGCACGACCCCATCGAGCGTGATCTGTTGGACCCGGAAACCGTTCGGCAGCTCGCTGCCAGGCTTGGCGTCAAGCTCGCTGCCGTCGCTGTAGATCAGGCTTGCCCGTAATTTCTGTCCGGAGCCGCTGATTTCTTTCACCACCGGCAATGCCGATTGGCGCGGCCCTGAGGATGTAGCCGTCATGGCGGGAGTGAGCCCGACAGTAGGAAACTGCGTCACTGGCTGGGGGGGGCTAGGTAGTGTGCCGTTTGCCTCGAGCTCTGCCTTCGCGCGTTCGGCTTTTGCCTTGAACAAGATGGTTTCGCTCTGCACCTTGCCGAGCTCGCCGACGCTGATGGCTGAGAGATCTGTCGCTGTCTGTGCTCCGGCAATTGGCATCCAGAGCGTGAGCAGGATCAGGCTGAAGTTATTTCGCATACAGGACTCCTGTGACTGACCAGATCAGGTGGTCGGCCTTGTATTCGGTCTTGATCTCCTGCAGGCGCAGCCCTTGGGTTGGAGCGCCATTGAAGGAGTCGTAGGGCAGCACGCCAGAGGTGTACGACAGCTGGTACTGCTGCCACTGGGGAGGCGGCGGCGGAGGTGGCGTGGGTTGACCTGGCAGAGCAGGTTCCTGAGGCGTAACAACGGGGATCGGTTGCAACTGCGGTTCCTGAGAGAAACCATGGAACCAACTGGTCAAATTCTCCAGAGCATCTCTGGCCTCAATGAGGGCGTCGTCACCGGCAGCATCAAGGGAAATGTCGAATTTCAGCAGCCCGGTCTTACCCTGATTGATGAACTCCGGGCGGATAGAGAAGAGTTCTGCGACAGCCATCGTGAACTCGTGAGCGGTGCTGTTACCTGCGCGTTCGTAGGTCGCAATAACCTGTGAACTGTTGCACTTTGCCTCCATGAAGGGCCAGCCGCGGATACTCAGCGGCAATCGGTTCATGAACCTGCTGCAGGCCTCAACGAAATCGGTGACCGAGGGCTGTTTCGCCCAGGGGTGCTCCAGCGCCTGGATGGGTTGTTCCGTGCCTGTTTGCCTCTGCAGCTCGGCCAGCTCCTCGAGGCGTTTCTTCTCCGCCTCGATGGCAGCTTGACGCGCGATCTCTGCCTGATGGGATTTCCATTGTGACCAGGCCAGTAGCCCTCCACCGATCAAGAGGGCCACCAGGAGCAACTGAGCCAGCTCAGGCTTGGACATACCGAACACGAGTGGACGCAGCCGGTATTCACGCTTGAGCCGGGACGGCTGGAGCAGCTCATCGATGTCGATGAGGTCGCCGCCCATGCCAAACTCGGTTGGTAAGAACTCTCGCTCAAACTGGATGCCGCGACTGCGTTGCTGCAACACCCGTTTACGGACTTCCGATGCCGTGGCAATCAGGTCGCAACCCGGGATGATCCTGCCCTCATGGACAGCGACGATGGCATAGCGATCTTGATCGGCGTCGACGGCCCAGGCAGCAATCCATGAATCACCGAGCTGGCCAGCCAAGGTCGCAGCCAGCGAGTACATGCCTTTGTGAACGTCAGCGGAGCGGGAAACAAAGCCCGCCTGGATCATGAGCGACGTTCTTCGGATAGCCACGATGTCCAGGCCGTGCTCATGGCCATACTGACGGGCTTCCTTCATGTAGCTGGTCATGTTGCCCAGGGGCGTCCAGAGCATGCCAGTGACGAAGACACGCCCCCGGTGCTGGATGGTCTGCACCCGGCTCGAAGGTTTGTGTGTATCGGTGTTCATGAGCGCCGCCACTTACAGGTTGTCCGGGAGGACGATTGGTGTCACCAGTACCACCAGGGCGCTGTGGGACGTCGAGCGGGTTCGCCCACCGCCCAAGCCAAAGAAGCTAGGACTGCCAACGCCGGATTTACGGGCGTCATCCCCGTTCTCGTCGAACCCAGTCAGAATCAGTGTCTCACCGCTGCGCAGACGGACCTTGGGCGCCACGTTCTTGGTGTCGTAGTCCGTGGTCTGGACCTTGGAGTCGTTGCTCTCGAAGTCCTTGAAGATTGGCTTGCTGCTGATGCTGAGGGTGATCATCAGCAGCATGTTTTCTTTGTCCAGGAGCTTGGGCAGCAGCATCATGTTGAAGCCACTGGTGATCGTCGCCGGTGTCAGTGCGGTGCTGGAACCGACGGAAGCGGTGGTGGTGGTCGAGCTGGAGGCGACATAGCTTTGGACGTTGCCGATCTGGATCGGTGCCGGCTGCAGGTTCAGCGTGGTCACCGATGGCGAGCGCACTTCGGAGACGCGCCCCTGTTCTGACAGGGCTTGCACGACGGCCTTGGAGCCTGCCCACGGAGAGCTGGACGTATCCAGAATGCTGCCGCTGGCAGAGATCGCCTCGGAACTGATGCCGGCGACGGTGTTGCTCAGGCCGAAACCCCATTTCCCGGAGATGGACTTGTAGACAGCGCTCCAGTTGACAGCCGTCTGGTCGCTGTCGCTGAAGTTAACCTCGTAGACCTTGACGTTGAACAGCACCTGTCGAGTGATGCTGCGGTTGGTATCTTTCAGGTAGGCCGAAATTCGATTCAGCACCTCCGGCCGGTCGCTGACGGTGAGCGTGCCGGTAGAGCGAGAGAGATACAGCCGCCCTGGAGGCTGCATGCTGAGCATGGCCTTGACGTTGCTCTCGATGTCGCTCATCAGTGAGGTTTTGTACGTCGACTTGGTGCTCTGGTTGCTGCCGGATTCACCCGTGGCTCCCCCCGAAGATGTCGAAGAGCCCGAGTCGCCGTTGCCGGTGGAGGTCAGCAGGCCCGACTTGACGGTACTCTCGATCTCCAACTCGTCGCCGAATGTCCAGACGTCGAAGGTGCGGGTGTCGAAGTAGGTAATGCGCACGCCCTGCAGCTCAGGGTCGAAGTGCCACGACAGCCCCAGGCGTGAGGTGGCCTGGTTAAGCAGCCCGGAGGTTTTGCCGTTGTAGTTCAGGCCGGAGATCAGTCCTCCGCTGCCGAGGCCCAAGTCGAATGAGCTTGCGCTGCCAGGCATTGCCCCCGCCATGCCATTTGGCAGAAGACCCGCTAGGCTGTCTGGATCAGGTACAGCCTGAGCGGCGCCGCGAGCGGTAGTGCCGGCAGACTTCGAGGAGAGGATCCCGGGGTTCAATGCGTCAGGCGCTACAATGACCTGCAGCCCGGTTTCCTTGGTGATCAGCTGAGCCACGTCGGTGATCGACACTGGGCCTGCAGGCCGATAGGCAATGTCACGGTCCAGGCTGAACGGGAGCCCGCGCCTGGTCACCAGCGGCTCAGTGGAAACCCAGGGCTTGTTGCTGAAAACGACCGTGTCGCGGTTTTGTTGTGGCTGCTGGTTCTGCAGGAACTTGGTGTACTGGCCAGCCGTGCGGCCCTGGAACTCTGCTCGGTCGAACGACTCATTAACCCGTTGCACGGCACAGCTGCTCAGCAGGGCCAAGGCGATCGGGGTCAATGCCCAGCGGACCCAAGAAAACTTGTTCATTTCTTCTTCCTCTCAGCGACGTACAAGACGCTCTGGGAGCCTTCGCTACCGTCGACGACGAAGGATCGCGGGGCATTGTCGTAGAGCGGGAACAGCTGCTTAATGGCTTCCTGGAACGGGCCTTCGAAGTGCAGCGGTGCCTCGATCGGATAGTTGAGGTCTTCCTGGGCCCAGATCACCCGCCACCGGGCTTTTTTGGCCCATTCTTCAACGGTATCGCGCAGGGTTGATCCAACTTCGGCCGTCCATACTTGGGGCAGCGGCCGGGGTGGTGTGGCGGGCTTGACCTCGATGGCCGGGGCCACCACTGCTGTAGTGGTCACGGCAGCCGCTGGCTTGGATGCTGCAAGTTGGTTGGGCGCATTCGGTGCTGGGGACGCAGGTGTCGAAGGTTTAGCCGCGGTGGTTACCATCGCAGCCGGGATAGAGCCATCCTTGGCGGGTGCCATTGGGGGGAGCGCGGGAGCCACTGCCGCTGGGGCTGCGACAGCGGGTGTAGTCGTGGAGATGGGGGCGGGAGTAGGCACTGCGGCGACGACTACGCCTGGCGTCGAGGCTGGTGTGGCGGGGCTGGTTCCAGGAGCCCGCGCTTTGTCGGCGTAGAGTTGGCCTGCCGGCGTCGACGGGGTTGGCAATTGGTAACCGGGGCGAAGCACGAAGCACACCTGACGGTTCACCTCATCGACTTTCACCTGCCAGGCCGGGCCCGCGAGGACCTGCAGGGTGTTTCGCAGAGTCATTGGGCCGAGCTTGTACTGGGCTGCTGGCAGAGGTCGGGTGTACAGGATGTTGACGTGTTGCGAGCTGGGCGGGCAGAGGGCGTAACCTGACCGGTCGACCACGTAGAGCATGGCGTCCCGAACGCTGGGGTTCATGCTCGATGGGATGGTCACGTCGATGATCTGTGCCATCAGGTCGCGCTGGCTCGCGTCGGGTTGGGTGCTCACCAAGGTGTAGCGGCCATACCGAACGACGGGTTCCTTCTCCGGACTTGCTCCGTTCGGGTAGATGTCCGGAGACAGCCATTCGGGATTGCGGCTGCTATCGAACGCCGGCTTCGGCGGCTGCTCAGCCTTCTGAATCGCACAACCCGCAACGAGTGCGGCGAGCGAGAGAGTGGTCAACTGCCTGATCATGAGGCCCCCTGTAGTCATTGAAGGCAACGGTGACAGCCGATAGCTTTCCGCGCAGCTGGAAATCAATATCTCGCAGGACCAGATTTTTCCGGTGGGCTGATGAGTTCGTGCAACGGGTTGTCTTGGGTGCCCTCGGCAGCGGCCAGGGGGGCATGATTTTCTTGGCGTAAGGCTGATCGGCCTATCGCTGAGAGTATCTCTTGGCCTAAAGTGCATTTCATCACCGCCCAGGTCGGCGATCATGTCCGCTTCAATACCAAATTAAAAAAGATAACCATGAAAGAAACACTAGGTAGGTTGTATTTGTGGCAAATAGCACTGGCTAGGGTTTTGGATCTCCTGGCGCTTATGCAACGAGTAGACCGCTTCTGCAGAACTGGAAGGCCAAAAAATATTACTGAGCTGTATGATCAGGAACGTCGCAGATTAAAAACTGGTCTGCGACTTGAGGGCGAGGCATTAGATAGTTTTGAATCAGAGCATGGCTCCTTGTTTCCTGATGTTCACGATGTTCACCTTATTGATGAATTAATCACAGAAGAAATCATTATAAAGTTGTGCACTATTTTTAATTCTGGTTGGGGTAAACCCGGGGTTATTGCGGGAAATAAGAAATCGTTTTGGGAGCCGATTGTCGCTGAGGTGATTTCTGAGGCCTTCTCAGGTGACGTTAAAGTCAAGTTTTATGAGTTTCTAGAGGCCGCGAAGGGATACAGAGACAAGCATGGTGCCCACTTTGATCACGAAAGCTTCAACATGACTCATGGGGACAAAGAAATCGGTGAGGATGGGGTTATCTACAGCGTAGGATGGACCAGCGCCTTACTGACTTTTGATTGGGTTTTTGTGAATGAGACCCTGCCAGTATTTGCTAAGGCGTTGAACTCCTATATCGCCAAGTTACAGAGAGACGCCGGTATAATCTGATGGCCCATGTTTGGCAGCAATGCATCGGCCTGTTTTCCAAGGATTTAGGTTGGTAGTAGTCATTGGGTTCACGTTGAAAGGGTTAAGTTTCGGAGCTATATCATTCATGAGCTCAAACTGTGATTCCCAAGCGATCCTACTTATTGGATAGTCGCTGCAAGCATTGCCTTGGCCAGCGCGTCCTGCTGCTCTTCCGGCTCAATGAGCTCCAAGCTGACTTGGCGCTTCGCTAAGAGCATCTGCCAGAGCTGCTGATCGATGCTGTTCTCCACGAGGGGGATCTTCACGATCACCGTCCTGAGCTGACCATTCCGGTACGCCCGGTCCTCGGCCTGATCCTGTTGTCCGGGTGTCCAGGGCAGGCCCAGGAAGAAGACGTAGTTGGCGGCCGTGAGGTTGTTGCCGGTACCGGCGGCTTGGGTGGTGCAGATGAAAGCCCTGCAGTCGGGGTCGCCCTGGAACTTGTCGATCGCCTTCTGGCGTTTGGTGAGTGTGTCACTGCCGACCAGGGTGACGTTCCCGATACCGGCTGCATCGCACAGCTCCTTGAGGCGCGCGACGGTGGGTTTGAACTCGCAGAACAGGATGACCTTGTCTTCGGGGTCCAGCTCGCCCAGCAGGTCCATAGCGACTCTGACCTTCACCTGTTCCAGGTAATGGCGAAGCGCGCCGAGCCTGGCAAAGATGGGCCTGTCCTCGAGGCGAATGCTGTCGTACTTCTTCCGCTCCTCCACCCCCATCGCCACGGGCAGCAACTGCCGGTGCTTACCCTTGAGCCCGGGCAGAACGTCTTTGCGCCGGCGAAGCATCCAGTCGCCCAGTTCTGCCCGGAGGTTTTGCCGGAACTCTGGGCTGCCGGCGAAGCGTTCGCAGAAATCGCTGAGGGGCAACTGGCCGACCGGGTGCCCCGATAGACGTAGCAGGGTGTGCAGCTCTGTCTCGCGATTGAGGACAGGCGTGCCTGTCAGCAGATAGCGATTCGGCACCTTGGCTGCGATATCGAAGCCATGGCGTGTACGCTCGGCAGTCGGCTCCTTCAACTGGTGCGCCTCGTCGACCACTAGAACGTGGTAATGCTCAGCCAGCAGCACGTAGTCGCCGAGACGCTCGTAATTGATCAGCATCCATTGGACCAGCGGGTCGTGCTTCTGCACAGCGACTGTCGCGTCGGGGTAGACCGCCAGGATTTCGCGCTGCCAGTTGATCAGCAACGAGGAAAGGGTCACCACCAGGATCGGGCGACCGGCTGCACTGATATGCGCCGCGATAATGGCCTGGCGCGTCTTGCCGAGGCCCATATCATCAGCCAGCAGTGCGCTGGTGCGCTGGAGCAGGTGAGCGATGCCAGCAGGCTGGTGATCGAGCAGGGAATAGCCGACCAGGGCCTGGGCGATCGTGGCATCTGAGAACTCGGTGCGTTCAATCGGCGAGACGGCAGCGAGGTAGATGTCGTTGGAGCTCTCCTCACCGCTGGCGGCTGTCGAGGGTTCCTGAGGAGCACCGCCCAGGCTGATGCGTGGAATGTCTGCTGCTGGAACCACAGAGCCATCGCCCAGGAGCTCCTGTACCACGTCCAGGATCTCGAACTGCTCCTCCACAAGACCGAGCTCCAGGACCAGGTTGCTGCGCAGGATTTCGGCGGTGGCGTTGACTCGCCACGAGCTGGATTTGCCCAGGAACACTCCCCGCATCCGGCGGGCCACTGCAACTACTCCAGGATGATAATCTCCGGACAGCAGCACACCGCCGTCGGCGAGCGGGGCAATTCGCAGTAGCATTCCCGAGATGAACGCGTCCCGGCGTGGGTTGGCCAGCGCGCTCTCGATCTTCTGGCGGAAGGCCTGCCATGACTCAGTGACCTTGCCACCGGCCAGCTCGATCAGCTGGTGGTACACCAGGTCCAGCTCGTCGATGAGCTTGGCCTTGGGCACGCGCCAGTAGCGGCAGAGCGGGTGATCACTGCGGCGAATGAAGAACCCGCTCCGTGCGAACATGACCTTGTTTGCGCCTTCAATGTAAGGCATGAGGATGCCCATGTCGTAGCCGTCGAATACGGCGGCTTCGAGCAACACTGGTTGGCTATTGAGGAGGCGTGGCCGTTTCAATTGGCGTCCGCGCTCTTGGACTTCATCGGCACAGTCTGGTCCAGGTGGTAGGCAGGCACCCATCGGGTTAAGAGTACTGAGCCATGAAGCGACCCTCCCTGGCCACTGATTACGTACGCCGCAGGCTCTGAGCCCTTCGGCACACGTCTGCGTTCCTGCTTCCAGTACCCAGCGGTTTTGATGTCGTCAGGTTGTAACGGCCAGCACGACTCGCCTGGCCGGGATTCATAATGAGGGACCTTCGGATTGTCCGCCTGCTCGGCCTTCAACCGGTCAATGACTTTCTTGGAACGGGCCACAAGCACCTCCGGGAGGATGAGTAGTCAACTCGTCATCATTCAAGGTGCGCCTACCCGCACCCGTAAGAGCGAGCAGATTGGCAGTTGGGGGAAACCTGCTACAGGAGAAATGGATTACCGCCTTCGAAACATTTCGCCTACATGCCCCTGGGCTTGGTCATATCAGGTTTGTCGCCCACTGTGGGGTAGCTCACGCGGCAGTTGTTCGCTTTGAACCCGGTGCATCCCCAGAAGTCGTAACCGCCATCGCCGCGCTTCTGTCGGCGCGCGAGAGGCATCCCGCACTTGCCGCAGGAGTAGCCGTCCTGGGCGCCCGATGAGGATTCAGGCGACCGCGCCTTCATCGCCACTGTGGGCGCCTGTCGGAGGCTTTCCAGCTCACTCTGGAGGTGCTCGTAGAACTTGGCGACCACAGGGCCGTACCTATCCTCACCGCGGGCGATTCGATCCAAGTCCTTCTCCAGCGTGCTCGTGAAAGCCAGCTCGAGGAAGCTGAATCGGCCTTCCAGCTGGGCGACGGTAGCCTCTCCCAGCGGTCCTGGTACCAGCTTGCGCTTTTCCTCGACGACCAGGCCCTTGCTGGTGATGTTTTTAACGATCGCGGAGAAGGTGCTGGGCCTGCCAATCCCACGACGCTCCAGTTCCTTGATCAAGCTGGCCTTAGTAAAGCGCCCTGGCGGTTTGGTCTTCTGGTTCAACACCTCGCCCTGGAGTACGTTGAGGATCTGCTTAGGTTGCAGCGCCGGCACTGGATTTTTGGGCAGGTCGGTCGACTCCTCATCCGTGTCGTCTTGCTGCAGGAGCTTCATCCAGCCGAGATAGGCTACCGAGCTACCCGTCGCAGCGAAGCGCAGCGGCCTTTGATCCGGCCCCTTGGCCAGCAACTTTGCGGTACGCACGTCGTAGATGGCATCGGCGAGCTGGCTGGCCAGTGCGCGGATCCGAATGAGCTTGTACAGCGCCTGTTCATCGGAAGACTCTCCCGCAACCTCATCATCCCAAGCGGTTGGCGCGATCGCAGGGTGACCTTCCTGTGCGCTGTCTGCTGCCTTGAACGTCCGGCGTTCGTCTACAACGTCGAGCCCCTGGCGTCGTGCGACAGCCTGGATGTCAGGCATGGCCTCATCGGCCAGGTTGGGGTTGTCCGTCCGGTGGTATGTGATGACACCCTGCTCGTACAGGCGTTGCGCAATCTGCATCGTCTTGTCGGGGTCCCACTTCAACGCCACGCTGGCGGCTTGCTGCAAAGTGGACGAAATGAACGGTGCGGGCGGCGGACGCCGCTTCTTGCCGTCTTCGCACGATTCCACGATAACTGCACGGGTGGCGGCGACCCGGGCGGCGAGCGTGCCGTCCTGGACGTAAGGGTGTTCTTTGCTGGCAAAATCCGGCACCGGCTGCCATGCGGCAGTCCAGGCCAAGCTGGAAGCTTCGTCCCTGAAGGTCAGTTCTGCGCCGAAGTGGTGGATGACCTTGAAGTTGCGGATCTCCCGTTCGCGCAGTACAACCAGGTAGAGCGCAGGTGACTGTACACGGCCCGCAGACGTGGGTTGCCCCATGACTCGGCGCAGCTCCTGAGTGACGGGGTAGCCCACCAAGCGGTCGAGCACCCTACGGCACTGTTGTGAAGCAACGAGCTGGCCGTCGATCTTGCGGGGGTTAGCCAAACCCTCCCGCACACGATTCTGTGTGATTTCATTGAAGGTGACGCGCTTGTACTCGCTGATGCGCAGCGCCTGCTGAATGTGCCAGGCGATGCTTTCACCTTCGCGATCCGGGTCAGTGGCAATATAAACCTCGGTGGCGTCCTTTAGCGCCTTGCGGATCGTGCTGACGTTGCGGGCACTCTTGGGCAGCATCTCGTACACCGGCCGGAGGTTCTTGAGCACCCCAGTGGTGATCATCGTCTCGTCCATCCCCTTTTCAGGGAGGTCTCGGATGTGGCCACCAGTGGCTACAACCGTCCATTGCTCGCCAGGCCGGATCTTCTTCATCATGGGCCCTAGCTTCTTCAGCTTGCCCGGTGCCTCGATGATCATGAGTTTCATAAGGTGACCCTGAACAGTTCGAACAGAGCGCACTCTTGCCGCCGGCCGGAGGCGGCACAACGCGAAATGGTCAACTGAAAGGGCGGGAATTCGTTGGGATTGCTTTTATGAATTGCGTGATGAGGAGTGGTGCAATTTAGTCTCCTTGATCAGATTCCAAAGAGCTTCCTGGGGAATCCAGCTTCTGGAAGCCCAAGTGAGGAGAATTGGCAACCAGGCAAGGAGGGCTTAGAGTCGAGTAGATCTGCGACCTGTTTTATCCAGCTTGAACTTGGCCCCAAGCGTTGAACAAGCAGCCAGATGACGCTGATTAGCCCGAATATTCGAGATCGGGCATTTTGGTCAAGCGCCAGGTTTTGAAAATAAGGGTTGTCAAGAACGGAGAGCGGGTTGGCCGCTACTTGGTTCCAAATACGAGTATGATGTGCGCACCTGTTGCGCAAGGTATTTATCTCTCGTAGCCACTGAGTTAGCACGTGGGTATCACTAATACCTAGTCGAGCCGCAATGCGATTTTGATGGTTGCCTTTGAGGATTTCGAAGTATTTCGATAGTGTACCAAAATCCCATGCCTCCACAGCTACCCAGAACGGAATAGCTTTGTGCGCGCGTCTATGCCATTCAATGGAGTCTTCTTGGCTACGATCCAACAGATTTTTTTGGCGTTTTTGCCACTCTAACCAAGTATTTCGTTTTTGGTTAGTTTTGCGGTCATTCCAGTCTTCGGTCTGTTTAGGGCGAATGAACTGCGAGTCCGTATACGCCATTGGTGAGTGGTAGCCAACCTCGTGAGCAATTACAGTCCTGACCTGGATCTCAATCCGTTCAATCGCGTCAAGCATGAGTTGTCTAAGTTTCTTATCAAAAAGATAAAGATCGACGGCGTCATTGAAGGTTGTGTCAGGTAGAAAATTGCTTTTTCTACGCGGTTTGCGTGTTACTTGGCAGATAAGGACATTCTGTTGCTCGTCCCTATCAAAGTCGCGCGCGGGCTGCCAGTAACCACTGAGCCGATAATAGCCGATCTGTGAAATCTTCCGTTCTGCTCGGTTGGGGTCAGGTACGAGCATGCCTCTGGTAATCAGTAGCTCAACCAGTTCGGAATAATTTTTGAATGGCTTAGGAGGGGCTAGCTGCTGCAACATCCATGTTCCAGATAAAAGAAGGCCCAAACATAATACTGGACAAAGCCAGCACCAGAGGTTCAGGCGCGATTGGGCGGTGATTCTAGGGAGAAGGCGGAGGGGTGTCAAGACAAAATCAGCAGGTTGGCTGTGAAGGCCACCGCAAGCTGGAGGCTGTAAGAGCAAGAGGTCAGAGGCTGAGGATGAGCTGCTGGGCTCGATTGTACCCTTTAAGCCAAGAGGCCAACATGGCGGGGTGCTTGTAGGGACAAGCATACACGGGCAGCCCTTTCTCGGCGGCTTCCACTCCGGCAGCCTCCACCGCAGGATGGGGGTTGTTGAACTGGCGCCTATCCGCTTTTCGCTCCTGGGCCACTACATGCTGCATCGAATGCTCCTCATCAGTGCCCCTGCACCTGCCGGGCAGATCACGCCTCAAACATTCTTGATACCGGAAGCCTCGCGACAAGGCGCTTTTTTCGACTCCAGTAGCTAATTTTTAAACACGTTAGCAGCTGTAGGGTGGAGATGCCTTCAGGAAATGGTAATTTGCCAATGCGACGATTTCAACCGCCTCCTGACCTGGGCAAGCGCTGCTTGCAGCGCCCCTTCGGCCACGACTTGCCGTCCTGGTTGCGGGAGCTTCCCGAGGCGCGCGACCCTGGGCAGTAGGTTCTGGCCGCCAGGAGTTGTGTGGCATCTGACGCCAAGTGTCGAGTGGGCGGTCGCGTCGATCTGTTCTGGCTCCCAGAAACTTCACGAATGGCGGCGGAAAAATTAGGCCCCACACCAATGCCCGTGTGCCAGACCTAGTGGGGAATCATGCTTGAGCGGTAGAGTGCCGACCAAGCCAGCAGCGTCGCGCTGGGGTCCTCCAATGCGGCACGAACCATCACCTCAGCGTGTTGGCCTGTGATGTCGCAAACTGCCTGCCCAAGTCGCAGGAGCTCAGCCGTCACTCCTGCATCCCGGGCCTTGGTCGCAAACTGATACTCCTCGGCCTGCCCATACTCAAAGGTGGCCTTGAACTGGGAGCGAAGCATTTCGATGGCCTTCACCTCAGCCTCGGGCAGGAGGATGGTTTCGCCGTCGCAAAAGACCTGGGGAACGCCTTCGAGAGCATGTACGGCTTCCATGTAGCGCGAGGAGTCTACCGTCGCTTTGACGGATGGATATTCCGGGTAGTCGTGGTGCACGGGACGTTACCTCGAAGCGGAAATAGGTGGCGAGGCGCTGTCCTTGTCATCGGCAACTTCACGAACGGCGCCTGAAAAATGCCTGCCAAGATGTAGTTGGGTTTCTACGGCGAAGCTTCATCGAAGGGAGGGGTAGCTCGTAGTGACATCCTTGTCACCAGGAGCTTCGCGATGTGGCGCGCCAAATTAAGGGGGGGCTACAGAGGGA
The DNA here is from genome assembly GCF_002759075.1 of Pseudomonas sp. 382. Classification (NCBI taxonomy): domain Bacteria; kingdom Pseudomonadati; phylum Pseudomonadota; class Gammaproteobacteria; order Pseudomonadales; family Pseudomonadaceae; genus Pseudomonas; species Pseudomonas sp. 382. The sequence continues at coordinate 24,201 of NZ_PEMX01000025.1, forward strand.
TGTCGTCGTCAAAGCCTTCGCCGTAGTGGCGCATGTCCTCGGGGCTCGGCTGAGGCACGTTTTGAGCCTGGCCACCGCTGGTCTGACTGCGCGCCTGACCCTGCGGTTGGTTGGTCGGACGCTGACCGCCGCCGCCGCCAGACAGAGATACGTGCTCGATGCGATGTGGAAGAATCGCGATCCGGCTGGCTTCGACCTTGAGCGCAGACACCTCCTGGCCACTTTGTTTATCCGTCCAGCTGTCCATGATCGCGCGGCCAATCACCACAACGCGCATGCCCTTCTGGAACAGCGCTGCGAACCGCTCGGCATCCTGGTGCCACCATTCGACGTTGGCCCAGAAGCCACCACGATCCTTGTAGCCACCCTGGCCATCAGGGATCGAGTTGTCGAACATCACATTGAGTCGCAGCATGTGCCGCGGATCTTTGTTGCCGTTGGCGAACGACCGGTGCTCGGCAGCGTTGCCGACGTTGCCTTCCCAAACTACTGGTGTACCCATGGTGTATCTCCGTTCAGTGTTGAGGTGGGTTCATGACCTGCTGCAGTCGAGCCTGATATTCGGCCTCGGCCTGCCCCATTTTTTCTGCGCACTCGGCGGCCTGTTTGCCGATTGAGTGGATGAGGCTGATCTGCATGTTCAGGGTGATTCGGTGTTGCTCCAGGGCAAACAGGTCCTGCAGCAAGTGGGTTGGTGTTTTGGGGGCGTGGATCATCTGGGCCCATACGCCGACACCCATGCGCCGACCTTGCACGCTTTGCCAGCGAAGAAAGGTTGTGCCAGCCGCTGTGTTTTGCTCGATGAGCCTGACGGGCAGCAGGGCGAATGGATGTTGACGGACCTGGGCCAGCACTTCCTGGGTAATGGCGCGCAACCCTGCCTCCAGCGATGCGCAATGCTCCGCCAACTGGATCAGCTCCCCCTTACCTTTAAAGGGCTTTAAAAGGCCTTTTAGTGAGGCACTCTGTTGCAGCGCCTGATAGGCACCCTGTTGCAGCGGTTTGAAGGCACCCTGTTGCAGGGCCTCCATGGGTTGGGGGTCCAAACGCATCAGGATCAGGCCTCGCCTTCGAGATCGTCATCCAGATCCTCGACCGGGTCTGCGGAACCACGGCGGATGGGCGGGGCAAAGTTCGACCTGCGGGTGCCTTCCAGGATGTCCTGGGGGATGTCGCCGTAGCGCTTGTACATCTCGCGCGCGTTTTCAGCCCGTGCATTGTTGGCGGCGAAGTCGTCACGCGATGCACCGGAGAATCGATGGAGCTGGGCCAGTCCAAAAAGACTGCGCAGCAGGTGAGCACCCTCGTCTATCCAGATCTCGCCATCGCGGCGGCCGATCATGGCGACGTGCTGAGCCAGCAGGATGCGGCGGACGACTTCGTCGTATTGAGTCAGTAGATGGACGCCCTTGAAGCCCAGCGGGTTGGAAATGAAGAGTGGCAGCTTCAGCGGTTGAATGGAGAGGTTCTCACCGATTTCGAGCGCCTTGGGCAACTGGGCCATCACTTCATCCAGGCGGCTGTCGATGGCCTTCAGGGCATCGTCCACTTCCTGAATCTTCTCTTCGATCCTGATCATCCACCAGTCCGAGTATGGGTCGTCCTGGGCCGCTCCACGGTCGATCTGGTTGATCTTGAGGCAGAAGCCCGCCAGCCCGAGGATGCTGTGTTTGTCATCGGTCTTCTGGCGGCCCAGCCAGATTCGGGCAGCATGGTGGGTGTGGAGAGTCAGCTGGACCTGGCTCCTGAGGGAGCCGATGTTGAGCTGATAGTTGTCAGCCATGGACATGGTTTCCTTATATAAGGTGGGTGAACGATGTCCATGCTGCTTTTAGGCTGTTGGGCGCGCAGTAATAAATGAAGAACCCGGGGTGCTGGATTTGTCATAGTCGGCGCACACCATCCTGGTGTTGCGGGCCGCAACACTCCCAGGTGGTGCCGGTGACAACACTCGATCGGGCTCACGGCGGTGCCGGTGCCGGTGAATGATGCGGGCCGCATCACTGTCAGGTGGTTCCAGTGGAACCACTCGACCTGGCTCGCGCCGGTGCCGGTGCCAGTGAATGATGCGGGCCGCATCACTATCAGGGGATTCTGGTGGAACCACTCGACCCGGCCTCGGCGCCGGTGTCGAATCAGGTGAGTGATGCGGGCCGCATCACTATCAGGCGATTCCAGTGGAATCACTCGACCTGGCTCGCGCCGGTGTCGGTGCCGGTGAATGATGCGGGCCGCATCACTGTCAGGTGGTTCCAGTGGAACCACTCGACCTGGCTCGCGCCGGTGCCGGTGCCAGTGAATGATGCGGGCCGCATCACTATCAGGGGATTCTGGTGGAACCACTCGACCCGGCTCGCGCCGGTGCCGGTGCCAGTGAATGATGCGGGCCGCATCACTATCAGGGGATTCTGGTGGAACCACTCGACCCGGCCTCGGCGCCGGTGTCGAATCAGGTGAGTGATGCGGGCCGCATCACTATCAGGCGATTCCAGTGGAATCACTCGACCTGGCTCACGGCGGTGCCGGTGCCGGTGAATGATGCGGGCCGCATCACTGTCAGGTGGTTCCAGTGGAACCACTCGACCTGGCTCGCGCCGGTGTCGGTGCCAGTGAATGATGCGGGCCTCACTATCAGGGGATTCCGGTGGAACCACTCGACCTGGCTCGCGCCGGTGTCGATGCCGGTGAATGATGCGGGCCGCATCACTCGACTAATGGTCCATGGGTTATTAATCAATGAGTTAGAATCACAAATGCGCTCCAGCCTGCGGCGGAGATGAACGGACCAAATGGAATTCTTGCGTCGGTAGATCGCTTTCCCAGGAGTATGAGAAGCATTGCGGCTAGACCTGCACCTAGCAGAGAGCAAACTACAGTCCAGCCAAGTACCTGTAGGCCACCCCACGCACCCATCAATGCCAACAGCTTAATGTCGCCTCTACCGATGCTTTCTCGGCCAGTGATTAGTCCGGTTAGTTGACTCACAGACCAGAAGAAGCCAAAGCCAACGACACACCCCCAAAGAGCGTCCTGCAGTACCGTGAACAGTCCGAAGGAGTTGAGGACTAAGCCGGCCCAGAGTCCTGGTATTACCAGCGAATCCGGCAGTAGGTGGTGCTCACTGTCGATCAAGCTCAAAGCCAGAAGCATCCAGGTAAACAGCAGGGCACAGAAGGCCTGCATAGTTGGCCCAAAATGCATTGTCACCACGAGTGACAACGCAGCGCAGCTAATCTGCGCGGTCCAGATTACTCGCGAAGGGGTTCTGGCCGGTTGAAGGTCGGAATGTTTCTCTGAATCCAGCCCCAGCAGTTCCCGTGCATCCCGCTGCCATTGGCGCTTGAGGAGTGCAGGTAGGCAGCAAGCGCCCCAGGTACAAACGCGGCCCGCCAGCATACCAATCACAACAGAGGCAAATCCCAGGGTGATCGTAGAACCCATCCAATCACTCATCGGTGGGCTCCACGCGGCGTCGAGGGTCAAGCAGGGCCTGCAGCGAGGTCAGCGCGGAATTTGCTGTCTGCATCGCAGTCGCTGTCGGTGCCGGCTTGGGAACGGCGGGCTGAGTGGGCCGTGCTACCACGCTGGCCGCTGGCGATGACGTCGGAGTTGCAGCAGGCGCTGTAGGGCTCCACTCTGCGTTGAAGTCACCCCGTATGGCCTTGCCTGCAAGGCTCGTCAGGTACGCGAGGGGCTTGGCGACACTCCCGCTAGTACAGCGATGCTTCCACTGGTTGATCACCGCCTCTCGGAGATTCTCCGGTACCGGCCCCATGATCTCACGTGCCTTCACACGGTCCTCTGGCTTGAGGAGATCTAGGGCAAGTAACCAGTTCACACCTGCACTCTCGCGCGGTTGTACAGAGCTTTTAGATACAGACTTGTCTGTATTTGTATACGTACTAGCTGAGTTCGGAATCCGAACTGAGGGTGAACTCAGTGGTTTCAGGCTGAGTTCGGAATCCGAACTGAGGGGGAGGGCCCCCTGTTTCGCTGAGTTCGTACTGAGTTCGGATTCCGAACTCAGTCCATCCACGGCTAAGTCTTGCTGAGTTCGGATTCCGAACTCAGGCGCAGGCAGTGCATTTTGTTTGGTTTCAACTGCCCAGGTCTGGGCGTTCAGTCGATCGCTAATCGTGTCAATGCGCGAGGGAAGTCGTCGCCCAACGTCTGGATCGCTGGTGAATTCTCTCCAGGTAATTGCCGCGATGTCCTTGATCGCTTTGTTCTGATGCTCCATGGATTGCATCAGCAAGGTCATATAGTCCTTGTCGAACTCCAGGGCCTCCGCCGGCGTGACAGGCTCGTCGTGTAGGAGGTAGACGTTCCCCTGAACCTGGCCGTTGATCTCATTCCGCACCGTCCGGCCCAGGCTTAACCAGCGGGTCAGACGGAGCACCGTCAAGGCTTTTGCCACGGTTTCTCTAGAGGCGTGTTTACCTGGATTCATGCCGAGGTAGGGCCGCAGTTGGTCATAGGTGGGGAAAGCCGTGATTCCATCTTCATTGACCAGCAGTCGAAAGACTTGCCAGCAATTGCGTTCCAAGGGGGTCAACCGATTGTCGAGTAGGAGTTTACGCGGGACCGTTTCATGCGGATTTCCGCTGAAAATTATCCCGGAGTAGGGTGTAGCAGGCGCTGCAGTAGGGGCGGTGTCCTCAGCTCTCTTCTTCTGCACATGGGCCTCGAGTTGCCCCGAGGCCGAATCTAGGAGCGTGGAAATCGGGAACCGTGTGAGCTTCATCTTCTCTGATCGCCTTCTCCAGGATGGATAGAGGCGGTGCCGCTTTCATCGACATGACGTAGGCCGCCCTCATCCAAAAGGGTGAGCTGTCGTCGCTCAGTGACTCGGGAGCGTTCAGTGCTGCCTGGATACAAGCCTTGTTCGACCCACTGAGTGATCCGTGACCAGATCTGCGCAAGCGTGAGACCGTCCGTGCTCAGCTCCTCGGCAACCAGCATGGCCACGTCGAGCATGGCCAAGCTGTCCTCGAGCTCGACGCGGTGCTCATCCATCAACTTGGTCCAGCGATGCCAAATATGGTGATCCTGATCTTCAGAGAGCTCTGGCCATCGACCGCGTGGGGCACGCACCCCAATGACGGTACGCTGCAAGGCTATCTCTTGAGGTGTGAGCCCGAAGAACTTGCCGAGCAAGCTGGTCGTGGCCCCCAGCCGGATCGCGCGCTCGATAAGCCGAGTTTCCTCTTCTGTACGCGCGGCGCCGGTCAGCAGCTTGAGGATCATTGAGCTGTTGATTGACACGTTGACCCATGAAACAGGGGTATTGCGGAGCAAACTGAGGACTGTTGGGTGCTGGATCTGGCCCAGCACCTCTGGTTCAACTCCCATCTCTACACAGCGCTGAAGTTGACCGTTACGCATGAGGTCAAGCAGCTGTGAGAGAACCGCTTCGTTAAGTGTTGACTTGGACATTGAGACTCCCTCCCATTCATCTCATCGAGTGTTCAGTTGTCCTGGACTGGCGAGGACCGTTTGAACTCTTCGATTTCCAAGTCGATCAGGCGTCGAGCCAGCCGAATGATGCGGAATAACTTGACCAGCGCACCGTCACTCAAACGACCTTCGTCACCTGGTGCCTGCTCAGCACCCAGAGGTTGGCCCAGCAGCAGTTGGCCCAGGCCGGCAGCAAACTCAAATTCGCCCAATGCACTGGCAGGGTTTGGTTGCTCGTTCAGCATCTTGAGTGCGATAGCCATCGCACCGCTCAATGACTGAAGCAGTGTCAGCGTATGTTGAGCTGTTGCAGTGACTTCAACTTCGGTCTCCGGCTGTTTGTACTTGAACCCGATCCTTCCATCGATTACCTGGATATCGCCAGGGCCGTTGACAGATTCGAGGATCTCCACGGCCAGTTGGGCTACCTGGTTGCGCAACTCGCCAGGTTGGTCAATCTGACGCTCGATGTACCAGAGGTCGGTAATGGGGTGCAGTCCGCCGGCTTGCACGGGGATGGCGACCAGGCAGTTCGAGTTGAAATCGGGCAGCGTTTCCCCGCTGAGGGCGGCAACCTTCGCTTTTGTCTCGATCACCCGCTGGCTGAGGTTCGTTGGGGACGCGATATGCCCTGCAATCCGTTCCTGCTCTTGCTCTGGTGTGAGCGAAGCTCCCGGCATTGGAGCAGCTGGCTGGTGGGGAGGCTGAGAAGGCTTCGGCGAACTCCCAGTAGCTTCAGGTAGCTGTTGCGATGCCGGTACCGGTACCGGTGAAGCTGTACCAGTACCCAAAAGACTGGCGGGATGATTACTGGACTTGCCGGTACTCGGCACTTCTACCACTGGCGTTGAGCGACGGAGCTTATCCTGCTGCTGGGTAATCTCCAGCAGAATGTCCTCGTAGCCGAGCTGCAGCGATTTTTTCATCGTGCCGATGAGCTCGTCCTGGAAGCGCTGGAACAGGAATTCTTCCGCTTCTCCCTCGAACTGGGCAAGGACGTCCTGGAACAGCATTTCGAAGTCAACGCCTTCATTGCTGTAATGCTTGTCCCAGCAAGCCAATGCAGATTTTCTCAGCGCGATTATTTTCGTGATCCGGTCGATACCGAGACCGGAGTAGAGCAAACCAGGCACTGCAGGCAGCAAAAATTGCAGGGTATCCAGCATCCTGCTGATATGGGACTGAGAAATAGGGTACCCATCTTTAGATAGGCGTCGAGCGAGCTCGCGCTGGGAAATGGTCTCGCCGCTTTCCTCCTCATAAAGCGCCTTCGCTCGACCCACCGCGACAGCTCTCTCGATGAATTTGAGCTCACCTTTGAGATCCTCGGCCAGGTGACCGGTGAGCATCACGATCTCGCCTCGGATCTGATCCCATGGGCGGAACAGAACATTAATCCTCTGAAACCTTTCGTCGCCAGTTTCCTGGAACAGCTCCTTCAGAATTGTGATTCGCGTGTTCCCACCGTTGCGGATCCGGTATTTTTCCTCTCCAGGTCTGCGTGTTACAGGCGGAGGGGTGTCGAGGCCACGGTGGCGGATCGACTCCTTGAGTTCATCGTATCGTGGGTTGCGAGTGGTACGAGGGTTATCCTCCCAAGGGAGGACCTGCTCGACAGTCAGCACCAATGGGGTGTCCGCGATAGGGTCACTCATGGCCGCGGTGGTGCCTGTAGGGGTGAAGCCTGGAGCGAGAAGCTTGGCTTTGAGGTCTGTAGCGGCCATCTCAAGCTCCTACCGCAGCAACGTGCGGGTGAGCCAGAGGAGAGTGGCGAACCAGGTGCAGCACTTCCTGAATGTCGTCTTGAGTTGGAACAGCATTTTGCAACAGGCGATCGATGATCCGGTATGCGCGGGTCAGCTCGGATCTCAACTCCTCTGCGTTGGCGCCGTCGCCCTGGGCTTTCTGCGCCGGCTCAAATTGACCGTTGAGTAGCGATTGCTCGAGGCGATCGATGATTTCGCTGTTCATGGAACGATGGTTCTTGCGGGCGACTTCTGCCACTTGTTCACGCATGCCATTCGGCAGGCGAACCACGAACTTGTCAGCGGTACGGGAATTGGTTGCGTTCATGGTGGTTCTCCTTACTGGCGGCGTTTGAGTTGGTCGGTGAGCTGAGTGGGCAGGTTCTTGATCGTCAGCGAGCCGGTGTCGGCGTCGTAGGTGACGTTGGAACCGAGCAGGTGCGCCTCAAAGCTGATCGACAGACCTTCGGCGCGGCCGGTGAAACGGCGGAACTGGTTGAGTGTGCGCTTATCGGCCGGGATCTCAGGGGATAGGCCGTAGTCGCTATTGCGGATGTGGTCGTAAAACGCCTGAGGGCGGTCTTCATCGAGAGTCTGGGACAGCTCTTGAAGAGAGAGGGGCTGCCCCAGCTTCGTTTGGGTGGTGGCATAGTCGAGCAGCGCGTGGGTTTTCTCCCGGGCGCTTTCTTCTGGGAGATCCTCTTTCTCGACGTAGTCGGTGAATGCCTTGAGAAGCGTGCGGGTTTCACCTGGCCCGTCGACGCCTTCTTGGCACCCGATGAAGTCGCGGAAGTAGTCCGAACTCTTCCTGCCGTTTTTGCCTTTAACGAAGGAAATGTACTGCTTCGAGTTAGGGTTGTTGCGCCACTCGCTCAGGTTGATCCGGGCCGCGCAGGAGAAGTTGCTGGTGTCCAGGTAGCGAGAGGCTACAACATTAAGATCACCGTCCAGGCTGACGGTTTCGACCTGCTGGAGGACAGCGATCATCAAGTACTCAGTCAAGCCTTGTTGGTAATGGCTGAAGAACACGTGGCCACCGGTGGACAGGTTGACCTCTTCAAGCAGTTTCTGCAGGTGTTCGACAGACACACGGCTGAAGCTGGTGAAGTCTTGCTGCTCCTCCAGGTACTGTTTCAGCCAACCGCTGAATGGGTACGCACCCGACTCCCCATGGAAGAAGCCCCACGCTTTGCCTTGCTTGGCGTTGTAGCTGTCGTTCAGGTCGCCCTGGAGACTCACGATAGCATCGGACGGTGGGAGCTCAGTGTCACGGGCATGAAGGACGGCGGGGCTGCCGTCGGGCTGCTTGTCGAGCTGGTGAATAATTACGTGTCGGATCGGCATTATTGAATCCCCCGCGAGGAGCTGTTTTGGACTTCCGCACGTCGAAGCAACGCCCGGGTGTTGCGCTCGGAACGGTGGTCGCTAGGTGTGCAGGAAGTGAAAATCGGTGCGAAGCCGGACTTGCTGAACTTCAGGTGGCCGCTATTGGACCTGGAGAGAGTCCAGCCCTCGGAGAGGGCAAACTCAGCAAGCCGGCGGACACTGTCGTGGGCGCCGCGAAGAAGGTTACGCATTGGATCCGGCCTCCTTCGGGCAAAGTGCATCACCCGCTTGGATGGCCACGATTTCCGGGGTGCAGCCCGGATATTGGGTGGCCAGGTCGGTGAGGAACTCACGTGCAGTCTCGCGCGATCCAGGAATCCGGAAGACCACGGTGCAGTGATGAGCCTCGTCCACGGAGCTGGTCAGATGGGGGGTTACTGCAACCTTCAGACCGCAGCTCAGGAGGTGCCTTGGTACCCATACTGACCAGAAGTAATTGGTCAGCAGGGCTGGTTGGCCAAGGAGGGTCGCTGCCAGCGTTCCAGCATCATGGCTTTCCAGCTCGACGTACTGCAGCTGTGCAAGCTCTTGCAGAGCCTCATTCAGCTCAACAGGCACCGTGGTTTCACCGAACTGGGTGAGCCGTGAGACAACCTGGCTGAGAGCATCCAGCCAAACCGCGTTTACGCCAGACTGGTGCGCGAATGCCAAGGCCGATTGGTCGGTGTTTGCGATTGCAGGGATCGAAGGGTAGATCTGCTCAGCCTGCATTGGGCACCTCCGAGAGAGGAACGGGGTCATAGCTGCCGCAGACCGGGCATACCAGAACCTCTGCCTCACCTTCAGGGGTATGCTCAGCAGGATGCACCTGCCGTACCTGATGAAGCGCGAAGTGCCGGCCACAGTTAAGGCAGCCATGCGTAATCAGATGGGATTCTGTGAGCGTCATGCGGCAGCTCCTTGCCAATGGTCAGCAGTGAGGTTTGCGAAGCGAGTTTGGTTGGCGATAAAGGCTGCGCGTACATAGCCCGTAGGCCCTTGGCGTTGTTTGCCGATAATCAGCTCGGCAATCCCCTTGAACTCGGTGTTTTCGTTGTACACCTCGTCTCGGTACACGAAGAGGATGATGTCGGCGTCTTGCTCGATCGCTCCGCTGTCGCGCAGATCGGCGTTGACTGGTCGTTTGTTCTGACGTTGCTCCAGAGCCCGGTTGAGCTGAGAAAGAGCTACGAAGGGGCAGTTGAATTCCTTCGCGATTCCCTTGAGGGAACGAGATATCTCGCTGATCTCATTGGCCCGGTTCTCTTGCCCAGGGCAGCGCATGAGTTGCAGGTAATCCGCCATGATCAAGCAGGGCCTCCCAAAGCGCCGGCTAGCGCGTCGAACCTTGGCGCGCATCGCAGCAGGAGTGAGGTTTGCACTGTCATCGATGACCAGACGGTTGCCGTATGCGCTCATGCGATGCACGGCGGCGGAGAGTTTGGGCCAGTCCTCGTCCTGCAACTGACCGGACAGGAGCCTGCTCAGGTCGATGTGGCCCAAAATTGCCAGCATTCGGTAGATGAGGGCCTCGGTAGGCATCTCCATGCTGAAAACCAGCACGATCTCGTCAGGCTTACTGTTCAGCGCGGCATCTACGATGCTCAAGCAGAACGAGGTCTTGCCCATGGATGGGCGCGCGCCGACGATGATCAGGTCTGCTGGCTGCAGGCCGCGCGTCATTTCATCGAGATCGGTGATGCCTGTTGGCACCCCCGTTACGGTCACATGACCGTTGAAATTCGCGTCGATCTTGTCGACGACAGAGAGCAGTGCCTCGTTCATGTTGGCGAATTCACGTACAACGCGACCTTCGCCCAGCGCGAACAGCTTCTGCTCGAGCGTGTCCTGAACCTCCGCCGCGTCAGCAGCAAGTTCAGCTGCATCCCGTGTCCCCTGGAAACACAGGGACATGATGCGACGAAGGTGTGCGCGATTACGCACGATCTCCGCATACGATTGGATATTCGCTACAGACGGGGTGTTCTTGGCCAGCTCTGCCAGGTAGGAAAGTCCTCCAACCTCCTCGGGGACGGCCATCTGCTCGAAAATCGTGACCACGTCGAAAGGGCTGTTTTTCTCTGACAGTTCTTGGATAGCGGTGAAAATCAGCCTGTGTTCGCCCCGAAAGAAGTCATCTGCCTGCAGTAGGTCACCGACGAGATCCCAGGCTTCGTTGTCCAGCATCAGCCCGCCCAGGACGCCCTGTTCCGCCTCCATGGAGTGAGGAGGTGAATAGCTCAGGTCGGTCATCTGGCACCCCCGTGGGAAATGCCAGGCTGTTCGGTGCGGCCAACTCCGTGGTGGAGCTGAGCATGCCGGCCTTGCCGAATACCTGCGTACAGAGAGCTACGATCGTGGCCTTTGGCTTCGCTTGGCGTGATGTCGCTTTGCTTCAAGTCAGGGTGATGCACGGTCAAGTAGGCCGTGATCTCAGCCTTGATCTCCGGAGCCAGGTCACCCGCGAACTCTCGAACTTTGTAGGCCACTGCTCCAATCCAACCCTCCGCAAACAGTTGGCCGCGGCGTCGTTTGGTCTTCAGCTGGCACCGTTTCTGCTGCGAGACATGCTCGCGACGTGCTTTCTGTAACTGCAGGACGAGGCTGCTGTAGGCATAGGCAGCCAGATCCGGACCGATACCCTTGCCCAGGAACTTGAAGCAGTAACCCTTCAATGGGTGGTAGTAAGAGAGGTGGCTGCAGTCGAATGCGGCTGCACATGTTCCGGCGAGGGCATGCAACCAATCCGCTGGGGATCGACGTGTGCCCGTGGGGATACTTGCTTCAAGAACTTGGCTGGCCCGCAGTTCGTCTGCGTCGATGTTGTACTGGGCCATGAGCGAGCGGGCCTGGCGCAATGCGATTGCTGCCTCGTTCGTGTTTGCCCCTGGGCTGTTGGCCAAGGCCATCAGCTTGGTGACTTTGTCGAGGATCTTCTGCTTGTCCATCAGGAGCCCTCCCCAAGTTGGCGAGGTTGTCCACGCATAGCTGATGCGATCAGCACCAGGAGATTCAGCGTCCCGACCGTGCCGAGCGCATAGGCCGAGTAGACCGAACCCTGCAGAGCGATTTCGGCGAGCGGGGCTTTGAAGATCGAACCCAAGCCATAGGCGGTCGCCAGTGCCACAGAGCAGTTCATGAGGTACAGGCAAAGCGTGCCAGCGAACTGGGAAATAGAGGCAGGATTCATCATGCAGCCTCCGCGCGATGAGCCTTCGAAGCCGCTAAGGCCGCTTTGTAACTGGCCTTGGCGTCTTTCTTGGTCTTGCACCACTCGCCCGTAGCACGGCTTGAGCTCATGCGACAGCCGGACTCTATAGAGATCAGGCTGCCCACTTCGCTGTAGCCGAATGACTTACAACGATGCTCAATCGTGGGTTTTTCGATCCCGAGCCATTCGTGAAACTCAAGCCCGCTGTCTGCATCCAGAAACTCGTCATACCGAGTGAGTTTTGGTAGCGGAGGGAGGCTGGTCTCTGCGAAGTGCTGGCCCTGACTCGTAGCGCGATAAACAACTTCATCCTGGGGACAAAAAGCTGGAGGCTTTCCGCACGACATGAGCCCTGCTGCGACGAGCACGTCGAGCTGTCGTGCATCGCTGCAACCTGGGCTTGTGAGAAAGTAATTGCGGCTAACTGTGCGCCGGTGTCTGTTTTCGGCGGACAGACCCAAGGTGTGCCAGAGAAGGTCGAGCTGCTGTTGGCTGACGTTGTTCATGCTTGGCCCTCCTGCTTCGCCCCATCGGGGGAGAGAGCCTCTTTCCACAGGCGCAGGGTCTCGCGTTCGTCTGCTGTCAAGGCAGCCAGGCCAACAGCTTCGGCCACTTTCTCCTGCAGGAGTCGCAGACGTTCCTCAACCGACGAACCATCGTCATAAGCAAGGTGGCTGGTCAGGTCGCTGATCATGAAGTAACGGAGTGTTTGGATATTCCCGACCCGGTGTTGCTCAGGTGAGGCCCCGTAGAGTCGATCAGGCGTCTTCAGATCGCTCCTGACGTAGAGGTTGAATTCAGATGGGTTGTAGGAGGTATGGAACTGTCGTGCACGATTCAGGATGAGTGCAGCCTTGATCGTCTCGAGCCGTTCTTCATGGGTTTCGGTGGGCAAGGGGAATGTACGCGCAACGAGCTGCTTCGCCAGTGCATCACGGGCATCTTGCCGGCGTTTCGTGTCCTTCTCGGTCCGAACAAGTTTTTCCTTGGCATGAGTAACGTTGTTGCCGATGGATTCAACCAGGCGCGATGCGTCGAGCAGAAGCTGCCGTTGAGCATCGGTCAGGTGCTCTCCGAGTTTTCCGAGTAGCCCAGACTCTTTATTCCAGTGATACCCGAACTTGCGCAGATCACCTGCGATGGAGGTGAGCCGGGTTTGGACGCTGCGAAGGTCCTTGGCGGAGTGCGTTCTCCCGAGTTGCAGAACCAGTTCGGTAGTGATGTCGCTGGCATCGGTGATGACGATGGGTCTCTTGGCCATCTCAGCGCCCTTCTTTGACGATTTGGGCTACACGCTCTTCGGTCATTGCCTCGAAGCGGTCCGTCCACTCAGGGAAGGCCTCGATCGCCAAGCTGCGGATGATGTTCAGCGCCGCCGGCGACTTACGGTTCGAAGGTTGACGATATTCAAGCCGATGCGCCGGCACGCCTTGGCTCGCGGCTTTCTTGAAGATGACGGCATCTGGAATGATCGATTGCAGGACGGTGTAGTCTGGGTTCCCGTCGAAGATTTCACGGACGGTGCGGTGGATCTCGCGCGCGTCAGCAGTTTCATCCAGGCCGTTGATGATGATGTTGATGTGGGGAATGGTGAGGCCGAGACGAGCGTAACTGCGCAGGCCATCCATCATATGGATGGTTCCACGGCTGAATTCGCGCGCGGCCAACATGTTCGGGGGGAGGGGGGAGAGGATGATATCAGATGCAAGAACGACCATCTCCAGCATCGCAGAGCGGGCGCCCTGGGTGTCAAAGAGGATGAGATCGTAATCGGCATCGAAAGCCGACATCAGGTTGGCTAGTCGCAGTCTGCCATCAGGCGCCTGCAGTATGAGGTTGTTGAGCTGGTTGTTGGCATCGTTCGAAATGATGACGTCGAGATTCTTGATCGACGTGCGGGAGATGATCTTGGCCGGGTCGGTCTCGTTGTACGACAGCAGCTCGAAAATGCCGCCCGGGGCAGTGTACTCCAGGGGGAAATAGGAGGATGCGGAAGGCTGGACGGGGTCCAGATCGATGAGGAGGGTGCGCAACCCAGCGTCTGCTGTGAATGCCCCCAGATTGGTGGAGCCGGTGGATTTACCGGTGCCGCCTTTGGTTGAAACCTTACCTGCTCGTTTTGCTTTCTTCGGATGTGTCATTGCCATGCCTCTAATGTGGATTTCATTAGAGGCTGCGTGCCTAGGCGCGGAATGGTGCTGAAAACCCCTCCCTAGGTGGAATTATCGGCCTAGATCCCAATTGTCTTTTAACCAATTGGTCGTAGGTTCGAATCCTACACGACCCACCATATGCAGTAACACAAAGCCCGCAACCAGCAATGGTCGCGGGCTTTGTCGTTCTGGGCTTTCAAGAACGGCAAAGGCCCACACCCTCAAAGGCTGCGGGCCTGGCCAATCAGCACAGCTTCAGTTCGAAGAAGTTGTACTTGCCGCCGTTGCTGCCCCAGCTCACATGCAAGATCGAGCCTTGGCCATAGTTAACGACGCTGGCATCGGCGTGGTAGCCAAAAGCTGAAATGCCACCACTGACCTGTTCCAGTTCGTCATCGTCGAGTGTGCGCAGGTTTTCAAGTTCGGTATTCACGGATGAGTCCTCTTCAAGTTGTGTTGTTCCGTCACCGGCAAAGCGTTTACCGGACCTGGCAAATCATGTGAAGGGGCTGCCGCTTGAAGCAATAGCACGGGTGACCTAGTGTCCTAGTGCCACAATGTGATGCCGTTCTCGCTGCGTCGCGCACTAGTGCATCTGTACTAGTGCCCGTTGTGACTGGCTTGATTAGTCTGGCCTGGCCCGATGCCGGACTTGCTGCGGGCGATTTCGCAACTGCCAGAAGTAGGCCAGGGAATGCTATTTCGTAAGGAAGCACTGCAATCAGGGGCCCGCAACGACCTGGGCAGCGTGATATTGGTATCGCCACCCTCCTTGCGCATCGCCAGCGCCTGTGCGCTGCTGTTCTGCATTGCCGTAGGCCTGTTCATCACCTTTGCCAGCTACACGCGGCGTGAAGCCGTGAGCGGCGTGCTGGTGCCCGAGGCCGGGGTGATCAAGGTCTTCGCCCCGCAGATTGGAGTGGTGCAGGACCTTCAGATCAGCGATGGCGAGCACGTCAAGGCGGGACAGGTCCTGTTGACCTTGGCCAGTGACACCCGCAACGGTGAGGCAGCTGCCAACCAGGATGCCATCAGCCGCCTGCTTGCCAGGCGCAACAACAGCCTGGCCGACGAAATTGCCGAAACCCGCGTGCTTCACCAGCAAGAACATGAGGGCAAGACCCGTCGCCTCGGCATGCTGGAAGGTGAACAGGAAAAAGTCTCCGCGCAGATTGCCCTCACTCGCCAGCGCCTGGCGCTGGCCCAGGGTATCGCCGAACGCTACGCCGAGCTGCAACGTCAGGACTTCGTTTCCCGTGACCTGCTCCAGGCCCGCCAGGATGCCGTGCTGGAAATGCGCCTGCGCGCCGAAGAACTGAACCGCTCGCTGCTGGCCCTGCGCAACGAAAGCGCCGCGTTGCGCGCCGAACTTGCCGAATTGCCTTACCAGCAGACCAAGCAGATGGCGGAGCTGCAGCGCCGGCTGCTGGAGAGCCAGAGCAGCCTGCTGGAAAGCGAGGTCAAGCGCCAAGTGATGATCACCGCCCCGGTGGCCGGGGAGGTGGCGGCGCTAGGCGTGGTCAACGGGGCGCGCGCCGATACCGGTCGCCCGCTGCTTAGCCTGGTACCGCAGGACAGCCGCCTTTATGCGGAGCTCCATGTGCCCAGCCGCTCGGCCGGCTTCGTGCGGCCAGGGAATACGGTGCTGCTGCGCTACCAGGCCTTCCCCTACCAGCATTTTGGCCTGGCCCGCGGTACCGTCGCCTCGGTTTCCCGCAGCGCCATGCCGGCTGACGAGGTCATGAGCGTTGGCGTGCCCTCCGAGGCGTTGCGCGAACAAGGGCCGCTGTATCGGGTCAAGGTCACGCTGGAGCGACAAAGTCTGTTCGCCCGCGGCGGTGAAGAACCCCTGCGCTCCGGCATGCAGCTGGACGCGGACATCATGCTGGAGGAGTTGCCGCTCTACGAATGGTTGCTCGAGCCCCTGCGCGGCATAGGAAAACGCTTGTGAGCCTTTACCATTCCCTGAGCTTTGGCATCGGCCGCAAGCTGCCTGTGATGCTGCAGGTCGAGGCTGCCGAATGTGGCCAGGCCTGCCTGGCGATGGTTGCCGCCTATCACGGCCAGGTGCATGACATGCAGGGCCTGCGCCAGAAGCTCGCGCCTTCCATGAAAGGGGCCACGCTCAAGCAACTGATGGCCATGGCCGGTCACTTGGGCCTGGCCACGCGACCGCTGCGTCTGGAGCTGGAGGCACTGCCGCAATTGCGTCTGCCGTGCATACTGCACTGGGAGTTCAATCACTTCGTGGTGCTCAAGGAGGTCGGCCCGCGGGGCGTGGTCATCCATGACCCGGCGCGCGGGGTGTGCAAGCTTGGCCTCGAAGAGGTCTCCAGGGCCTTCACTGGCGTCGCCCTGGAGCTATGGCCTCACAGCGATTTCCAGCCAGGCGTGGTGAAGACGCGGCTGTCCCTGCGGCGCTTGCTGGGCAAGGTCGAGGGATTTGGCAGCGTATTCGCCCAGGTATTGGCGCTGGGCCTGGCGTTGGAGCTGTGCACGGTGCTGGCGCCGTTCTTCATGCAGACGGTGATCGACAAAGTGCTGGTCAGTGCCGATCGTGACCTGCTGGCGGTGCTGGCCATCGGCTTCGGCCTGATGCTGCTGGCCCAGCAGGTGCTGTCGCTGGGGCGTTCGTGGGCCTTGATGTACCTGGGTACGCTGCTTGGCAGCCAGTGGCAGATCAATGTCTTCAACCACCTGGTACGCCTGCCGGTGGCGTTCTTCGAGCGGCGCCATCTGGGCGATATCATTTCTCGCTTCAGTTCGCTCAAGGCGATCCAGCGCACCCTCACCACCTCGTTCATCGAAGCCCTGCTCGATGGCCTGATGACCGTGGTCACGCTGGCCCTGATGTTTCTCTACAGCCCGCCGTTGGCGTTCATTGCGGTGTTTGCCATGCTGCTGTACGGGTTGGCGCGCTGGGCCTGGTTCGGGCCGCTGCGACGGGCCAGCGAAGATGAACTGGTGCATGCAGCCAGGCAGCAGAGCCATTTTCTCGAAACCATGCGCGGCGTGCGCACGCTGAAGCTGTTCGCTCATCAGGAGCAGCGCGCGACGACCTGGAGTGGCCTGCTGATCGACGAGATCAATGCCGGTTTGCGGCCGCAGAAGCTGCAACTGCTGTACCGCGCCTTCAACGGTTTGCTGTTCGGCCTGGTGACCCTGCTGGTGATCTGGCTGGGCGCCCGGCAGGTGATGGACGGTGCGCTCAGCGCCGGCATGCTGATCGCTTTCAGTGCCTACAAGGACCAGTTCAACAGCCGCGTGTCCGGGCTGATCGACAAGCTGGTCGACGTGGTGATGCTGCGCCTGCATGGTGAGCGCCTGTCGGACATTGTGCTGGAGGCCGCCGAACCGCAGTCACCGCCATTGCCGGAGGCAGACGCAGGGCCGGTGCCGCGCCTGGAAGTGCGTCAGCTGAGGTTCCGCTATAACGCCTACGAGCCGTGGGTACTGGACGGCGTTTCGCTGGTCATCGAACCGGGTGAGTCGCTGGCCATCGTCGGCCCTTCAGGTTGCGGCAAAAGTACGCTGTTGAACGTGATGCTGGGCATCCTCGTACCGGTGGAAGGGCAGGTACTGCTCGATGGCGAGCCCATCGACGCCCGCTCGGTAAGCCGGCTGCGCCGGATCAGCGCCACGGTGCTGCAGGACGACGTGCTGTTCGCCGGCTCGATCGCCGACAACATCAGCTTTTTCGCCACCGACGCCGACCCGGCCTGGATCGAACAGTGTGCACGCCTGGCTGCCGTGCATGACGACATCGCGCGCATGCCGATGGCCTACAACACGCTGGTCGGCGACATGGGCGCAGTGCTCTCCGGCGGGCAGAAGCAGCGTATCCTGTTGGCCCGCGCGCTGTACCGCCGCCCGAAGCTGCTGTTCCTCGACGAAGCCACCAGCCACCTGGACATCCAGCGCGAGGCGGCCGTCAACCAGGCGCTGGAAGCGCTGCACATAACCCGCGTGATCGTCGCCCATCGGCCGGATACCATCCGCTCGGCCCAGCGGGTGGTGGCGCTGCTCGACGGGCGGCTGACGAGCGCATCATGAAGCGCCGCGCAATGCTGGCCATGCTGCTTTGTCTGTGCGGCCTTCAGGGCCAGGCCGCGCAGCCCCTGCAAGCCTGCCCCGGACCATGGCCTGCCGACCGGCCGCTGTCCTTGTCCCGCGCCGTGGCCATGGCCTTGTGCGCCGACCCCGAGCTGCAGGCCGCCTGGCGTACGGAATTGAGCAGCCAGGCCAGCATGGAGGCCGAACGCTCGGCCTACTGGCCGACCTTGCAGGGGCAGGCGAACAGTGGCCGGGCCAACCGCAAAACGCGCTATGACGGTTTTCCCGAAGCCAACTCCAGCCTCGACGCCCGGACCAGCGGCTATGGGCTGAGCCTCAACTGGGTGCTGTACGACTTCGGCCTGCGCGACGCCAGGGTGGAAAGCGCCCGCCAGTTGCTCAATGCGGCCAGCAGCAGTCGGGTGGAAAAGATCCAGCAGGTGGTACTCGGCACCAGCAAGGCGTTCTACCAGGTGCAGGCCAGCAGTGCCTTGCTCGAAGCCCGGCGCAGCATCGAGGCGCTGGCGGCCGACAGCTTGCGGGTGACCACCGCCAAGCACCAGGCCGGGGCAGGGGAGCGCGCTGATCGCTTGCAGGCACAGACCACCTTCGAGCAGGCGCAGTTGGAGCGGGTGTTGGCCGAAGGTGACCTGGCCATTGCCCGCGGTGCGCTGGCCAGCGCTTTGAACCTGTCGCCTTCCGCGCCGCTGCGCCTGGAAGCACTGGACGAGCCGCAAGGCCAGGAAGCGCGCTTCATGCAAAGTGTCGATGCGTTGATGGAGCAGGCCCGGCAGACCCACCCGTCAGTGGACAGCGCTCGCGCCCAATGGGCCTCCAGCCTGGCCAAGGCCGAGGCGGAGCGGGCCCAGGGGCGGCCGACCATCTCGCTGTACAGCGACTACCGGCATGAGGATACGCCGGTCGAACAGGTGGCCTCGCGGCAGCAGATCGAAACCTGGACCGTGGGCGTGCAGGTCAGCGTGCCGATCTTCGATGGCTTTCTGGCCCGCCGCCGGGCGCGGGCGGCCGAGGCGGAAGCGGCGGCGCGGGAGCAGGACCTGTACGGTGCGCAGCGGGCCATCGCCCTGAGTGTCTGGCGCAGCCGCCAATCCCTGGAGGCGCGCACCCAGGCGCTGGTCATCAGCCGTCGGCTGGTCGCCAGTGCCCGTCAGTCGCACCGGGTGGCGCTGGGGCGGTACAAGGCCGGCGTCGGCAGCATCATCGAGCTGCTCAATGCCCAGAACGATCTGGCCAACGCGCAGCAACGGCGGGTCGCGTCGGTGGTCGACTGGTACACCGCGCGCCTGCAACTGGCTGCTGACCTCGGCCAGCTGGACGGCCGCGAGTATTGACGCGGGGGTTACTCCGCCCAGGCCGGGTCACCGGTGAACACCACGGTGATCCAGCGATCCGGGCCTTCGCCGCCGACTGCCTCGCCGACTTCGTCACGCAAGGCATCCCACTCGGCGATCGAGCGCGGCGGCATGTCCGCCGGCACGATGAAATAGAGTTCGATCTCGCGTGAGCGCCCGACCTTGGCCACGTAGGCCTTGTAGGACTTCAAGCCGTGCCTGGCGACGAACTGTCGGGCGATGGTGTCGACATGCAGCTTGAGGTCGCCCGGTGTCACCAAAAAAATCTCTGACAGCGCCTGACGCACCACCGACAGCGGCAGCGGAATGATCACCAGGCAGACCAGTGCCAGTACCGCCGGGTCGATGTACGGCGATACCCACTCCCATTGCGTGCCCTGCACGGCGTAACCAAAGCAGAAGGCAATCAACAGGGCGGCGGTGATGCTGGCCGACATCACCCAGCCTTTGACGTCCATGCGCACGAAGTCTGACTTGAGCTTGCGGTTGGCGCGATGTTCCACCACGGCGATGGTCGCGCAGGCGACCACGGTCAGCAGCGCATAGACCATGGCGATGCCGAACTCCAGGTGGCGGCCGCCTTGCAGCAGGCTGCTGACTGCGTTGATCAGCGCGTAGATGGCGACGCCGCTGAGCAGGATGCCATTGAGTGCCAGGACCATCGGCTCCAGGTGCCAGAAGCCCATGGTGAAGCGCTCGCGCAGCTTGCGCGAGAGTTGCAGACTGGTGGCGTGCGAGGTGATCAGTTTGACCACCACCAGCGACAGGCCGCTCATGCTGGCGTCGACCAGCGAATAGACGCCGTCGAAGACGATCGAGAAAGAGCCGGAGGCCAGGCCGAAGCCGATACCGATGGTGGCGATGAACAAGGTAACGGCGATCGAGGTGCGTAACAGGCCCTGTTCGCTGGTGATATCGAAGAAGGAAGAACGGGTTGCGGTTTGCATGGGGTGTGCTCGGTAAATAGCGATGTTTCTATGTTGGCTGTGCTGGCCCCTTCGCGGGTGAACCCGCTCCCACAGATACAGCGCAGCTCGCTGGGCGATATTCCTGTGGGAGCGGGCAGAGGCCCTTACAGGCTAGACGCGAAACTGTTCCATCAATGCCTGCTGTTGATTCGCCAGGCGATTTAGCGCCTGGCTGATGCGTGCCGATTCATCCGCCTGGCCCGCGAGCGATTCGGTCACGTCGCGAATCCCGGCCACATTGCGGTTCACTTCCTCGGCCACCGCGCTCTGCTCCTCGGCCGCCGAGGCAATCTGCAGGTTCATGTCGCTGATCACCGCCACGGCCTCGCCGATGCGCTCCAGTGCGGGCAGCGCCTGCTCCATGCGCGTGGCGCTGGCCTGAGCCTGGCGCTGGCCTTCATGCATGGCGCCAACCACGTCCTGGGTGCCTTGCTGTAGCCCTTCGATCACTTGGCGGATCTCTTCCACCGACACCTGGGTGCGCTGGGCCAGGCTGCGCACTTCATCGGCGACCACGGCAAAGCCACGCCCGGCCTCGCCTGCGCGAGCGGCTTCGATGGCGGCATTGAGCGCCAGCAGGTTGGTCTGCTCGGCAATGGCGCGGATCACCTCAAGCACCGAGCCGATCTGCTCGCTGCGCTGCTCCAGCGCTCGGGCCTCGCCCATGGCGGCGTCCATGCCGGTGGCCAGTTGGTCGATACTCTGGCGGGTGCTGGCGATCAACTGCAAGCCTTCACGGCTGGCCTGATCGGCGCCGCGTGCAGCCTGGGCGGCCTGGGCCGCGTTGTGGGCGACATCCTGAGCGGTGGCGCTCATTTCGTTGGCGGCGGTGGCGACCTGTTCGATTTCCCGCTGCTGTTGCTGCATGCCATTGCTGGTCTGGCTGGCAATAGCGGCGGATTGGTCGGCGGTGCCGCGGGCTTCGAGCAGCGAGCCTTTGACCTGGGCGATCACCGGCTGGAGCTTGTCGAGGAAGCGGTTGAACCAGCCTGTCAGCTGGCCCAGTTCGTCCTGGCGGGCGTAGTCCAGGCGACGGGTCAGGTCGCCTTCACCACTGGCGATGTCTTTCAGCCGGTCGGCCACGGCGAGGATCGGCCGGGTCACGCCCCGCGCCGTCAGCCAGACCAGCAGCAGGCCGATGATGGCGGCGCCCAGGCCGATCAGCAGGCTGGTCAGGTTGGCGCTCTGGTTATGAGCGTCCAGGCGCTGGTTGAGGGCCAGGGCCGGCGCTTGCAGCACTGCCTCAGGCAGCTCCAGTTGCACCTGCCACGGGGTGGCGTCGGGGATCGGCGCGAACGGCCGGGTGACGCGCAGCAGGCCCTGGTCCACTTCTTTGTCCAGCGGCTGGCCCAGCTTGCTGGCGTCACGGCTATGCCCTGCGAGCAGGCCGGCAGCGCTGACGATGCTGACCTGGCCCTGGCCATCGAACAGCTCTTGGCGGCCATCCAGGCTCAGTTGCTGGAGGTTATCCAGGCCGATGTCCAGACCGACCACGCCCACCACCTTGCCGTTTTCCAGCAGGGGCAGGGCGATGCTGGTCATCAGCACCTGGTGGCCGTTGACCTCGTCGAGGTAGGGTTCGAGCACGCAGGCCCGGGTGGTTTCCTGCGGGCAGGTCAGCCAGCGGTTCCTGGCCAGGCCATTGGTGCCAGGGCTATTGTCGTTCAGCATCGATTCGGGCATCGCCTCAAGGTCCAGGGTGCCTGGGCGAGGTTGCGACCAATACAATGAGAAGCGCCCGCTTTCGTTGCTGCCGCTGGTCTCCTGGCCGATGAACTGGTTATCCAGATGGTCGAGCGCATTGGGCTGGAACACCAGGTACAGGCCGATCACGTCCGGGTTGCCGGCCAGGCTGGCATGGGCCTGGCGGGTCAATTCGGCGCGCAGGTCGGTGCCGCCCTTGGCCTTGAGCACCTGTACCAGGCGGGCGAAGCCGTTGCCGTACTGGTAGGCGTCCATGAAGTAGCGCTGGATGCGCAGCGCCTGGGTTTCGGCGTGGGCCTGCAGGCGCAGGCGTGCGCTGTGTTCGAGCATTTCGGTACTGGCCTGGTTGACCAGCGCCGCGCTACGCCGCGACTGGGTCAGTGAGCTGGCGACCAGCGAGGCGACGATGACCAGCAGGCAGAGGCCGGTGAGCAGGGTGATCTTCCACTGGATGGACAGGCGACGCAGCAGCATGAGGACTTTCCTTATCGGGCAACAACAACGCCCGCGTTCAGGCGCGGGCGTTGTCGGTGGCTGGAGTCAATCAGCGACGTAGTTCGGTGGCGAGACCCGGAAGGCCTTGGTCAGCCACGCCAGGTGCAGCAGCCCCGCCAGTGCCCAGAGGCCGCCGAAGATCAACGAGTTCTCGTTGAGGTCGAGCCAGAGCTTGGCGATGATGCAGAAGCCGATGGTTGGCAGCACCAGGTACTTCATCTTGTTGGCCAGCCCCTGGCGATTGCCCTCGCGCAGGTAGCAGTGGCAGATCACCGACAGGTTGACGAAGCTGAACGCGACCAGGGCGCCGAAGTTGATGATCGAGGTGGCGGTGACCAGGTCGAAGAAGATTGCCGAGAGGGCGATCACGCCGACCACGGCGATGTTCACGATTGGCGTCTTGTAGCGCGGGTGCAGGCGGGCGAACACGCCGCTCGGGATCACATTGTCGCGGCCCATCACATACAGCAGGCGCGATACGCTGGTCTGCGAAGCCAGGCCCGAGGCGATGGTGTTGATCACCGTGCAGGCGATGAAAACCGACTGGAACAGCTTGCCACCGACATACAAGGCGATTTCCGGCAATGCTGCTTCCGGGTCGTGGAAGCGTGCGTTGGTCGGGAAGTAGGCCTGCATGAAGTACGACACGGCGATGAACACCACGCCACCGATCAGGGCGGTGAGGAAGATCGCCCGCGGGATGATCTTGCCTGGCTCCTTGGTTTCTTCGGACAGGCAGGTCACTGCGTCGAAGCCCAGGAACGAGAAGCACAGGATGGTTGCACCGGCAGCCAGGGCGCTGAGTTGCGTCTGCGGGTCGGCGAACGGGGTCAGGCTCCAGGTGCTCCCCAGCCCCTCGCCCTGACCCAGGCCGCGAATGCACAGGTAGATGAACACCGACATGATCATCAGCTGCACCACCACGAACAACAGGTTGAAGTGCGCGACCAGATTGATACTGCGCATGTTGATCAGGCTGATCAGGGTGACGAAGCCGGCCACCCACATCCACGCCGGCACTTCAGGGAACATCGCCGAAAGGTAGAGCTTGGCCAGCAGGGCGTTGACCATGGGCAGCAAGAGGTAGTCCAGCAGCGAAGACCAGCCGACCAGGAAGCCAACGTGCGGGTTGATGGCGCGTTGGGTGTAGGTATAGGCGGAGCCGGACTGCGGGAACCGGCGTACCAGTGTGCCGTAGCTCACAGCGGTGAACAGAACGCCGGCCAGGGCCAGCAGATAGGCACTGGGAACGTGGCCGTTGGTAACGCCGGACACGATGCCGAACGTGTCGAACACGGTCATCGGCGTGAGGTACGCCAGACCGATGATGACCACGTGCCAGAGGCGCAGGGATTTACGGAATTGGCCGTTGCCGGTGGCGTTGTGGTCATGCTGCATGCTGGTGTGGCTCCATGTTGTTCACCTTTTTGTTTGGAGCAGAGATAGGCGCGGGCTAGGCGCCGACGTCAGGCTTGCAGTGCCTTGGCGAGGAGGTTGAAGCGTGCGGGCAGGGGCATCCGAGCATCATGACGGCGCGACTTTTTCTTCTTCGTGGATCGGGCGCTGAGCGAGGTGGTGAAAATAAAAAACGATTGGTAGGGAGGCGTCAAGTTAAACATGACAAGATGTTGCGAAATTGAAATATTTATTAGGTAAACACCCTGAATGTTCGATTTTTGCGCGTTTTTTTGCGGTTTCGAGCGAGCTCGATGTTCGTAAAAATGAACGATTGTCGGACGCTTCGCAAATTCATCCTTTCTGCCTTGAGGCCGTCACTCGTCTGGCGCGGCAATGATATCCTTTTGCACCCCTCGCAGCCGATTGGCTGCGAATCTGCCCATATGGACATCGATCGGTTCTATTCATGAAGAAATCAGTAGGCATTCTTTGCGGCCTGGCCATCGCCATCGCCGTCGTGACCACCGCTGGCGCCTGGTACACCGGCAAGCAACTGCCGGGGGAGCTGGAAAACGCTGTCAGCCGCAGCAACGAACAGCTCAAAAAAGCCCTGGTCAGTCATGGCGGGAGCATGACGGTTGAGCTGGTATCCCTCGATCAGCATCTGTTCAGCAGCACGGCGCAGTATCGGCTCAAGGCCAAGGACATCAACCTCGGCCATGGCGAAGTGCTCAGCTTCGACCTGGGCATGACCGACCAGATCGAACACGGCCCGTTCCCATGGTCGCGGGTCAAGGCGCTGCAACTGATGCCCGTGCTGGCCGCCAGCAACAGCAGCTTGCAGAAGGATGACCTGACTGCCCCGTGGTTCGCTGCGGCAGGCGAGCAATCGCCGATCCGCGCGCATACCAGCCTGGGCTTTGCTGGCAACGTCGACAGCACCATCACCGTGGCACCGCTCAAGCACACCGAGGCCAATGGCAGCAGCCTGGACTTCTCCGGCATGACCCTGGAGGTCAGCGGTGATCAGGAAGGCAAGGCGTCGAAATTCCACGGCAGCGCGGATCGCTTCGAGATGAAGCTGGTCGGCGACGACCAGCCGCCAACCACCCTCGAACTTTCGGGCCTGAAGGTTGGCGGCAACCTTACGGCCAGCAAGCACGACGCCGTATACGTCGGCGAGGTCGACATGCTGTTGGCGCAGGCCAGGGCGACCTTGGGTGACAAGCAGCAGGAACTGGTGCTCAAGGGGCTCCAGCAGACTGTCCAGCAGACCCTGGATGGCCCCGACACCGTGGCGGGTCGCGTGGATTATCGGGTGGCTGATATCACCTGGGATGGCCGTGCGGTCGGCAATGTGCAGATGGGCGTGAGCATCAAGTCGCTCAATGCGCCGGCCTTGCAGTCATTGTCGAAGTGGTACCAGGCCCACCTGCCGGAGTTCGAAGCGGCCCAGGCTGCCGGTCAACCGGTGCCGGAAATCCAGATGGATGAGGCGGAAAAAGCCCGGTTCCACGGCGATCTGCAACAGTTGCTGGCCTCCAAGCCCAAGCTGGCGATCGAGAACCTGGCGTTGCGCACTGCCAATGGCGAGAGCCGCTTCGAACTGTCGATGGACTTTTCCAACCCGGCTTCGTTCGACCTGCCGCCAGACCAGCTGAGTAAGCAACTGATCACCGAAGTGAAGAGCAAGCTGACCTTGTCCAAGCCGATGATCGGCGACCTGGCGACCTTGCAGGCGCTGCTGGAAGGGCAGACCGATGCCCAGGCGATTGCCATGCAGTCCGGCCAGGCCGGGGAGATGGTCGGCATGATGGCGCTGCAGAGCGGCCTGGCCACCGTGCAGGGCAACGATGTGGTGTCGAGCCTGCACTATGCCGATGGCATGGTCGATTTCAACGGCAAGAAGATGACCGTCGAAGCGTTCGCCATGTTGCTGGCGGCGCATTTTGCCGCCATGCAACCGCAGGGCTGATGTTCTGCCTGTGCTGGCCTCTTCGCGGCTAAAGCCGCTCCCACAGGGATCACCTCGCGCCTGAGGTCAGCACAGGTCTGTGGGAGCGGCTTTAGCCGCGAAGAGGCCAGCACAGGCATTACAAAAACCGCTTTTGAATTCCCCAGATTGTCTGTAGCCTTCGGCGTCCGATAATAATCCGCGCCCGCAGAGGGCCGTGGCGGCACGCCTGCCGTCCGGCACCCCTAGCCGATCTGCCAGGGCCGGGTGATACACTCGATTTGACGCGCACGCGCGCCTGCAGGTCCAGCGATCATGACCCAGATTTCCGAACGCCTGTTGGTTCAGGCCCACCTTGACGCCAAGCAGCCCAACCCGCTGACCGCCGGGCAGGAGGCCGAATACCGTGCGGCCATCGCTGCCGAGCTGAAAGCCCAGAACGCCGTGCTGGTAGCCCACTATTACTGCGACCCGGTCATCCAGGCGCTGGCTGAAGAGACGGGCGGTTGCGTGTCCGACTCGCTGGAAATGGCCCGCTTCGGCAAGAACCACCCTGCCGAGACGGTGATCGTCGCGGGTGTGCGCTTCATGGGCGAAACCGCCAAGATCCTCACCCCGGAAAAACGCGTGTTGATGCCGACCCTGGAGGCCACCTGTTCGCTCGACCTGGGCTGCCCGGTCGAAGAGTTCTCGGCCTTCTGCGACCAGCACCCCGAGCGTACCGTGGTGGTTTATGCGAATACCTCTGCTGCGGTGAAGGCACGGGCGGACTGGGTGGTGACCTCCAGCTGCGCGCTGGAGATCGTCGAAAGCCTGATGGATAACGGTGAGACCATTATCTGGGGCCCGGACCAGCACCTTGGCCGTTACATCCAGAAGCAGACCGGTGCCGACATGCTGCTGTGGGACGGTGCCTGCATCGTTCACGAAGAGTTCAAGTCGCGCCAGCTGGCCGATATGAAGGCGCTGTACCCGGATGCCGCCATCCTGGTACACCCGGAGTCGCCGGAAGCGGTCATCGAGCTGGCCGACGCGGTGGGCTCGACCAGCCAGCTGATCAAGGCAGCGCAAACCCTGCCGAACAAGACCTTCATCGTCGCCACTGACCGCGGCATCTTCTACAAGATGCAGCAGCTGTGCCCTGACAAGGAATTCGTCGAAGCGCCGACGGCCGGCAACGGCGCGGCCTGCCGCAGCTGCGCGCATTGCCCGTGGATGGCGATGAATACCCTGGAGCGGGTGCTGGATTGCCTGCGGCACGGGAGCAACGAGATCTTCGTTGACCCGGCGCTGGTACCGAAGGCCATCAAGCCGCTGAACCGCATGCTCGACTTTACCCAGGCGGCTCGCCTGAAGCTCTCCGGTAACGCTTGAGATTGCTGGGGCCGCTTTGCGGCCCATTCGCGACACAAGGCCGCTCCTACAGGCGATCGCGTACCCATGCAGGAGCGGCCTTGTGTCGCGAATGGGGCGCAAAGCGGCCCCAGGATCTCAGCGGCCCATCATTTCCTGAACCATGCGCTTCTGCTCCATGATTTCGCGCTGGCGCTGGTCGATCTGCGAAGCCAGCGGGAAGTTGCCGCCCGCCCGCCGCTTGGCGTAGTCCAGCTGCTGTACCGCCTGGTCGAAATCCCCCACCAGCGTGAAGTATTCGGCGCGCGCCCGATGCAGCCCAATGGTATTGCCCGACAACCCGCGCACTTCCGCCATGTCGTACCAGACGTCCGGGTCATCCGGTCGGCTCTTGAGCAGGTCTTCCAGCACCTTCTCGGCCTCGGCGGGCTTGTTCTGCTTCACCAGCAGGTCGGCACGTACCTGTTTCAGCGGGTAGTTGGCCGGGTATAGCCCCTGCATGCGCTCGGCACGTTGCTGTGCGTCGGCCAGGCGGTTGTTGGTGATATCCAGGTCGATCTGCGCCAGGTTGTAGGTAATGTCGTTGGGCGCTTTGGCCAGCAATGGCTTGAGGTTTTCTCGCGCTTCGTTGAGCTGGCCACCCTTGATCTGCGCCAGGGCCAGGCCATAGCGGGCGGCATCGAGTTTTGGATCTTCGTCGAGCTGGGCGCGGAAGCGCTTGGCTGCCAGACCTGGGGTGCCCTCGTAAGTGAGTGCCACGCGGGCGCGGATCAGCTGGTAGCGTTGGCTGTCCTCGACGCCGCCTTTGGGCGCCTGCTCGGCGCGGTTGCGGGTGTCGGCGATACGCGATTCGGTTACCGGGTGAGTCAACAGGAATTCTGGCGGCTTGGCATCGTAGCGGTACTGGCGCGCCAGGCGCTCGAACATGGTCGGCATGTTGCGCGGGTCGTAGCCGGCCCTTTCCAGGTTCTGGATGCCCACGCGGTCGGCTTCCTGTTCGTTCTGCCGCGAGAAGCGCCGTTGTTCCTGGAGAGCCGCCGCCTGGGTACCGGCGATCATGCCGATGCCGGCATCACCGGCGCCGCCCGCCGCCAGCACGATGCCAGCCAGCAGGGCCGCCATCATCGGCAGTTGCATGCGCTGCTGGGCCTCGACACCGCGGGCGAAGTGGCGTTGCGACAAGTGCGCGAGTTCGTGCGCCAGCACCGAGGCATATTCGCCTTCGGTCTGGGCATTGAGGAACAAGCCGCCGTTGACGCCGACGATGCCGCCCGGCGCGGCAAAGGCGTTGAGTTCGCGGCTGTCGATGAGGATGAATTCCAGGCGTCGGTCCTGCAGCTGGCTGGTTTCGGCCAGGCGGTAGACGGTGGTTTCGACGTAGTCCTTGAGCTGTGGGTCGTTGAGTTGGTTGACCTGGCCGCGCAGCAGGCTCAGCCAGGCGCGGCCAAGGTCGTGCTCCTGCTTGGGTGAAACGATGGCGGAACTGGCGTCGCCCAGTGACGGCAGGTCGTCGGCGTGGCCTGGAAGGGCCATGAGGCAGGCCAGCGCCAGCAGGGTAGGGCGCAGTAGATTCATGCAGAAGCTCGCGTCGATGAAAAGCCTTACTGTAGCCGGGTCGCGCGGAGCCGACCAGTGGCGGTATGCTACCGAGCTTTCCCCAAGACTTTCTGCCTCGCCCTGGAGACGCACCCGATGAGTGACCCCCTGACCTGCGACGCCGAACTCGACGCCAGCGGGCTGAACTGCCCGTTGCCGCTGCTCAAGGCGAAGATGGAACTCAATCGCCTGGCCAGCGGTGCGATCCTCAAAGTCGTCGCCACCGATGCAGGTTCGCAGCGCGACTTCCGCACTTTCGCCAAGCTTGCCGGTCATACCCTGCTGCAAGAAACGGCCGAGGCCGGTACCTATACCTACTGGCTCCGCAAGGCCTGAGCCAACCGAAGGATCGTCAATGTTCAAAGTGCTTCGCGACTGGATAGAGCGCTACTTCTCCGATGAGGAAGCGGTGGTGCTGGCGGTCCTGCTGTTCCTCGCCTTCACCGCAGTGCTCACCCTCGGCGGCATGCTGGCGCCCGTGCTGGCCGGTATGGTCCTGGCATTCCTGATGCAGGGCCTGGTCAATGCCCTGGAGCGCATGCGGATGCCGACCCGGTTCGCGGTGATGCTGGTGTTCGCCCTGTTCATGGGGGCGCTGGCGGTGTTCATGCTGGTGCTGGTGCCGCTGCTCTGGCATCAGCTGATTACGCTGTTCAACGAATTGCCGGGGATGCTCGGCAAATGGCAGTCATTGCTGCTATTGCTGCCGGAGCGTTATCCGCACCTGGTGTCGGACGAGCAGGTGTTGCATGCGATCGAGTCGGTGCGCGGCGAAATCGGCAAGTTCGGGCAGTGGGCGCTGACCTTCTCGCTGTCGAGCCTGCCGCTATTGGTCAACGCGATGATCTACCTGGTGCTGGTGCCGATCCTGGTGTTCTTCTTCCTCAAGGACCGCGAGCTGATCGGGCGCTGGGTCAGTGGTTACCTGCCGCGTCAGCGCACCCTGCTGAACCGCGTGGGTAGCGAGATGAACCGGCAGATCGCCAATTACATTCGCGGCAAGGGCATCGAAATCCTGATCTGCGGGATCGCCACCTACATAGCCTTCATCAGCCTGGGGCTCAATTACGCCGCGTTGCTGGCGCTGCTGGTGGGGTTGTCGGTGGTGGTGCCCTACGTGGGCGCGGTGGTCGTGACCGTGCCGGTGACGTTGATCGCGCTGTTCCAGTGGGGCTGGGGCGACCAGTTCATTTTCCTGATGACGGTGTACGCGATCATCCAGGCGCTGGATGGCAACGTGCTGGTGCCGCTGCTGTTCTCCGAGGCGGTGAGCCTGCACCCGGTGGCGATCATCTGCGCGGTGCTGCTGTTTGGGGGGCTGTGGGGCTTCTGGGGGATCTTCTTTGCGATCCCGCTGGCGACCTTGATCAAGGCTGTGCTGGATGCCTGGCCTCGGCAGGAGCCGAGCGTCTCGCCGATGTTGTGAATGTAACTGGGGCCGCTTTGCGGCCCTTCGCGGGCACGCCCGCTCCCACAGGAATGGCGCCAGCTTTCAACATGTGGGCAAGACAGTTGCTGCCACAGGAATCGTGCAAGTCCTTGTGGGAGCGGGCGTGCCCGCGAAGGGCTGCAAAGCAGCCCCAGTCAAACTCAGGCTTTATTCAAGGCCTGGGCCGCTGCCAGCACGGCATCCACATGCCCCGGTACTTTCACGCCACGCCATTGCTGACGCAGTACGCCATCCTTGTCGATCAGGAACGTGCTGCGATCGACGCCCAGGTATTCCTTGCCATACAGCTTCTTCAGCTTGATCACGTCGAACAGTTGGCACAGGGCCTCGTCCTTGTCGCTGATCAGCTCGAACGGGAAGCCTTGCTTGGCCTTGAAGTTTTCATGCGACTTGATGCCATCGCGTGACACGCCGAACACCACGGTGTTGGCGGCGGCAAAGGCATCATGCTGGTCGCGGAAACCCTGGCCTTCGGTGGTGCAGCCCGGGGTGCTGTCCTTTGGATAGAAGTACACCACGACCTGCTGGCCCTTGAGCTCGGCAAGGCTGACGGTCTGGCCGCTGGTGGCCTGGGCCTGGAAGTCGGCGACGGGTTGGTCGAGAGCTACTGCCATGGTCGGTTTCCTTACATGGGGTTCTGTGGACGCCATGGCTCGATCAGCGCATCGAGGTTCAGGGCATCGGCGAAGTCCAGGAACTGGTCGCGCAGCCAGCTGATCTGCGTGCCAGCCGGCAGGATCACGGTGAACTGGGCGTTGAGCATGCTGCTGCCAGTCTGCGGCGCCAGGTAGGTATCGCAGGTCATGGCTTCGAGCTCGACGCGGTGGTCGAGGAAGAACTGGCACAGCTCGTTGATGATGTCCGGGCGATAGGCGGCGCTGACGTAGGCCACATAGGGCAGGGCCTGCGGGCGCACTTCCTGGTCGGCGCTGCGCACCACGTCGAGGGTCAGGCCGTGTTTCTTGCCCAGGCCCGGGAGCATGGCTTCGAGGCGTGCCAGGGCATCCCAGCTGCCGCCTACCTGCAGCACCAGGGCGCTGGTCTCGCCGTGGCGGCTCAGGCGCGATGTGACCACCGCGCAGCGGTTTTCGAAGGCGGCGCGGCTGAGGACGTTGGCCAGCTCCATTGGGTTGGGGCCCAAGGCGCTGATGACAAGGAATTGTTCGCGGACGGTGGGGGTGGACATGCAGCATTCCTAAAGCGATGAGCGGTCGGTGCAGGACGGGCGAAAGCCTCCTGTCGGCAGGGCCCGGGGCTCGCATGCGAGGACGTGGACGCTGGCCGGGGAGCAGGGTCGGCGGCCCGGCGGGCCGCGCTGCACCGATCAAAGGATCAAGGGTAGCGAAATAAGGCGCCGAGGGGAATGCTCCGCCCGCCTGCTTCGCTTGTGCAAGGCCGATGCCCCCAGTACCATTACCGCTCTCTTTTTCCGGCAGGAGCAGTTACATGATTGCGGGCAGTATGGTGGCGTTGGTCACACCCATGGATGCACAAGGGCGTCTGGACTGGGTCAGCCTCGACAAACTTGTAGACTTCCACCTGGAAAACGGCACCCACGCGATCGTCGCAGTCGGCACCACCGGTGAGTCGGCCACGCTCGATGTCGAAGAGCACATCCTGGTCATCAAGCACGTGGTCGAGCGCGTCAAGCGCAGCAACAAGCCGATCCCGGTGATCGCCGGCACCGGTGCGAACTCCACCACAGAAGCCGTGCACCTGACCCAGAACGCCAAGAATGCCGGCGCCGACGCCTGCCTGCTGGTCGTGCCGTACTACAACAAGCCGACCCAGGAAGGCCTGTACCAGCACTTCAAGCACATTGCCGAAGCCGTCGACATTCCGCAGATCCTCTACAACGTGCCCGGTCGCACCTCCTGCGACATGCAGGCCGAGACCGTGATCCGCCTGTCGAAGGTCAAGAACATCATCGGCATCAAGGAAGCCACCGGCGACCTGGCCCGTGCCAAGGCCATTCTCGAGGGTGTCGACAAGGATTTCATCGTCCTGTCCGGCGATGACCCGACTGCCGTCGAGCTGATCCTGATGGGCGGCAAGGGCAACATTTCCGTCACCGCCAACGTCGCCCCGCGCGGCATGGCCGACCTGTGCGAGGCCGCCCTTGAGGGCAATGCCGAGAAGGCCCGCGCTATCAACGAAAAACTCATGCCGCTGCACAAAGACCTGTTCTGCGAAGCCAACCCGATCCCTGTCAAGTGGGCGCTGGTGGAAATGGGCCTGATGCACAAGGGCATTCGCCTGCCGCTGACCTGGCTGAGCGAAGGTTGCCACGAAAAAGTCCGTACTGCCTTGCGCCAGTCCGGCGTACTGGTTTAAGAGGAAGTACACCGCATGAAGCGACTGGCTGGTCTTTCCGCACTCGCCCTGATTATTTCCAGCACCAGTGGGTGTGGCTGGCTGTGGGGCGAGGATGGCTATTTCCGCGACCGCGGCAGCGATTACCTGCAGGCGCACCCGACCGCGCCGATGCAGTTGCCGCCAGACGCCGGCAACGTCAAGCGCCTCGATCCGTTGCTGCCGATCCCGCGCAACGTCGCCGACGATCATGCCACTGGCGAGTTCGAAGTGCCGCGCCCGCAGCCACTCACCGCTGGCGCCGAAGCCAGCGACTACACCCTGCAACGCAGCGGCAGCAGCCGCTGGGTGCTGGCCCAGCATTCGCCGGCCGAAGTATGGCCGGTGGCGCACCAGTTCTTCGAGGACAATGGTTTCCGCATCGCTGACGAGCGCCCGCAGACCGGTGAGTTCAGCACCACCTGGCAGCGTTTCGACGAACTGTCGGCATCGCTCGGCCAGCGTCTGTCGAGCACTGCCAGCAGTGGCGACAGCGAAGTGCGTGTGCGTGTTCGTATCGAGCCCGGCGTGCAGCGCAACACCTCCGAGGTGTACATCGTCAGCGTCGAGCGCCCGGCCGGCAGCACCGCCGACACTGCGTTCCCGTCCACTTCGGCCAACACCGGGGCCGACGCGCTGCTGGTCGACGAAATGCTTGCCAGCATGAGCCGCAGCGCCGAGAAGGGCGGTTCGGTATCGCTGCTGGCTGCGCGTGACTTCGACGCGCCTAGCCGTGTCACCCTGAGCGAAGACGGCAGCGGCAACCCGGTGCTGTTCCTCGGCTCGGACCTGGACCGTGCCTGGTCTGGCGTGGGCCGGGCCCTGGAGCAAGATGGCCAGTGGCGTGTCGAGGACATCAACCGCAGCCTGGGCCTGTACTACATCAACCTGTCGGAAAAGCCTGACGACAAGCAGAACGAGCCTGGCTTCTTCAGCCGTGTGTTCGGCAGTGCTCCGACCAAGGAAGAGCGTGAAGCCCGCGCCGAGCGTTATCAGGTACGCCTGAGCAAGGTGGGCGAAAGCGTGCAGGTCACCGTCGAGAAGAACATCAACACCGTGGCCCCGGCCGACGTCGCCCGCCGCGTGCTGAGCGCCATTCAGGACCACCTGGGCTAAGTGCGCTTCGCGGTACTCGGAAGCGGCAGCCAGGGAAATGGCACGCTGATCGCCAGTGGTGACACGTTCATCCTGGTCGATTGCGGCTTTTCCCTGCGTGAAACCGAGCGGCGCCTGGCGCTGCTCGGGGTGTCGGCGGCACAACTGAGCGCTGTGCTGGTCACCCATGAACATGCCGACCACGTGCATGGGGTGGGGTTGCTGTCGCGGCGCTACAATGTACCGGTCTACCTCAGCCAAGGCACATTGCGCGGCATGCGCAAGCCGGTTGAGGTGGCCGGTTTTCTCGCGTGTGGCCAGCAGCTGCAGATCGGTGGGCTGGAAGTGAGCCCGGCACGGGTCGAGCACGACGCCTACGAACCGTTGCAGTACGTGTTCAGCGACGGCCGCCGGCGTTTCGGCATGCTCACCGACCTGGGGTCGTACGATGCGCTGCTGCTCGAGCGCTACCGGGGCCTGGACGCACTGCTGATCGAAGCCAACCACTGCCGCGAGCTGCTCGCGCGCGGTCACTACCCGGCCTTCCTGAAGCAGCGGGTAGGTGGCATGCAAGGACATTTGAACAATCACCAGGCTGCGCGCCTGGTGCAGGAGTTGGGCTGGAACACCTTGCAGCACCTGGTGCTGGCCCACCTCAGCAGCAAGAACAACCTGCCACACTTGGCCCGTCAGTGCTTCGTCGACACCCTTGGGTGCGACCCGGACTGGCTCCAGGTGGCGAATCAGGAACACGGGCTCGACTGGCGCGAAATCGCCTAGCCCAACACCTCAGCAAGCGGAGCCCAATCATGGAAAAACGCGACGAACTCTACCGCGGCAAGGCCAAATCGGTTTACAAGACCGACGACGCCGACCGCTTGATCCTGCTGTTCCGTAACGACACTTCGGCGTTCGATGGCAAGCGCATCGAGCAGCTCGACCGCAAGGGCATGGTGAACAACAAGTTCAATGCCTTCATCATGCAGAAGCTCGAAGAAGCCGGCGTGCCGACCCAGTTCGACAAACTGCTGGGCGACAACGAGTGCCTGGTGAAGAAGCTGGACATGATCCCGGTCGAGTGCGTGGTGCGCAACTACGCCGCCGGCAGCCTGGTCAAGCGCCTGGGCGTGGAGGAGGGCATCAAGCTGGAGCCGTCCACCTTCGAACTGTTCCTGAAGAACGACGAGAAGGGTGACCCGTTCATCAACGAATCCCACGTTGTCGCTTTCGGCTGGGGTACCGCCGAGCAGCTGGTCGAGATGAAGAAGCTGTCGCTGAAAGTCAACGAAGTGCTGAGCAAGCTGTTCGATGACGCCGGCCTGCTGCTGGTCGACTTCAAGCTGGAATTCGGTGTGTTCCACGGCCAGATCGTCCTGGGCGACGAGTTCAGCCCGGACGGCTGCCGCCTGTGGGACAAGGAAACCCGCAAGAAGATGGACAAGGACCGCTTCCGTCAGGGGCTGGGCGACGTGATCGAGGCCTACGAAGAAGTTGCCAAGCGCCTGGGCGTGCCGCTGTAACCCGCACGTTCACGCAAGCGTCTGATACCACGCGATTTTTTTGGAAAAAAGATTTGCGTTTCAAGAAAACGCTGGTATGATGCGCGGCATTGGAGAGATGCCGGAGTGGTCGAACGGGACGGATTCGAAATCCGTTGTACTGGCAACAGTACCTAGGGTTCAAATCCCTATCTCTCCGCCATACAAGATGAAGCCCCGCAGATTAACGTCTGCGGGGCTTTTTCGTTTCTGGCGTTGTTATCTTCGTTTCAGCTCACCAAGGCGTTGGCTCCAGCGCGCCAACCCCTGTTGGGGTGGTACTGCCCTCGCCATTACGCAGGAACGGCAGGTGCCAGAAGTCGTTGGGCACGATCTCGTCCCCAGGCTTGACGTTCTCCGGGAAGATGAACTCGAACACCGGTGCCACGTACTGCCCGGCAGTCAGGCCGTTGGCGACGGTCAGCCGGCTGGCGTTCTGCAGGCAGCTATCGACACCCGGTTGCGCAAGGGTGTTGGTGGGGACACACAGTGAACGAGCGACCACCCGCAAGGTACGGGTTGGCTGGCTGAGCAGGCCGGTCGGCGCCTTGGACGCACGCAACCGTGCGCGTTGTGGTTGTGGGCCTACGTTTTGCGTGGTGATCCCGCCTGAGGCGCCGGCGCAGGTGGGCGCCAGGACGGCGGCAGGGTCGCATTCCCCGGTCATTTCAAACGGCGTGATCCAGCGGTTGCGCTGTACACCGGTGGCTGGGTCGACATCGATCAGGTAGATGTCCACCGGGGTCTTGACGTCGGTGGTTTCGGCTTCGAGGAAGATCCGGTCCTGGGTTTCCTGGGCTGCACCGTTGACTGCTACCGCAGCCGGGTCTGCAGTGCCGACGCCGAATTCGCCAATGGCCAGATAGCTGGGCTGAGAGCCCGGTTGGGTATAGATACCGAGGTTGGCCTCGATGGTGTGAGCGGAAATGAAGTCCGGCACACCGGCCGTAGTCGATTTGAACAGCGTGCCGGAGTAGGTAATGAAGTCGCCGACTTCAAAGGGTACTTGTTGCGTCGGGTCCGGGTCGGTTGCGGTCCGTGTCGGGTCACTGAAGCGCTTCATGACGAACTGGCTGCAATACAGCTGGCCAGCCTTCGGTGGTGTCAGTTCACCGGATGCAGGCAACGCTACGCCGGCCTGGGCAAAGTTGCGGCAGTTGTTGGTTGTGGTTGGAGTGACCACTTTCGGCCGGTTTTTCTGAGGGCACAGCGGGTCATCACCGGTACGTGGCACGCACATCGGGTAACCCGTGGCCGAGTGAATGGTCGGGTTGGCGTCATCTACCGAAAAGCGAGGATCGGGGCTCTGGGCCCGACCGAAACGCCCGTTGGGGTCATTGATCTGCAAGATGGTCGGTTGCGGCGAGTTGGTACTCGTCACTTCTATGTTGCCGGTGGTCTGGTCAATCCTGCTGATATAACCACTGCCGACCTGGGCCGA
Organism: Pseudomonas sp. 382; assembly: GCF_002759075.1. Classification (NCBI taxonomy): domain Bacteria; kingdom Pseudomonadati; phylum Pseudomonadota; class Gammaproteobacteria; order Pseudomonadales; family Pseudomonadaceae; genus Pseudomonas; species Pseudomonas sp. 382. The sequence goes on from NZ_PEMX01000025.1 coordinate 60,902, forward strand.
TTGCTGGGAGACAAAGATCAGCCCGGCAATTTGTTTGCCGGCGACGGTATTGCCGACAACATGCACTTCAAACGATGGGTAAGTGGCCGGTAGCTGTTTAAGGCCCAATGGGCCGCCGTGTACGAAGTCCGCCCAGGTGAGTGTATTGGCGGGCATCTGGATGACCGAGTTGCAGGGCACGGTAATAGTTGTGCCGTTGACCACAACCGTACCGCCCAACCGGTCCGGGCTGCTGGTATTCGGGCAGTTGCTGTTGCTGCTGTCGACGGTCATGTCCTGAATGAAGCCGGTGATATCGAAGCCATGAATGGCCAGCGGGTCGGCAAAGATCGGGTCAGGAAGGGTGGGCGTTGTGAAAGGTGATGTCGTGCCCTTGACCGGTTTGTCGGTCCCGCCCTTGGCCCAGGCGTCGCCGGGCGAAGCAACAGTCAATGCCAGTGCGGCGAACATTGCACCTGCCAGCAGTGCCGGTTGAGCGAACAGCGTATTGAGCCGCGCTTGAGCGAGGGCTGCGACCGAAGTCTTGAGTCCTGCAGATATGCTCATAATGGTCTCCGAAATGCTTCCAGCCACGTTGCAAGCATTCGATCCACCGTTAGAGGGCTCGTGTTGCACGAGTGCCTGTGCAAAAACTACGGAGCGATACGGATATCGAATAAACGGCTCGAGCAGGGTAATGCCCATCGGTCTCGGGCGGCGATGAACTGGCCGGTTCAGGACATGTTCGCCAGAGAGTTCCTTGAGCCATATCGGTCAAAGCACGTGTTGTGCCAGTGCCGGTTTGCAAAGTGAACCCCGAAAAAACTATTACTAATTGTAAAAATTTTATTGGCAGTGTGCTGCGTCGTTATCGGGACTGCCCACGTTTGGGTGGTGTATCGCCGTTATTGGGGAAATGGCGTTTGCTGTTTGGGGGAAAACGGATTGACTGTTGATAAAAGTGATTTGCCGGATAAGGCACCCGTTGTCGATGGCTAATTGCGACTTGGATCCAATGCCTGGGTTCTGTATCATCCCGCCGCCATCAGAAAGATGGTCGAAGATGAAGCATTTAAAGGACTTAGTATGAAAAAGCTGTTCAAGGCCACTGTCGCCGTTGCTGTCGTATCCGGCGTTGCCCTGCTGTCGGGCTGCACTGGCCAAGTCTACAACCAGCAGAAAAACTGCTCGTACGACTACCTGTTCCACCCTTCGGTTTCCATCTCCAAGGTCATCGGTGGCTGCGGCCCTATCGATAAACTGCCTCAGCCGCAGTAAGCCTGGTGATCTCCAGATCTCGCCGCTAGTGGCCTGATCCGACGCCCCCGGTCATGCAGATGGCCGGGGGTTTTTGTTGCCCGAAAGCTTTTGCGGTGGGCGAAAATCACTGAGACAACCCGTCGCGTTGACCCCCCAGCGGCAATTTGTTTGTGCTGGCATTTCGGTTACAATCGGCGAAACGATTCAGCCTGGTCGGTCAATTCGACAAAAGCCTGAGTCGTTTTCTGGTTCTCTGGCTGCTGAACAATCATTAACAACAAGCCTGCGCTGAAGAACAAGGAACACTCTGGGCCAGCCACAGGTCCACCCTCCGTTCTACTGACTGGAATTGATAAATGTTCAAGAAAGCTGGCAAGACCTTGCTGGGTCTGGCTGTCGCTGCGAGCTTCATGCAAGCGCACGCCGCAGAAACCAAGAAAGTCGATGTGCTGCTGGTCGGCGGCGGCATCATGAGCTCCACCCTGGCCGTGTGGCTGCACGAGCTGGAGCCGAGCTGGTCGATGGAAATGGTCGAGCGCCTGGACGGCGTCGCCGAAGAAAGCTCCAACGGCTGGAACAACGCCGGTACCGGCCACTCCGCGCTGGCCGAGCTGAACTACACCCCGGAAGACAAAGACGGCAACGTCAACATCGCCAAGGCCATCGAAATCAACGAAGCCTTCCAGATCTCCCGCCAGTTCTGGTCGTGGCAGGTTCGCCAGGGCGTGCTGAAGAACCCGCACTCGTTCATCAACACCACCCCGCACATGAGCTTCGTCTGGGGTGATGACAACATCAAGTTCCTCAAGAAGCGTTACGACGCGCTGCAGGCCAGCCCGCTGTTCCGCCCGATGCAGTACTCCGAGGACCACGCGCAGATCGCCAAGTGGGTCCCGCTGATGATGGAAGGCCGTGACCCGAACCAGAAGCTGGCTGTCACCTGGACGCCAATCGGCACCGACGTCAACTTCGGCGAAATCACCCGCCAGTTCGTTGGCCACTTGCAGACCCAGAAAGGCTTCGACCTGAAGCTGTCCAGCGAAGTGCAGGACATCACCCGCAACGAAGACGGCTCCTGGCACGTCGAGTACAAGAACCTCAAGGACGGTACCGAATCGGCCACCGACGCCAAGTTCCTGTTCATCGGTGCTGGCGGCGGCGCACTGAAGCTGCTGCAGAAGTCCGGTATTCCAGAAGCCAAGGAGTACGCAGGCTTCCCGGTGGGCGGTTCGTTCCTGGTGACCGAGAACCCGACCGTGGCCATGCAGCACATGGCCAAGGCCTACGGCATTGCCTCGACCGGCGCGCCACCCATGTCGGTACCGCACCTGGACACCCGCGTGCTGGATGGCAAGCGCGTGATCCTGTTTGGCCCATTCGCCACCTTCTCGACCAAGTTCCTGAAGAACGGCTCGTACCTGGACCTGCTGAGCAGCACCACCACCCACAACGTGTGGCCGATGACCAAGGTCGGTATCGACCAGTACCCGTTGGTCGAGTACCTCGCTGGCCAGCTGATGCTGTCGGATGACGACCGCTTCGAAGCGCTGCGCACCTACTTCCCGAACGCCAAGAAGGAAGACTGGAAACTGTGGCAGGCCGGTCAGCGCGTGCAGATCATCAAGCGTGACGAAGAGAAGGGTGGCGTGCTGAAGCTGGGTACCGAAGTGGTGGCTTCCCAAGACCGCACCATTGCCGGCCTGCTGGGCGCCTCGCCAGGTGCTTCGACTGCTGCGCCAATCATGCTCAACGTGCTGGAAACCGTGTTCAAGGAAAAAGTCGCTACCCCTGAGTGGCAGGCCAAGATCAAGCAGATCGTACCGAGCTACGGTACCAAGCTGAACGATTCGGCAGCGGCTACCCAGAAAGAGTGGAACTACACCGCTGAAGTGCTGCAACTGGAGAAACCGCCGGTGATCGACGAGAGCGTCGGCACCAGCGTTGCGCCGAGCCAACCGGTTGAAAGCAAGCCAGCAAACGACATGGCGCTCTGATCGGGCGGCGATGTGGGTTCGCGAAAGCCACGGGTGACCCCCGTGGCTTTTTTTATGGGCGTTTCGGCAGGTCGCTGTCGACGACGAGGTCCTGCAGCACCTCCGCCAGGTTGAGGTCGATGGCCAATGCCAGGAAACTCACATCACCCTCGGCACTGACGGGAAAGACCTTCGCCTCGGTGGCAGCCCTGAGTACCACCTGATCGCCGTGCATGACGTGTATTTGCGAGCCGTCGGCCAGCTCCAGATTCAAGCTTCCCGAGGTGGCGAAAAGCAGCAGGTCGGTGCATGGGCTCAAGTGCGCGGCCGCATGCAGATGGCGATATTCCGCAATCCAGCCATCGCGCAGGAACGTCTTGCCCAAGGCGTAGGTCAGCGAGCATTCCAGCGACAGGTCAGCCATTTCCTCAATCACCTGGTCACGAGGAACCTTGGGCATCAGGCGGGAAAATTCACTCAGGTTGGTCAGCGTGACTTTCCGGCGTGCAAGGCTCATAACTGCTTCCTTTTCACAACCGCACCTCATGCCAGGAGCGTGATTGCCACATGCCCGGCGACACCGGCACACACACTGTAGATCAGGCTGCGTGACCAGTAGGCGACGATGACCACCGGGATCGCTGCCAGCAGGTCGGCATTCAGGCCCAGCAATGAGCCATCCTTGGCCACCAGCAGGGCGGGTACGGTGATGCTGGCGATGATTGCCACCGGCAAGTATTCAATGACGTCATTGAACAGCTTGGGAGATTTCTCCATCTTCAGCAGAAAGGGTGTCGCACGGGTGAGATAGGTGATGGCAGCCATCAGCATCACGGCTGCGATCAGGTAGTTCTTTTCAGGCATAACCCTGCTCCACAGCCTACGGCGGTTGCGATGAATACGTTCAAGGGCGACGGTGCGTACATGTTCAACAGGCAGGTGGTGACGATCACCACCAGGGCGATGAGCGCTTTGGTGAGGTTGCTGCACAGCGATATCAGCACGAAGATCATCATTGCCGTCAGGGCATAGTCCAGCTTGAACTGGGAGAACCGGTTCAATGCATCCGAGGCCACCGCGCCAAACACCGCGCCGGCGATCCAGCTGGCATGGCAGTAGGTATTGAACTGCAACAGATAGCCCGCCGAGGTCGGCCTGCCGTTTTCCAGGCGTTGGCTATGAAAGGCAAAGGACTCATCGGTCAGGCCGAAAGCGTACAGCAGCTTCTGTGGCTTGCTGATCGGCAGTTGTGCGCTGCGTTTGGACATGTACATCGCCATCAGCATGTGCCGCGAATTGATCAGCAAGGTCGACAAGGCAATGGTGATCAGCGGCGCGCTGGTGGTCATCAGGGCCAGTGCGGCGAACTGCGCCGCCCCGGCATAGACGAACAGGCACATGGCGGCCGGCAGCCACAAGGGCAGGCCGGCATTGATGCACATGACACCAAACACGAAGCTGACGACGAAATAGCCGGTAATGATCGGCAGGGCGTCGACCAGGCTTTCCTTGCGCGTGGCGGATAGCAGCACCGACGAGGTCACAGGTCGACCTCGCAGGTGATTTCACCACATGTCTGCAGAAAGCCTTGTTTCTGCCAGAAGCTCAGTGCCTGGGTGTTGTCATTCTCAACGAACAGGAACACCCGGCGAATGCCGTGCTGGCGGAAATCACTGAGAATCGAGTTGGCCAATGAAGTGCCGATCCTGCTCTGGCGATAGTCCGGCTCCACGGCCATGTGATTGATGGTGCCTCGCGTGCCCATCAGTCCGCCCGCGACCGCGCCGACGATGGCCCCGGTCTGGTTCTCGGCCACGTAGCAATAGGTGTGCTCGGTGCCGAGCAAACCTTTGAGCAGCCCTTCGTCCTGCCAGTCGCAGAATGAGGTCTCTTCGAAGCGGCGGAAGAAGTCGACGATCTTGCGCGCATGGAAGGGCGTGGCTTTCTTGATGCTCAGGCCATTGATGTGTTCGGCCGGGAACAGTTTTGGCGCCGTGCCGATGCAACTAGTCGATAATGTCATGCTCGCTACCCGGTCGAGAGAAGGAAATGGCAATGATCTGCCGGTAGCCCATTTCGGAATGGCTCGGGTTGATGGCCGGCGTTACATAGTGCTGAAGTTCGCGGTCGAGGAAGTAAGTAGTGTCGAGAATATTCAGGTAGGTGCCGGAATCGATAACATTGGACTGTTTATCGTAAATCTTGCTGGTAGCACCTTCGACATTATGACGGCCCCAGAAGTGCACACCGCTGAACGGGTAACCGTCACAGTGAATACCTTCAGGTGTGATTTCGATCTGCGCCCCGGGTTTGATCTCGATACGGATCTGATGCACCTGGCACTGCCAGTTGACGGTATGCAGGTCTTCCGGCAATACGGCCTTGTACACGTCGAAATCCAGCCGAATCAGCGCCCGCAGGATCGGTGAGTTGAATACATCGGCGCCGATGTCATCGAAATGACGCGCCATGCCGCCGACGTAGGCGTTGTGGGCCTCGGATTGTTCGTAGGCGCGGTGGCTGAGTTGGTTCAGTTCGCCGGTGACCGGGTTGAAGTCGAAATCACTGTAACGGCGGTAGCGCGTGCCCTTGTCGGCCTGACCGTAATAACGGTCGACGCCCATGGTTTCCCAACTTTTGGAAAACTCGACGAACTCCTTGAAGCCGCCGGTCAAGGCATAATCGCTGCCCATGACATTGACCGTCTTGTTTTGTCGCAGGGCAGTTTCGATGTTTCTGTTCAGTGTCAGCATGGCCATCTCTTCTTATTCAAAAGCTGGCAAAAATCTAACAGTTGGCTTGCGCGGAGAAACTTCACTTTTTTTTCAGGTGCCTCAACCGTTGCTTGCTACCCGGGCCGCGTGCACCATAAGCGGGCAGACAGTGCAAGGCCTTGTGCGTTATCCTGTTGGCCTTTTGTTGCCGGACTGCGTCAGCAAATCGGGGAGGGAGATTGAATGGACATCAAGGTGCTAAAGAACATCGTGAACGTGGCTCGAACGGGGTCGATCACCGATGCGGCCGAACAGGTTCACGTTACGGTCCAGGCCTTGGCCGCTCAGTTGAAAAAGCTCGAGGATCATTGCGGCTTCAAGTTGTTCGACCGCACCAACAAAGGGGTATCGCTGACCCAGGAGGGCGTGGGCATCCTGCCGCACGTTCTGGAAATCGTCCGTTCTTCGGAGCGCATGCAACTGAAGATCAATCAGTTGCGCCAGAGCCGCAATCAGCGCCTGCCTCTGCGCGTTGCCTTGAACAGCACGTTGTCCATGGAAATCAACCAACAGATCATGGGCGGGGTGGTCAGCAAGCTTGCAGGCTACAACCCGATCTTCAGTTGCTCGGAATCGCCCGACAACCTGACCAAGCTGGCCAAGGACGAAGCCGACATGGTGGTGGTGCTGGGCGACAGCGTGCCTGAGAACTACCATTCGCTGCCGCTCAAGGGGTTGCGTATCGAAGTCGTCGCCTCGTCATCCAGTAACGACCGTGCACCTGCCTGCGCGGTGATCAAGCCGTTGCCCGAGTGCCCTTATTCCTCGATCTTTTCCCGCTTCGCCGAGCGCCGGCCCGGCATGCTGGACGCCGCCACCGTGTTCCATTCCGGCAGCGAGATCGTCAGTGTTTCCATGATCAAGAGCTTTGGCGGCGTCGGCGTGCTGTCGCGTGCCGTTGCCGAAGCCAATGACCTGTTCATCTGGCCTGGCTTCTCTGATTTTCTCGATGTGTACCTGGTCATGAAAGAGCCGTGGATCATCGAAGAAGAGTTTCCGCTGTTCTGTGCGGCGCCCACCCCCATACGCAGCTTTGACGCCATCAGCGCCTGACCTTGCCGGCGTGCCGGGGCGGCACGGTAGCGATCAGACCTGCCGCAGAATGCAGTCCAGCAAGCCGGGAAAGCGCCCGGCCAGCATCTCGCTGCGCAGCGAGTTCATGTGGGTGGTCCCGACGTTGCGGGTATGCACCAACCCCGCATCACGCAACACGCGAAAATGGTGCGACATGCTCGACTTCGGCCGCCCGCCATCGAGTTCGCCACAGCTGGCCTCGGCCACGCCGGCCAGATGGCGGACGATGCCCAGGCGCACCGGGTCGCTCAGTGCATAGAGCACACGCTCGAGAGTCAGGTCTTCAGAGTTGGGGTGTTGGTAGGCTCGCATGGCCGACATGATAACGGGGGTTTCATTAATTGCCATAGTTCGATTATGATCGAACTATCGTATTCAGACGACCCGGAGTTTGCCCATGTCTGCCCTGTTCCAACCCTACACCCTGAAAGATGTCACTTTGCGCAACCGCATCGCCATCCCGCCGATGTGCCAGTACATGGCTGAGGACGGCATGATCAACGACTGGCACCACGTGCACCTGGCCGGCCTCGCCCGTGGCGGTGCAGGCCTGCTGGTAGTGGAGGCCACCGCCGTGGCACCGGAAGGGCGCATCACCCCCGGTTGCGCCGGGATCTGGAGCGACGCCCACGCGCAGGCGTTCGTGCCGGTGGTGCAGGCGATCAAGGCGGCAGGCTCGGTGCCGGGTATCCAGATTGCCCACGCCGGGCGCAAGGCCAGCGCCAACCGCCCGTGGGAAGGCGATGACCACATCGCTGCCGACGATGCCCGTGGCTGGGACACTATCGCCCCGTCGGCCATCGCCTTTGGTGCGCACCTGCCGAAAGTCCCGCGCGAAATGACCCTGGACGACATTGCCCGGGTCAAACAGGATTTCGTCGACGCTGCGCGCCGTGCCCGCGACGCTGGCTTCGAGTGGATCGAGCTGCACTTCGCCCACGGCTATCTGGGGCAGAGCTTCTTCTCCGAGCATTCCAACCAGCGTACCGATGCCTACGGTGGCAGCTTCGAAAACCGCAGTCGCTTTCTGCTGGAAACCCTGGCAGCGGTGCGTGAGGTATGGCCGGAGAACCTGCCACTGACCGCTCGCTTTGGTGTGCTGGAGTATGACGGCCGCGATGAGCAGACCCTGGAAGAGTCGATCGAACTGGCGCGCCGGTTCAAGGCTGGCGGGCTGGACCTGCTGAGCGTCAGCGTCGGCTTCACCATTCCCGATACCAACATTCCGTGGGGCCCGGCATTCATGGGGCCGATTGCCGAACGTGTGCGTCGCGAGGCGGGCTTGCCAGTGACTTCGGCGTGGGGCTTTGGCACGCCGCAACTGGCTGAAGAGGCGGTGCAGGCCAAGCAGTTGGACCTGGTATCGGTAGGGCGTGCGCACCTGGCCGATCCGCACTGGGCGTACTTCGCGGCCAAGGAGTTGGGAGTGGACAAGGCCTCCTGGACCTTGCCGGCACCTTATGCACACTGGCTTGAGCGCTATCGCTGAGTCTTGAAGGGGGGCTGCTTTGCAGCCCATTCGCGGGTAAACCCGCTCCCACAAGTACAGCGTCAAGGCTGAAGGGAACGCTGTCCCTGTGGGAGCGGGCGTGCCCGCGAAGAGGCCGGTCCAGGCTAGAACCGATCCAACCGGTAAGCCGCTGTCTCCGGCCCGGCCGATTGCGCCGCCAACCGCCCCACCCATTCCGCCGTCACCGCCGCCTGGGTCAATCCCAGATGCTGATGCCCGAAGGCAAGCAGCACTCGCCCGTCACACACGCGGTCGATCACCGGCAACGAGTCCGGCAACGAGGGCCTGAAGCCCATCCACGGCGTCGCTCCTTCCGTGCTCAAGTCATGCTGAAACAACCCCTTGCTCAGCCGGTGCAACTGCCACGCCCGCTGCATGCTGGGCGGCGCATCGAGCCCGGCGAACTCCACTGTGCCAGCCAGGCGCAGCCCATCAGCCATGGGCGTCATGATGAACTTGCGCTCCAGCGACGTGACCGCGAACGGCAGCCGCTGCTGTTCTTGTGGCAGCATCAGGTGATAGCCGCGCTCGGTATCCAGCGGTACGCGTTTGCCGGTCAGCGCCACCGTCAATGGCGCTGAATGGGCGCCGCAGCTGAGCAGGACCTGGCGCGCCTTGAACGTCCCCCGGTCACTGGCCAGGTTGACCCCGCCACTGTGCAGTTGACCTCCCGTAACCCGCGCCTGGACGAAGCGTACGCCGTTGGCCTTGGCGGCCTCGAACAGTGCGCAGACCACCCGGTATGGGTCGATGAAGTGCCCGGTACGCGGGAAGAACAGCCCGCCGAGCAGCGATGGGTTCAACTGCGGCGCGGCCTCGCGCAGGTGATCGGTTGACCACAGGTCCACCTGCACATCCTGCTGCTGCATGCTTGCGCGCAAGGCCTGCAGCGCGACACGTGACTCGGGCCGCTCGAACACCAGCAGCGAGCCGTCCTCCTTGAACAACTCGCTACGCCCGATCGAGCCCAGCAAACGCTGCCAGGCTCCCAGGCTACCTTCGTTCAGTGCGCGGATGCCGGCCACGCTGCGCTGGAACGGCGCCGGGCGCAGGTTCAGCAGCAGGCGGGTGAACCATGGCATGGCCTTGGGCAGGTACTTCCAGTCCAGGCGCAGCGGGCCCATCGGGTCGAGCAGCATGCGCGGCAGGCGCTTGAGGATCGACAGGTCGGCGATCGGGAACACCTGCTCGGTGGCCAGATGCCCGGCGTTGCCGAAGGAGGCACCGTGGCCCGGCGCCTGATGATCGAGCAGCAGCACCCGACGGCCCTGGCGGGCCAGTTGCAGGGCGCAGGCGACGCCGACAATGCCGGCACCCACCACGGCGATATCGTTTTCGGCGGTATCGACCATGCTCAACCTTCCCGTTTGCCGTCGAGCAAACGTCGCAATTGCAGCGGGTTGCCGTGCTTGAGCGCCTGCGGCAGCAGGGCATCGGGGAAGTCCTGGTAGCACACCGGGCGCAGGAAACGCAGGATCGCTGCGGTGCCGACCGAGGTGGTACGGGCATCTGAGGTGGCAGGGAACGGCCCGCCGTGAACCATCGCGTCGCACACCTCGACACCGGTCGGCCAGCCGTTGACCAGGATGCGCCCGGCCTTGCGCTCCAGGGTCGGCAGCAGGGCGCGGGCACTGTCGAGGTCGGCATCGTCCAGATGCAGCGTGGCGGTCAGCTGGCCTTCAAGCTGTTCGGCCACCTGGCGCACCTGCGCGTCGCTGGTGCAGGCCACTACCAGCGAAGCGGCGCCGAACACTTCGGCCTGCAATGCCGGGTCGCCGAGAAACGCTTCGGCCTGGGTCACGAACAGCTGCGCCTGGCACTGGTTCGGCCCTTGTTGCGTCAGGCCGCTGGCGGCAAGCGTAGCGTTGACGTTGCTGGCCAGGGTGTCGACGCCCGCAGCGTATGCGCTGGCAATGCCTGGGGTGAGCATGGTCTGCGCGGCGGCCTGGCGAACCTGCGCGCTGGCCGCCTCGACGAAGCGCTGCAGCGCCGCCCCCTGGCGGGCGATCACCAGCCCAGGGTTGGTGCAGAACTGCCCGGCGCCTTGGGTCAGCGAGGCAACGAAGCCTTGCGCCAGTGCTTCGCCACGGGCTTGCAACGCGGCATCGAAAAGAAATACCGGGTTGATCGAACTCATCTCGGCGTACACCGGAATCGGCTCGGGGCGAGCTTGGGCTACCTTGCACAGGGCTGTGCCGCCGCTGCGCGACCCGGTGAAGCCGACCGCCTTGATGTGCGGGTCGCTGACCAGGGCGATACCGACTTCATGACCGGCGCCATACAGCAACGAGAACACTCCTTCAGGCAGGCCGCATTGCTTGACGGCACGGGCCACGGCCCGACCGACCAGTTCGCTGGTGCCGGGGTGCGCGGCGTGGGCCTTGACCACCACCGGGCAGCCGGCGGCCAGGGCCGATGCGGTGTCGCCCCCCGCTACCGAGAAGGCCAAGGGGAAGTTGCTGGCGCCAAACACCGCCACCGGGCCCAGCGCCACCTGGCGTTGGCGCAGGTCGGCGCGTGGCAGCGGTTGGCGTTCGGGCAGGGCGTTGTCGACCCGCACATCGAGCCATTCGCCGCTGCGGACCACCCGGGCGAAGGTGCGCAGTTGCGTGCAAGTGCGGCCACGCTCGCCCTGGATGCGCGCCTTGGGCAGGCCGCTTTCGGCCACGGCGCGATCGATCAGGGCATCGCCAATGGCTTCGATTTCACTGGCGATGGTTTCAAGAAAATGTGCGCGTTGTTCCAGCGAGGTTTCGCGGTAGACGTCGAACGCCGCCCAGGCCAGTGCGCAGGCCTGGGCCACGTGTTCGCCGCTGCCGCCGGCGTAGGCGGGTTCGAGGGCCTGGTTGGTGGCCGGGTCGATGGCGTGGATCGCGTCGCGGCTGCCGGGAACGGCGCGCTGGCCGATCAGCAAGTTGCCTGTCAGGGTCATGGGGCCTCCTTCGGAATCAGATTCTGGATCGGGGGGCGCTTTGCGCCCCTTTCGCGACACAAGGCCGCTCCCACAAAAGACCTGTGTACGCCGGTCAATGTGGGAGCGGCCTTGTGTCGCGAAAGGGCTGCGCAGCAGCCCCAGGGATCAGGCCAGGTTCTGCTCGGCCGACCAGCTGGCGTACCAGTTGCGGAACAGCGCGTACTGCTGCTCGGCATAGTTGCGCTGGGCATCGGTGAGCACGTCGGTTTCGTTGAAGTGCAGGCTGTACTCGGTGTCGCCGTTGAGCACCATCAGGTGCTTGTAGTACAGCACCAGGTCGCAGCCTTCATCGAACGACGACAGCACTGCCAGCGCCGTTTCCAGTTCACGCGCCAGGCGGCGGGCCTTGGCGTCGCCTTTGGCGGCCTGCTTGCTCAGGCTCACCAGCTGCAGCACTTCACGCGGCAGGGCGTTGCCGATGCCGGTAATGGCACCGGTGGCGGCGCAGTTGACGAAGCCATGCACGACCTGGGTATCGACACCGACCATCAGGGTCACATCGTCATCCTTCGAGGTGATGTGCTCGGCGGCGTAGCGCAGGTCGGCGCCGCCGCCGAACTCCTTGAAACCAATCAGGTTGGGGAATTCGCGGCGCAGTTCGAAGAACAGGTCGGCGCGGGTGGCGAAGCCGTAGTAGGGGCTGTTGTAGATCACCGCCGGCAGCTTCGGTGCCGCAGCGAGAATGGCCGAGAAGTGGTGTTTCTGGGCGATCAGCGAAGCACCGCGGCTGAGCACGCGAGGGATCACCATCAGGCCGGCGGCACCGACCTTGGCCGCGTGGGCAGCGTGGGACACCGCCTCGCGCGTGTTGACCGCACCGGTGCCGACAATGGTCGGAATACCGGCGGCCACCAGGCGGGCCACGCCTTCCTGGCGCTCGGCTTCGGTCAGCAGTGGCCAGTCACCCATCGAGCCGCAATACACCACCGCGCTCATGCCCGCCTCGATCAGCTCCCGGCCCTTGCGCACCAGGGCGTCGAAGTCCGGCTTGCGCTCGGCGGTGCACGGGGTCATCAGGGCAGGCATGGTGCCGGTGAAGATGTTGTCAGTCATTGTTGTCACTCCTGGCGATATTCGGTTGTTTTGAAAAGCCGGGTCAGATGCCCCAGGCGAATGGATCCTGTTCGTCGATCAGCAGGGTGCTGTCGGCGGTCATGTAGGCGCGGCCGGTGATGAACGGGCGAATGCGTTCGCCGTCGCGCTCGAAGCGGCCGTGGAACTGGCTACCGGTGATGCTGGCCTGGACCCAGGTCTGGCCTTCTTCGAGCTTGCCGTCGGCGGCCAGGCACGCCAGCTTGGCGCTGGTGCCGGTGCCGCAGGGGGAGCGGTCGTAGGCCTTGCCGGGGCACATGACGAAGTTGCGGCTGTCGGCATTGGCGTCGTCGGCGAACAGCTCGACATGGTCGATCAGCGCGCCGTTTTCGCCAGTGATGCCTTGGGCCTCGAGGGCCTTGAGCATGGCCCAGGTGTACTCCGTGAGGGCCTCGCGGTTGTCCAGTTCAATGCGCTGGCCGTGCTCGGACACCAGGAAGAACCAGTTGCCGCCCCAGGCGATATCGCCGCGCACGACGCCATGCCCAGGTACATCCACCGCCACCTGCTGGCGGTAGCGATAGGACGGCACATTGCCGACGGTGACGGCGCCATCGGCGTGCAGGGTGGCGCTGACCTGGCCGACCGGGGTGTCGATCTTGTGCTCGCCGGGTTCGACCAGGCCCAGGTGCTGCAGCGAGGCGACCAGGCCGATGGTGCCGTGGCCACACATGTTCAGGTAGCCGGCGTTGTTGAAGAAAATCACCCCGCAGGTGGCATCAGCCGACACCGGTGGGCAGTACAGCGCGCCGACCAGCACATCGTTGCCGCGTGGCTCCAGCAGGCAGGCACGGCGCCATTGATCGTGCAGCTCGCGCAGTTCGTCGCGCTGCTCGGCCATGCTGCGCCCCTGCAGCTGCGGGAAGCCTTTCATCACCAGGCGGGTCGGTTCGCCGCCGGTATGCGAGTCGATGACGTGAATCTGTTTCATGGGCTTGTCCATTGCTATGAGGATCAGGAGGCGACGGCGGGCTGGGCGCTGTAGGTTTCAGTGGAGGCTTCGCTTTCGTCTTCGCCTTCCAGGCGTACCAGGTGAGCCGGTACGCCAGTGGCCGCGCCCCAGTAGTAGATGCCCAGGGCGCAGGCGGCCACGGCCACGGTGTCGACTGGGTGGCCGAGCACGCCCAGGCCGCCGAAGCTGCCCAGCCAGGAAAGCAGGATGGTCATGGCGTAGAAGCCGATCAGCCAGGCCGAAGAACGCACTTGCTGGGCCAGCGACAGGTGCTGGGTCGGCACGAAGCGGCTGCACAGCAGGTACAGCACGAACATCACGATCTGCAAGGCCAGCAACCAGGACACGGTGTTCCAGCCCGACCAGTAGACGATCAGCGCGGCGATGATGAACGACAGCGGGCCCAGCACGCCCATGCCTTTGACCCGGAACGGGCGCGGCATGTCCGGCGCATTGCGGCGCAAGGCGGCAACGGTGACCGGGGCTACGGCGTAGCTCAGTACCAGCGCGGCAGACACCACGTTGATCAGCGCTTCCCAGGAGGGGAACGGCAGGGTCCAGAACACCGACAGGCCGAAGGTCAGCCACAGCGCCGGGCGCGGGATACCGGACTGGGCATCGATGCGGGTGAAGTACTTGAAGAAGGTGCCGGTCTGCGCCCAGCCATAGACCACGCGCGGGGTGGCGTTCATGTAGATGTTGCCGCAGCCGCTGGGCGAGATCACCGCGTCGGCCACCACCAGGTAGGCCAGCCAGCCCACACCCAGGGCCAGGGCGATGTCACGGTAGGGCAGGGCCAGTTCTTTGGTCACGCCGGCCCAGCCGTTGGCCAGCATCTCGGTCGGCACGCTGCCGAGGAAGGCCAGTTGCAGCAGGGCGTAGATCGCGGTGGACAGCAGCACCGAGAGGATCAGCGCGATGGGAATTGTGCGTTGGGGGTTCTTCACTTCGCTGGCCACCGAGATGATCGGCGTCAGCCCCAGGTAAGCGAAGATGATGCCACCCGCCGATACCGCCATTTCCACGCCGGACAGGCCGAACGGGGCGAAGCCCTGGACCTCGAAGTTCTCCGGCTTGAAGAAGGTGAACAGCACGCCGATCACCAGCAGCGGCACGATGAACTTGAACACGCTGACCAGGTTGTTGGCCTTGGCGAAGGTCTTCACGCTGCGGTAGTTGAGGAAGAAGAACAGCCCCAGCAAGGCGAACTGCACCAGCCAGCCGAGCACCGTGGGGTCGCTGGAACCGGCTTTGGTCAGCCCGGGGAACCAGGCTGCGGCGTATTGGCGCGAGGCGACCACTTCGATGGCGATCAGGCTGGAGAACGCGATCAAGGTGATGAAGCCCATCAGGTAGCCGAGCAGCGGGCCGTGCGAGTACACCGGGTAGCGCACCACGCCACCGGCACGCGGCAGGGCGGCGCCGAGTTCGCAGTAGACGATGCCCAGCAGCAGCACGGCGAAACCGCCGAGGAACCAGGAGAGGATACCGGCCGGGCCGGCGATGGCCGAAACATGGCTGGCGGCGAACAGCCAGCCGGAGCCGAAGATGGCCCCGAGGCCGATGAAGGTGAGGTCGAGCAACGACAGCTGTTTCTTGAATTTGCCTGACATGGGTGCGCCTTTTTGTAGGTTTTGGATAGGCAGGTCTGATGTCACGTGATGCGGCTTTCCACGGCCGCGCTTTTGTAGGTCTTGGGCGGCTTGCGTGGGGCATAGAGTGGACCCGAACGGGGCAGGGGTTCTTGATGGTTTTCTGCAGGAGGGATGACGAAATCGGCACAGTTTCAAAAAAGCAGTGGCGGGGTGAAAGTGCCCAGATATAGGCTGAAAGCCATAATGGACAAGGTTTTGTGAAGTGGTCTCAGTTGCAAGCGCCGTCCCCTGTAGGAGCGGCCTTGTGTCGCGAAAGGGCCGCATAGCGGCCCCGGCAATTTTGCATGAGGGCGCAGATCCCGGGGCTGCTGCGCAGCCCTTTCGCGACACAAGGCCGCTCCTACAAAAAAGCGTATGCAGACCTGAACGCTATAAACTGCAGTGAGCCGACAGATGACCGATATGCCCCTGGCAACCCTGTACCAGTCCCTCGACCAGCACCGCCCGACCACCCTAGAAGCGCTGCTGGCGGGTGTCTCTTTGCTGCTACCGATCCTCGACGCCATCCCCAACGCCGCGATCTTCATCAAGGACCCGGCCGCGCGCTATGTGCTGGCCAATACCACCCTGGTCCAGCGCTGCGGCCTCAAGCGCCTGCAGCCGCTGCTGGGCAAGACCAGTGCCGAAGTGTTCCCGGCGCAACTGGGCCCCGGCTACACCGAGCAGGACCGCCGCGTGCTCAAGGATGGGCTGGTGCTGGAAGACCAGCTCGAACTGCACCTGTACGGCAGCCGAGAACCGGGCTGGTGCCTGACCCACAAGCGCCCGCTGCGCAACCCGGCCGGGGAGATCATCGGTTTGGTGGGCATCTCCGTCGACCTGCAGTCAGCCGCCGATACCCACCCCGCCTACCAGCGCCTGGCTGCTGTGGACGAGCACATCCGCCAGCATTTTCACCAGCCGATCAGCATGAGCGAGTTGACCCGCATCGCCGGGATTTCCGTGGCGCAGCTGGAGCGCTATTGCAAGCGAGTGTTCCACCTCACGCCGCGGCAGATGATCCACAAGGCACGCCTGGAGCACGCCCACCGGTTGCTGCATTCCGATTTGCCGATCACCGAAGTGGCGTTGCGCTGCGGCTACACCGACCACAGCGCGTTCAGCCGCCAGTTCAAGCAGCTGACAGGCTTCACGCCGCGGCAGTATCGCCAGGCGACGGCGCAGGTGTAGTGCTGGAGCCGGCGCCCGCCAGACGGCGCTGCCACTGTCGGTGAAGGGCCCTTGCCCGCTCCATGCGTGCAAGTTTCAGGACTACCAAGGTCAACCCAGCAAAACACAACAGGGCGAAGCCGCTCAGAATCGACCGCTGCTCCTTCAAGCCTTTCGCGACATGGGAGGTGTAATTCGGGTCCATGAAGAAAGAGCAAATGGTGTCCAGTTTGTCTTCTGGCATGTCAACAAAAAAGGGTTGTTTGGTTTCCGTTGAACGGCACTTATCCGCAGTCAGGAGGCGTTCCGGCCACCACATTTCAAATTTGATGTCATCTTGCGAAAGGTAAAAGCTCGGCGTATCTGGCGCGTCTTTCAAAGACACCATCAAGTACTTCGATTGTGTCGCGAGTGGGACGGGGGCTATTGCACAAAGCAGGGCGATCAGAAAACCGAAGCCCCACCAGAACTTTTTGCGCGAGAAGCGTTGGGTGGCGAAATTCGGGGCGTTGAAATCTGTCCAGTCCATGTACCGACGGTTGCGGCCGATATCGCTCGGCGTAAAGCCATTTGCGGTAATCCAGCGATAGGCGAGGTCAGCTTCCTGCAGGTTTTTTGCGGGTATGTTGAACTCGTATCGGAAGAACTCGATCTCACGCAGTTCTTTACGCATCGTGTTCAGCGGAGAGTGGTTGTCGAATTCAGTTTTACCACCGAAGCTTCGCCAGATCAGGTCACGCAGGAAGTAAAGCGAACCGGCTCTGCTATAGATGAACCAAAGCAGCCAGAAAATCAGTAGCGCTATACCTATGGCACCCAATGGTGCAAGGGCTTCGGCGCTCCATACCAATGGTGTCGAGACTGGAGTAGATGTCGTCATGTCAAATCCTTGGACATGTGAATAAGAGGCTGGACCGTGCACCCGTGAGTGATCGCATCACGCAGGTGCGGGGCGATGATAGAAGAGGCTGAATAGCTGTGTCGCCCGACAACAGTCCCTAAATGTTGTAGGAAGTTTCTGAATGATCAGTCATGACGCAACCCTTGGCTGAACAGCGCTCGCGCCTCGGCAAAGCACTGCTCGGCAATCGCCGAACGCGGTTCGCTGCGGCGCAGCAGCAGGCCGACCGGGCTGTGGATGCTGGCGTCGGCGATGGGGATGATGCGCATGTGTTCGCTGAGGTCTTCCAGGCCGCAGCCCAGCGGCATGATCGCGCAGCACACGCCGGTGTTTATGGCCTGCACCAGTTGGAAGGTCGAGTCGCTTTCCAGCACGGCATTGGCTTCAAGGCCGCGGCTGCGCAGGCTCAGGTCCAGTGACTGGCGGTAGTGCATGCCCTTGCTCAGCAGGCCCAGGGGGGTGTCGCCGAGTTCCTCCCAAAGCAGGCTGTCGGCGTCGAACTGGAAGTGCTGGGTGTCGAACAGCAGGCCCATGGTGGTGGTACCCAGTTCGATCACTTCGAAGAAGTTGGCGTTGACCTGGTCGAGGTAGCAGATCCCCAGGTCGAGCTGGTTGCGGCTCAGGCCGTCCATGATCTGCTCGGTGCTGTGCGAACTGAGCTGGAATTGCAGCTCGGGGTACTTCTCGCGCAGCGGCAGCAGCAGGTGCATGGGGTTGAAGCTGGCCAGCGGCACGGTGCCCAGGCGCAGGCTGCCGACCACCTGGCCGCGGCAACTGGCGGCCTCGGCTTGCAGGCCGTCATGGGCGGCGAGCAGGGTACGGGCCCAGGCCAGGATGCGCTCGCCGGCCTCGGTGAAGCCTTCGAAGCGCTGGCCGCGCTTGACCAGCACCAGGTCCAGTTCGTCCTCCAGGTTGCGCAGGCGCATCGACAGGGTCGGCTGAGTGATATGGCACAGCGCCGCAGCCTGGCCGAAGTGGCGGGTCTGGTCGAGGGCGATGAGGAACTTGAGCTGCTTGATGTCCATGGGAGTGCCTGGCGTCTGGTTGTGCAGACCTTAACCCACGTCTGCGATAGATGTCATTGATCGGCCGGTTCGCCATTTCGATTGGACGCTGTTCTGGCTTGCCTCTAGCGTGACGACAATGCCATTCGAGGAGCTTCACCGTGCGCGTCCAACCCGATGCGGTTTTCGTACCGCTGAATATCGCCGTGCTGACCGTCAGCGACACCCGTACCTATGACAACGACACCTCCGGCCAGCTGCTGGCCAGCCGCTCGGTGGAGGTCGGCCATCGCCTGGTGGCACGCGCGCTGCTCAAGGATGACCTGTACAAGATCCGCGCCCAGGTGGCGAGCTGGATCGCCGACGACGACGTGCAGGTGGTGCTGATCACTGGCGGCACTGGCTTTACCGGGCGTGACAGCACACCGGAGGCAGTACAGTGCCTGCTGGAGCGGACCGTCGATGGCTTTGGCGAACTGTTCCGCGCCTTGTCCATTCTCGATATCGGCAGCTCGACCGTACAGAGCAGGGCGCTGGCGGGGATTTCCAACGGCACCCTGGTGTGCTGCCTGCCCGGCTCGACTGGCGCTTGCCGAACTGCCTGGGAAGGCATCCTGGTGGAGCAACTGGATGCGCGGCACCGGCCCTGTAATTTTGTCAAGCATCTGAAACCTGTCGAAGCCTGCGAAAGCCGCGGTTAGCTGCACCGGCCTCTTCGCGGGCACGCCCGCTCCCACAGGGATCACGACTTACCTGTGGGAGATTCTATGGTTTTCAGCAAGCCAGTTTCCCGCCTTTGGTGACGTATTCGTCCTGATTTTTCATCAGGGCGAATGCCACCCGCGCGAGCTTTCTTGCCAGGATTACCAGAGCTTGGGTTG